>NZ_JARXXY010000092.1:0-1007 GCF_029893845.1 Micromonospora sp. A200 | reverse complement strand
CGTGTCGCGGTGTCCGGGGGCCGGGACACCGCGACACGCCGCAAACGGCGCCCGCCGCGCAGCCCGCACGGACGGAGGCGAGGTGGCCGCGCGGGGCGGAGCGGGGCGTACTAGCCTCGGATCACCATGGATCTTTCCGACGCCGCGCTCCTGCTCGCCGCCGGTCTCGCCGCGGGCACGGTCAACGCGGCGGCCGGGGGCGGTTCGCTGATCACCTTCCCGGCGCTGATCGCGGTGGGCCTGCCGCCGGTGCCGGCGAACGTCACCAACTCGGTCTCGGTCTGCCCCGGGTACCTGGCCAGCGTGGCGGGCAGCCGGGCGGACCTGCCGCCGAGGCGTTCGCTGGCGACGCTGGTGCCCACCACGGTCGTCGGCACGATCCTCGGTTGCCTGCTGCTGCTGGCCACCCCGGCCCGGACGTTCGAGGTGGTCGTACCGTTCCTGGTGCTCGGCGCGACGGCGATGCTCGCCTTCCAGGATCCGCTGCGCGCGCTGGTCGGGCATCCGCGCGACCTGGCGCCGCGCCGCCGTACCGTCGCGGTGCAGGCCATGGTCGCGCTCGGCGCGGTGTACGGCGGCTATTTCGGCGCGGCGCTCGGGGTGATGCTGGTCGCCGGCCTGGCCCTGGTGCTGGATGCGACGCTGGCCCGGGTCACCGCGATCAAGAACCTGCTCTCGGCGGTGGTCGGGCTGACCACGGTGGCGGTCTTCTCGCTCTTCGGGCCGGTGAACTGGGCGGCGGTCGCGGTGGTCGCGCCGGCCACGCTGGTCGGCGGGTACGTCGGGGCCCGGCTGGTCCGCCGGTTGCCGCCGGTGCTCCTCAAGATGCTGATCGTGGCCTTCGGCACGGTGATCGGCCTCTACCTGCTCTGGCGCGCGCTGCGCTGATCTCGGTACGCCGATCCACTCCGCCCCCCGTTACCTTTTTGATCGTCCCCAGCCGGGGACTCTCGGTCGCCCGGCCTGGTATGACTTACCGCCCCTGTCGTATGCATGATCCGGGGGGT
>NZ_JARXXY010000091.1:0-1128 GCF_029893845.1 Micromonospora sp. A200 | reverse complement strand
CCTTCGGTGTCACGGCGCAGCTGGACAATGGCCATGATGTGCAGCGCGCGGTTGATGCGCCGGTTCCCGGCTCTGGAGAGGCGGTGCCGGTTCTGGTCGCCGGACGAGGCGTCGATCGGTGCGGTGCCGTTCCACGAGGCGAAGTGGGCGCGGCTGGTGAACCGGGCGATGTCTGCGATGTCGCCGATCAGGCGGGCGGCGCCGGACGGTCCGATGCCGGTCAGGTTCATCAGCCGGCTTCCGGTGCTGTTGACCAGGTCGGTGAGCTCCTGTTTCGCGGTTTTGATCTTTTTGTCGATGACGACGAGTTCGCCGATCAGCTCGGAGGCCAGCCGGCGGCGGGTCTTGCCGACCACGTCGCGCGGGCGCACGGTGCCCAGCAGGGCGCGGGCCTGCTGGGCGGACAGGTCCTTCTTCGCGCCGCCGGGCACCAGTTCGAGTAGCAGGTGGTGCAGCCGGGAGACCACGTCGGTGCGGGCCCGGCCGAGCTGGTCACGACGGTCGACGAGCAGCCGTAACGCGACCGTGGTGTCGTCGGTGACGACCTGCCGCAGACCTTCGGTGCGCAGGGCGACCACAGCGACGCTGCGGGCATCGACCGGGTCGGTCTTGCGGCCCTGGCCGGTGGCGAACACCCGGGCCCGGGCGGACAGCTTCGCGGGAACGTCCACGACGGTCTCGCCGTCAGCGACCAGGCGTTGCGCGACGTGCCGGCCGATGCCGTTGCAGCCCTCGACCGCCCACAGGCGGTCCTTGTGCTTGCGGCCGGCGGCGAGCATGGCCTGGTAGCCGTCGCGGTCGGTGCCGAACCGGCCCTGCCCGACTGTCTTCTCCCGGGCGTTGATGATTTCGATGGTGGCGGAACGCTTGTGCGGGTCCACGCCGATGATGACCTGGGCCATCGTGTCCTCCCTCGATCCGACGATGGGTCGTCGACGGGAGGGCAGCGCTACCTTGAGCTGGGCAGTCCCCTCTTGAGCCTCTCACCGCCGCGGTGACCGGCGGGGCGCACGCCAGATGAGAGCCACACCAACCTGCGGTGGGCAGCCGCGATGAGAGCGACTCCGCCGGTCACCTCGACCAAGCCTGGCCTGGCTGCGGTCGTAGCACCAGTCAATAGGTAGCCGC
>NZ_JARXXY010000090.1:0-1408 GCF_029893845.1 Micromonospora sp. A200 | reverse complement strand
GGGTCTTGTGACGCATGTGTGGGTGGTTCGGTGCGTCGTTTATGGCGCATGCCGTTGTCCTGCCTAGGTTCTGGCTTGTCGAAGGTCAGAACTGGATGGGCGGGAGAACGGCATGCGTTCTGCCAGGGTATGGGCTGGGCTGCTCGGGGTCGAGCAGGCGGTGGTCGAGGGTGTCGAGTTCGATCCGGACGAGTCGGTGTTGGTGGCTCGGGTGCGGGTGCGTAAGGGCGCGTCGCGGCGGTGTCCGCATTGCGGGCGGCGGTGTGCGCGCTATGACGCTGGTGTTCGTCGTCGGTGGCGGGCGGTGGATCTGGGGACGGTCCGGGCGGTGGTGGAGGCGCACGCGCCGCGGGTGTCGTGTCGGGTGCATGGTGTGGTGGTCGCGGCGGTGCCGTGGGCGCGTCATGGGGCGGGGCATACGCGGGCGTTCGACGCGACGGTGGCGTGGCTGGCGGTGCACACCGCGAAGTCGGCGGTGTCGCAGTTGATGCGGATCAGTTGGCGCACCGTGGGGTCGATCGTGGCGCGGGTGTGGGCCGACACCGGTGGTGCGGTGGATCGGTTCGACGGGTTGCGTCGTATCGGTATCGACGAGGTCAGCTATAAGAAGGGCCACCGGTATCTGACGGTGGTCGTCGACCACGACACCGGCCGACTGGTCTGGGCCGCACCGGGAAAGAGCGCAGCCACGTTGCATGCGTTCTTCGATGCGCTCGGCCCCGACCGCGCCGCGAAGATCACGCACGTGTCCGCCGACGGCGCCGACTGGATCACCACCGTCGTTCGTCGCCGGTGCCCACGCGCGGTCCGCTGCGCCGACCCGTTCCACGTCGTGGCCTGGGCCACCGACGCCGTCGATCGGGTTCGCCGGCAGGTGTGGAACGAGGCCGCCGGCCGTGGGGCCGGCCGTCGCGGCGTCGCCGTCGGTGAGGCCCGCAGGTTGAAGAACACCCGCTGGGCGTTGTGGAAGAACCCGGCCAACCTGACCAAGGCCCAGCAGAGCAAGCTCGCCTGGATCGCCAAGACTCACCCCCGCCTGCACCGGGCATGGGCCCTCAAGGAGGGCCTACGACTGGTGTTCACCCTGGCCAAGACCAGTCCGACCGCCGCGACCGAAGCCCTCGACCGGTGGATCGGATGGGCCCGCCGCAGCCGCCTCGACGTCTTCGTCGACCTGCAACGACGCGTCGTGCGTCACCGCGACGCCATCCTCGCGTCCATCGAACACGGCCTGTCCAACGGCCGCATCGAGTCCGTCAACGCCAAGATCCGACTACTCACCCGAATGGCCTACGGATTCCACTCACCCCACGCCCTCATCGCCCTGGCCATGCTCAGCCTCGGCGGCCACCGACCCCAACTACCCAACAGATGATCTACACCGACCCACAAACCCAGCAGAAGACCC
>NZ_JARXXY010000089.1:0-1471 GCF_029893845.1 Micromonospora sp. A200 | reverse complement strand
GGGGGGGTGTCCCTATGGGTTTCGTCAAGCGGCGATCGGTGCTGTGGGGCGGGGTTGGTAGGGGTTCTTGTCGCGGAGCATGGCGAACAGGACGTCGCAGCGGCGGCGGGCCAGGCAGATCAGGGCGGCGTTGTGTTTCTTGCCTTGGGCGCGTTTGCGGTCGTAGTAGGCCCTGCTGGTGGGGTCGGCGAGGGCGGCGAACGCGGCGAGGAAGAACGCGCGTTTGAGCTGTTTGTTGCCGCCTCGGGCGGGGTGTTCGCCGCGGATGCTGCTGCCGGATCGTCGGGTGACCGGGGCGAGGCCGGCGTAGGCGGCCAGGTGACCCGGGGTGGCGAAGGAGGTGCCGTCGCCGACTTCGAGGAGGATCCGGGCTGCGGTCCTGACGCCGATGCCGGGCATCGAGGTCAGGACCTCGGCAAGAGGGTGTGCATCGAGGATCCTGTCGACCTCGGCGGCGACGTGGTCTCGCTGTTGGAGCACGTCGCGCAGGCTGTCGGCCAGCCTCGGCAGGATCGTCTCGGCCGCCGCGGTGCCCGGAACGACGACGGTCTGCTCGTCCAGAGCGGCCATGATGCGTTCGACAAGGCGCTCGCCCATGCGCGGCGCGTTCTTGTTCGCGATCGAGGTGAGTTTGCGGCGGCCGGCCTTGCGCAGCCCGGCCGGGCCGCCGCAGCGTGACAGCAGCTCGAGCACAGCCTTGTGCTGGATGTTCTTGCCCAGCGCTCGTTCCAGAGCCGGGTGGATCTGGGTGAGCAGACCGCGGATCCGGTTGGTCAGCCGGGTGGCCTCGCCGGCCAGGTCGTCGTCGAAGCCGACGAGGACTTCCAGCTCGGCCAGGGCCTCGTCGCCGACGTCGACGCGGCGCAGCGTGTGCGGCAGGGTGCGGGCGGCGTCGGCGATGACGTAGGCGTCGCGGGCGTCGGTCTTCGCGGCGCCCGGGTGCAGGTCGGCGATGCGGCGCATCGCCAGTCCGGGCAGGTAGGCGACCTGATGGCCGCAGGCCCGGGCGACCGCGACCGGCAGCGCACCAATCGAGGCGGGCTGGTCGACCACCACGAGCATCTTGCCGTGCTTGGCCAGCTTGTCGAAGACCTGCCGCAGCTTGGCCTCGGTGTTGACCAGCGCCGCGTCGTGCAGCCGCTTGCCGTCCCGGTTCAGCGCGACGGCGTGATGGCCGTCCTTACCGACATCCAGACCGAGAAACACCTCGTAGTTGTCGCCGTGCACCGCATCGCCTCCCCGCGACATCGCCTCGGCTCGGTCGCCAGTCTGGCGTCGACTGCCGGCACCCACGTTACGAGGAGACCTACCCCCAACGGAGCGAGTGGTCGTGTCCCTATCAGCGGTCCATCGACGCCACCCGGCCCGGCGACAACACCCCCCGGATCATGCATACGACAGGGGCGGTAAGTCATACCAGGCCGGGCGACCGAGAGTCCCCGGCTGGGGACGATCAAAAAGGTAACGGGGG
>NZ_JARXXY010000088.1:0-1493 GCF_029893845.1 Micromonospora sp. A200 | reverse complement strand
CTAATGGGAGGTGTCGGGTCGGCTGGGAGGCAGACTCGACGTCCGGTAGCCGCGGGCGAGTGAGCACTCCCACCCCTTGGACCGGTGAGTCCTAGGGTCAGACCGTGCCCTTGCCCGTGGTCGGGAGATGAACGGCTGATGGGATGTCGTGCCTGCCGGATTGGCGTGAGCACTGGTCCATTAGGGCGCTGGTTCTCCCGCGGGCTGCCGACGGGTTTCTCGGGATGACGGGAGGCGTTGTGCTGTTCGTCGGTGACGACTGGGCGGAAGATCATCACGATGTGGAGGTGCAGGACCAGCACGGGCGAGTGATGCGAACCGCGCGGCTGCCCGAGGGCGTGGACGGCATGGCCCGCTTCCACGACCTCGTGGCCGGGTTCCTGCCCGAGGATGCCACGCCGGCGCAGGTGCTGGTGTGCATCGAGACCGATCGTGGGCCGTGGGTGCGGGCGCTGGTCGCGGCCGGCTACCAGGTGTTCGGGGTGAACCCGAAGCAGGCCGCGCGGCATCGGGAGTTGGTGTCGCTGTCGGGGGCCAAGAGCGACAAAGGCGACGCGCATGCTCTGGCCGACATGGTCCGCACCCGCCGCCATCAGCTGCGGCAGGTCGCTGCCGATTCCGATCTCGCCGAAGCGGTCAAGGTGGTGGCCCGCACGCACCAGACGCTGATCTGGGAACGCACCCGGCACATGCTGCGGCTGCGCGCGGCGCTGCGGGAGTACTTCCCCGCCGCGCTGGATGCCTACCAGCCGCTGACACTGACAGGCGCCGACACCCTCGAACTGCTGGCCAAGGCACCCACCCCGGACCAGGCCGCCAGACTCACCCTCGCTCAGATCAGCGCGGCTCTCAAACGCGCCCGCCGCCGCGGGATCGCCGACAAGGCCGCCACGATTCAGCAGGCACTGCGCACCGCGCACCTGCGCCAGCCCGACATCGTCACCGCCGCCTACGCGGCCACCATCAACGCCACCGTCGCGATCCTGCAGACCCTCAACGCTCAGATCCGGGCAATGGAAGGCCAGGTTGAGGCGCATTTTGGTCAGCACCCGGACGCTGAGGTCTACCTCAGCCAACCCGGCATCGGCGTGATCCTCGGCGCCCGGGTGCTCGCAGAGTTCGGCGACGCCCCAGGCCGCTACGCCGACGCCAAAGCCCGCAAGAACTACGCCGGCACCGCCCCCATCACCCGCCAGTCCGGCAAATCCAAAACCGTCCACGCCCGCATCGTGCACAACGACCGACTCGTCGACGCCCTCCACACCCAAGCCGGCGCCGCGATCCTGCACGACCCCGCGGTCCGCGCCTACTACGACGAACTCCGCGCCCGTGAAATCGGACACAACGCTGCGCTACGGCAGATCGGCAACCGCCTCGTCGGCATCCTCCACGGCTGCCTCAAGACCGCCACCCGCTACGACCAGACAACCGCCTGGTCACACCGAACCCAACCCGCCGCTGCTTGACATCCAAGCTCCTGGGATGTCTGACCC
>NZ_JARXXY010000087.1:0-1591 GCF_029893845.1 Micromonospora sp. A200 | reverse complement strand
CTAGGGCGTGTCCTGCCGATCATGAGCTCCGTGGATCGTCCGGGGCAGCGCCGACACCCAACCGGATGCCATAGTGCCGCGATGAAGGCAGACCTGCACAGTTACTTGAAGGGCGGCCGTGACGCGCTGCTGTGGAAGCTCGACGGGCTCAGCGAATACGATATTCGGCGTCCGTTGACCCGGACCGCCACCAACTTGCTCGGTCTGGTAAAGCACTCGGCGGCCATGGAGATCCTCTACTTCGGCGTCGTGTTCGGCCGACCGTTCGAGCAGGAGCTGCCGTACGTCGGCGAGGGAGCGGAGACCAATGCCGACATGTGGGCGACCGCGGATGAGACCCGCGAGGAGATCGTCGGACTGTACCGTCGCGCGATCGCCCACGCCGACACCACCATTGAAGCCCTTGCACTGGATGAGGTCGGCCGCGTGCCGTGGTGGGGCGATGCAGCCGTCACGTTGCACCACGTCCTGGTCCACGTCATCGCGGAAACACAACGGCACGCCGGCCACGCTGACATCGTGCGCGAACTCATCGACGGCGCGGCCGGGCTGCTGCCCAGGAACGACAACCTGCCCCCCGCCGACGAGTCATGGTGGCTGGACTACCGCCAGCGAGTGGAGCAGGCTGCCCTCGACGCCAGCAAACGCAGCAACTAGCTTTTCTGTCGATCATGGAAGCCAGATGACGGCGGCGATGAGGACCAGGCTGGCCCGGTAGAGGGATGCGCGTTTGGCGTAGCGGGTGGCCAGGTCACGCCATTGCTTGAGTCGGTTGAAGCAGCGTTCCACGACGTTGCGCTTGCGGTAGATCACCTTGTCGAAGGCTGGGGGTCTGCCGCCGGCGCTGCCCTTGGCGACGCGGCGGGCGACCTGGTCCGACCGTTCGGGGATGACGTGCCGGATGCCGCGTTGTCGCAGGGCGCGGCGGGTCGAGTCATGCGCATAGCCTTTGTCCGCGATCAGCACGTCGGGGCGTTTGCGGGGCCGGCCGGGTCCGGGATCGTTGACGCGGATCGCGTCCAGCAGCGCCAACAGCTGGGGGTTGTCGCCGGCCTGGCCGGGAGTGAGCAGGATCGACAACGGCCGTCCACGTCCGTCGACCGCGAGGTGGATCTTGGTGCTCAGCCCGCCGCGGGACCGGCCGATGGCCTCGCCATCTTGCGCACCAGGCGTCGCCGGACTTGTCGGGGAGCCCCCTTTTTGCGGGCGCCAGCGGCATGCTGGTGCGCCCGCACGATCGACGAGTCGATGCTGATCGTCCACTGCACCGGTGTGCCGTCGTCGTGGACCTGCGCCGCGGCCAGGATCCGATCCCAGGTGCCGTCCGCCGTCCAGCGGCGCAGGCGTTCGTGGCAGGTCTTCCACGGCCCGAAGCGTTCCGGCAGGTCACGCCACGGCGCGCCCGTGCGCAGCTTCCACAAGATCCCGTTGATGACCTGCCGGTGATCCCGCCACCGCCCCCGAGAACTCCCCGGTTCGGGTAGCAACGGCGCGATCACCGCCCACGCTTCATCGGTCAACTCACCACGACGCACCACCGGCACATCGTCAACGATCAACCACTACAAGATCGGCAGGACACGCCCTAGTC
>NZ_JARXXY010000086.1:0-1772 GCF_029893845.1 Micromonospora sp. A200 | reverse complement strand
CGCGCCCTGCACACCATCGCCCTGTCCCGACTGCGTTACGACGAACGCACCCGCGCCTACGCCGACCACCGCCGCACCCAAGGCAAAACCGACCGAGAGATCAAACGCTGCCTCAAGCGCTACATCGCCCGAGAGCTCTACCGACGCCTCGAAACCCCACCCCAACCACTTGACCCGGCATAGGAGCGTCCAGGGAAGACTCACCAAACAGACATCGAGAGGGGTGTGGCGGGGTGGACAGCTCGCCCTCCGCACCCAGCTCGACGGTGAACCGGCGGGTGACAGTTGCCGCTGAGCCGGACAGGTAGGGGACATGGACAACCAAGAAGAACCCAGATGAGCCGCGCTGATGCCCGGGAGGAGTGCTTCCGTTCTCTGCACAGGGAGACATATGCCGACCTGCTGCGCTTCGTCGAGCGGAGGGTCCCGGTCACCGAGGCTGAGGACATCGTCTCGACGGTCTTCCTGACGGCCTGGCGGCGATTCGACGAGCTGCCGGACGATGCTCGACCGTGGCTGTTCGCGGTGGCCCGCAAGACCATGGCCAACCAGTCGCGCGGCTGGTTGAGGCGCCAGGCCCTGGACGTGCGGCTGGTGTCGCTGGAGGCACGCGAGCTGTCCGACGACGCCGTGAGTGCCGCGACGCGAATCGACCTGGAACGCGCCTGGCGCGTTCTACGCCCCGCAGACCGCGAGGTTCTCGCCCTGGTCGCGTTCGACGGATTGACGGCTGAGCAGGCGGCCACCGTGCTCGGCTGTCGCCGATCGACCTTTGCCATGCGGCTCGGCCGGGCCCGGCAACGGTTGCGGGCCGCTCTGGAACCGGCCGAATCTGTCGCCCCTTCGTCTTTCCGCCCTCACGATTTCAAGGAGCAGCAGGCATGGACTCGAGCATGAAGGACCTGCAGCAGCTGGCCGTGCTGGACCCGGCGCGTGGGCGCGAGCCCACCGCGCTGGAATGGACCCGTTCGGAGGCGTTCGTCGAGCGGGTGATGGCCGGTCAGGCCACGGGGGCATCCGCTCGCCGGCCGGTGCGGCGCCGGCTGGTGATGGGCCTCGCCGCGGTCGCCGCGGGTGCCGTCGGAGTCGTGGCCGTGCCCGCGCTGCTGCCGGGGACGGCTGAGAAAGCGGTCGCGGCCTGGACGCCCACGCCCGGTTCGCTCACCGGTGCGCAGGTGCTGCCGCAGGCCCGGATCTGCGCTGGGAACGACGTGGGGGGCAGCTCGTCGGCGGTCGACCCGGCGGACGTGCTCCTCGCCGAGCAGCGCGGGCTCGCGACGCTGCTCATCATGAAGAAGGACAGCGGCCTCATCGTCGAGTGCCTGAGCGCGGGAGACGACGACCAGCTCGCCTCGATGGGCCTGGCCGACGGCCCGCTGCCGGCCCTGCCCGCCGGCACGGTGGACCTGCAGACGATGAGTTCCATGGGCAGTGGCGACGCCATGTGGTCGAACATCGTAGGCCTGGTGGGCCCGGGAGTCACCGGGGTGGACGTGCGCCTCGACAACGGAAAGGTCTTCCAGGCCAGCGTGAAGTCCGGCTGGTGGGCGGCCTGGTGGCCCGGTCCTGAGGGCGGCGAGGTCGACCGCCTCACGTTGACCGTGCACACCGCCAAGGGATCGACCAGCTACCGCCCTTCCGAGCTGCCCTGACGTGACCCGGCTGCGGGGGGGGGGGGGGGGGGGCCCCCCCCGGCGGCGGCCCGGGGGGGGGGGGGGCCTAACAGCGCGCCGCCCGAGGGTTGGAAGAAAGAAGCCCACACCACCCACACC
>NZ_JARXXY010000085.1:0-1964 GCF_029893845.1 Micromonospora sp. A200 | reverse complement strand
ACAACGACGGCAAGGTCAAGCTCGACGACAAGTCGACCGTGACCAACAACGACCCCACCAACTGCGCCGGCACCGTCAAGGACTGCTTCAACTGAGCCGACGTACGACCAGGGAGTCCCTTCCCGCCGAGGCGGGAAGGGACTCCCCACCCCTACCGGGACGCGTCGCCCCCGGAGGCCCGGCCGCCCGTCACGCGCTTTCGCCCTCCGCGACGCCCTTCGCCACCGGTGACACCTCTGCTGCACCGCCGTCCGCCCTGCTGTCGGCTGCACCGCCCACCTACCTAATGTGGGCTTTTTTCGTATACGCCCACGAGGTGAAGAAGGTTCTCATACGTTGTTGTTCAGCAGCTACAACCGATTTGTAGCGAAGGCCGCCTCGCCGTGGCGAAGCGACCTTGTCGGGTACAAGGAGAGGGCAGAGAGCTCTGATGTCCAACTACCTTCGCAAGAACGATGACGCCACCCGTGAGACGGCCTCCCCGTTCCGTCGTCGTCGGCTCTGGCTCGCCACCGGCGTCATGGGCCTGACCGGAGCGGTCAGCCTCGCGGGTGTGGCCTACGCGACCACCGGGGTCACCGGCTCCCACCGGCTCGCCGATGTGAAGTGGTCGACCGCCCAGCAGCTCACCAAGGACGACGTTCGGGGCGAGGACCGGGACCGGGACAAGGACCGGGACAAGGACCGGGACAAGGACCGGGACAGAGACCGGGACGAGGACCGGGATCGTGACGAGCACGGGCGGGTGCGGGAGGTGCCGTGTGACGACGACAAGCTGATCGAGGCTCTCGATCTGGCCAACCGGGATCACGGTGGCACCTTGAAGCTGGCCAAGGACTGCACCTACGAGCTGGACGGGCACGACCGGAAGTCCGGGGCAGCCCTGCCGACGATCAAGCAGGAGATCACCATCAAGGGTGAGGACTCCACGATCAAGCGGGACTCCGAGCAGACGTTCCGGCTGTTCCGGGTCGCCGACGGCGGCGACCTGACCCTGAAGGACCTCACGCTCAAGGGCGGCAACGCCTCCGAGTTCAAGTACGGCGGCGACCAGGGTCCCGGTGGACCGGGCGGACCCGGTGGACCTGGCGGCCCGAGCGGCCCGGGTGGACCGGGCGGACCGAATGGACCGGGTGGACCGGGTGGACCGGGTGGACCGGGTGGACCGGGTGGACCGGGTGGACCGGGTGGACCGGGTGGACCGGGTGGACCCCAGGTGCCGGGCGGCCCGGCTCCGGCCGCCGCCCCGGCTCCCGGTGGCCCGCAGGGTCCGGGTGGCCCGCAGGGCGCCCCGGCTGTGCAGGGCGGGCAGGGAGCCCAGGATGCCCAGAGCGCGCAGGGAGCCCAAGGCATGCAGGGCTGGTCGTGGGGCAAGGACGGCAAGGACGGCAAGGACGACAAGGACCACAAGGACCACAAGGACCACAAGGACGACAAGGACGACAAGGACGACAAGGACGACAAGGACGGTGACGCCGACGGTGGTGCGTTGCTGGTCGAGCGGGGCGGTAGCGCACACCTGAAGAACGTCACGCTGACCCGCAACAACGCCGAGGGCAACGGCGGCGCCATCGCCAACTTCGGTCGGGTCGACCTTGAGGACAGCGAGGTGGAGAACAACCACGCCCGGGAGAACGGCGGCGGCATCTTCAACGTCGGCGTCCTCAAGGTCCACGGATCCTTTGACGACAAGGACAAGGACAAGGACAAGGGCGAGTCCGCCCGCGACGACAAGGACAAGGACAAGGACAAGGACAAGGACAAGGACAAGGGCGAGTCCGCCCGCGACGACAAGGACAAGGACAAGGACGAGTCCGCCCGGGACAGGGACAAGGACAAGGACGAGTCCGCTCGGGACAAGGACAAGGACAAGGGCGAGTCCGCCGACGGCCAGGGTGGCTCCGCCGACGGCAGGGACGACTCCGACAAGAAGCGCCGCGAGTCCCGCATCGCCAACAACACCG
>NZ_JARXXY010000084.1:0-2008 GCF_029893845.1 Micromonospora sp. A200 | reverse complement strand
CGCCGGCATCAAGCCCAAGCCCGACGATCCCACTACACACGCCGCCTCAACCTCGAACTTCACCCATGATCCCGAACGGCGGCTGTCGTACTAGGGCGACTACCACCACGGCATGGACGAGCAGCACCCGCGATCCGATCGACTTCACGACGGCACCTTAACTTCCCCGCTCCGTCGTGTCCGACCCCCTCATCGACGTGCATGTCAAGCTAGCGGATCTCCTCGTCGGGCAGTCGAGACCGTCCAGCCTCCCGGCGGGGACAAGGTGGAGGGCCCTACCAGACGAGTCTCAATGGCGGTTGTCAAGCATCGCCGTAGACAAGACCGCGACGGGTCACACGCCACCTGATCCGTAGATTCCCAAGACCATGTCAAGGCCGTCCGATGCCGTCCGCTTGGTCCTGGTCCTCAAGCGCTCGGCAACTCCATCGGTCCCGTACCGTCCCGTCCAGTCCGCCCCGGTGGCTCCCACGTGTGGCTCCCAGACTGTCAGCATGGGAGTGGTCGATCTAGCCGACTTGGCTGCTAGCGCTGCACAAAGATCAGGCAGGCCCAAGAGGCCGTGAAGGTGATAAAAGCTGCTGCGGTCAGCGCTACTGCGGCCGGGTGCGGCACCGATGGGAACTCCGCCGACACATACAGGACGATGGTGCCACCGTTCAGGGCGTGGAAGCCGCCTATACGAGTCGGTTGGGGTGGCGACGTAGGGCTCCCGAAGAGGCCGAGGAAGCTGTCCTGAAGTAGCCAGGGGACACGCCGCGTGACGATTATTCCGATGCCTAGAGCTATGGCAGCGATGCCGAAAAGCACAAAGACCAACTCGACGGCGGCACCGGGGGATTCTGACGAGGTGAGCACGGCGCGATCTTTACACGCCTGAATTCCAGTGGCTACCCCGACTGCGCGGCGAGATTGGCGTTGCCCCCAACCGGTACCTGACCCCCTGGCATTCTCCCGCCCTGCGGGGACAGCGGGGTCAACGGCATGCTGGCTTCAGCGGATCTCCTCGTCGGGCAGTCGCCAGACCGTCCAGCCTCCCCGGACGGGGGCCAGGTGGAGCGCCCTGCCGGACGAACGACCTGGTCCCCGTTCGGGGAGGCTGGTAGCCCTTGTGGTGCCCGGCGAGGTGAGCCGCGGTGGCATCTCTGAGAAGGGTCGGGGTTCGGGGCAGAGCCCCGAGGTCTTCCGAAACGTGGCCGGCCGGCCCGGCCGATGCCGGCCGGAGGTCGCCAGCAGGCCAGGGCCGGGTCGGCGCGGCCCGCTTTGCGGGCCGCCTTGATCTGATAGAGCGCAATTCGGCAGTTGTACCCGCCACACGCATGTCCCGTCACGGGAGATGCTTGACGCTCGCGTCCCACCTGATGCCCGACATGATCCTCAAGGCGCTCGCGGAGGCCTTCACGGTGGGCGACGCAAGAGGCCGCGCGGTGAGGAACAATGCCCCGATGGACGATCACCGACGCTGCCGTCTCTCAGTCGGCGACGACGAGCTGGAGCTTGCCGGTCCGCCAGCTGCGCTCCGCGCCCTCAGCCGGCTGCTACGCCAACATGCTGAGCCGTTTGAGGTGGCGGTCACCGACGGGGTCGTCAGTCAAGAGGCGACCGCAGGCCCGCTGCTTGTCAATTTGCAAGGCGGGACCACGCTGCATTTCTCCGGCGGGCGTGAGTATCTCGACATCATCTGGGACGCGCTCGATGGTGTAGCTGAGCAAGCCGAGACTGCCGATGACCGGACAGTCCACCGGCATCAGCACATTGAGTACTTTCCTGGTGACGACTACCGGTCGCCGGACTCAGTCCCATTGGCATCGCGGCCGACTGGCCAGAAGCGTAGGTGCATGACTGCCGCGCGGTGGCACCGACTGTAACCAGGGCAACTGAGCAACCAAGGCCGGCCGTCGCGCATGTGCTGGGACTAGGGCGTGTCCTGCCGATCTTGTAGTGGTTGATCGTTGACGATGTGCCGGTGGTGCGTCGTGGTGAGTTGACCGATGAAGCGTGGGCGGTG
>NZ_JARXXY010000083.1:0-3558 GCF_029893845.1 Micromonospora sp. A200 | reverse complement strand
GCCCCCCCCGCGCCGCCCCCCCCCCGGCGGCCCGCGCCCCCCCCCCCGCCCCCCCCGGGGGGGCCCCCCCCCGCCCCCCCCCCCCCCCCCCCCGGGGTCGGATACGGCAGGCTGAAGGCATGCGTCTGGCGACCTGGAACGTGAACTCGGTGAAGGCCCGCCTGCCCCGGCTGCTCGAATGGCTGGCCACGACCGGCCCGGACGTGGTCTGCCTGCAGGAGACCAAGTGCCCCGACGGTTCCTTCCCCAGCGCCGAGGTGGGCGCGCTGGGCTACGAGGTGGCCAGCCACAGCGACGGCCGGTGGAACGGGGTGGCGATCCTGTCCCGGGTCGGGCTGGCCGACGTGGCGGTCGGATTCCCCGGCGAGCCCGGGTTCCCCGAACCGGAGGCGCGGGCCATCTCGGCCAACTGCGACGGGGTCCGGGTCTGGTCGGTGTACGTCCCGAACGGCCGCTCCCCCGACGACCCGCACTACGCGTACAAGCTGGCCTGGTTCGCCGCGCTGCGGGACGCGCTGGAGCCGGAGCTGGCCGGCGGGGCGCCGGTGGCGGTCTGCGGCGACTTCAACGTCGCCCCCACCGACGCCGACGTCTGGGACCCGGCGCTCTTCGTCACCTCCACCCACGTCACGCCGGCCGAGCGGGCCGCCCTGGCGGCGCTGCGCGACCTCGGGCTGGTCGACGTGGTGCCGACCCCGATGAAGGGCCCGCACCCCTTCACGTACTGGGACTACCGGGCCGGGATGTTCCATCAGAACAAGGGCATGCGGATCGACCTCGTCTACGCCTCCGCGCCGTTCGCCCGGGCGGTCCGCTCCGCGTACGTCGACCGGGAGGCCCGCAAGGGCAAGGGCCCCTCCGACCACGCCCCGATCGTGGTCGACGCCGAGCTGGTGCCGGCCGTCGAGTCGTTCTGAGCCCTGCTTCGACGCGGGTGGTCCGGCGGCCCTGGCCGGCGTCGGGGAGCGGGCGGGACGTCCACCCGGCTGATCGGCCGCTGGTTAGGGTGGAGCCATGGCAGTCGTGAAGATCAACGCGATCGACGTCCCGTCCGGCGCCGGCGAGGAGCTGGAGAAGCGGTTCGCCGCCCGGGCCGGCGCGGTGGAGAACTCCCCCGGCTTCCTCGGCTTCGAGCTGCTGCGCCCGGTCGCCGGGGAGAGCCGCTACTTCGTCTACACCCGGTGGGAGAGCGAGGAGGCGTACCAGGCGTGGGCGGCCGGCCCGGGCCGGGCCGCGCACGCCGGCGGTGAGGGCGGCGAGCAGCGGCGGCCGGTCTCCTCCGGCGCCACGCTGCTGGAGTTCGAGGTCGTCCAGCAGGTCACCGGCAAGGGCTGAGCGCCCGGCCGGTCAGGGCTGCCGGGTCTCGGCCAGCGACGCGAAGGCGATGACGTTGTCCTCGTAGCCGGTCCGGCCACCGACCCAGGCGCCGCCGCAGGTGATCAGCCGCAGCGCCGGCGGCCCGTCGTCGCCGTAGACCCGGTCGGCCGGCAGCTGGGACTTGTCGAAGTGCTCGACCGAGTCGACGGTGAACACCGCGACCTTGCGATCCTCGCGGGTCACCTCGATCCGGTCGCCGGGCTTGAGCTTGCGCAGCTCGTAGAAGACGGCCGGGCCGCTCTTGGAGTCGACGTGCCCGACGATGATGGCGCGACCCGGCTCCCCCGGGGTCGGGCCGCGGTCGTACCAGCCGGTCTCGTGGTGCCGGTTCAGCGGCGGCACGTCGATCGACCCGTCCTTCGCCTTTCCCACCGGGGCCACCGGGGCGGTCACCTGAATGGCCGGCACCGCCAGGCTCACCGGCCGGCTGGCCGGCAACCCGCCGCCGCGCCCTGCGTCGGGCCGCTCCTGCGCGTCCGCCGGGCGTTGCTGGCCGGCCGCCCAGTCCAGCGGCCCGACGGTACGCCCGAGACCCGCGCCGGTCGCGAAGACGCCGAGCAGCACCAGGCCCGCCGCGAGCGGCACCGACCAGGGGCTGCGTGCCGAGGTACGGTCGCCGCGGGCGGCCGGTGTGGAGGCGGGTTGCGAGGCCATCGCGCCGCTCAGCCCCGTGCGGCGCCACGGGGGCGGCGGGCCGCGATGATGCCGACGGTCGCGCCGGCGATGGTCAGGGCCAGGCCACCGGGTACGAGCAGGCCGGTGAGGTTGCCGCCGGCGGAGCCGCCGAAGCCGGTGTGCGGGCCGGGGCTGGGCTTCATCGACTTGACCACCTGGAGCATCGTCGAGGCGGTCGCGCCGTCGCGGCACTCCAGCTTGACCCGGTAGTTGCCCGGCCGGGTCCGCTCCCGGACCTCGGCCGAGGCGGTCAGCTCACCACGCTGGGAGTGCACCTGCACCCGGCCGAACGCGTCGGAGACGACCGTCGCCGGGATGGAGTTGTCCCGGCAGCTGGCCCGGATGCCGACCAGGAAGCCGGGCTGCACCGGGGTCGGGCGCACCTCGACGAAGACCACGTTGGGGGTCGGCTGCGGCTCGCCGGCCTGCAGCGGCCAGACCTCAGCCGGCTCGCTGGGGGCCGGGGCTGCCGCCGCGGGTGGCGGGGCGGCGAGCGCCGCGCCCGCCCCGAGCAGAGCTGGGCCGAGGGCACCGAACGTGATGGCCAACGCGGTGCGCTGGAGCGTGATCGACATCCTGCCCCCTTCCGGCCGCCTCGGGCAGCGCCGGGACAGCGAGCGCCGGCCTGCCGTACGGGATGAATCGTCTCACCCCCGGGCGTACATCACATCCGATACGACGGAACCGTCGCGTACGCTCGGGTCGCTGTGACCTCCACCGACCAGAACCCCGCCGTCCCGGCGGCCCCGCCGGCCGCCCGGATCCTGACCTTCCACCCCCGCCGCGGCCGGATGAGCGGCCGCCGGACGGACGCGCTGGAACGGCTCTGGCCGGAGTACGGCGTCGACATCGCCGAGCTCGACGGCCCCTTCGACCCGGCCGCGCTCTTCGGCCGGGGCGCCCCCGTGGTGCTGGAGATCGGCTCCGGCATGGGCGAGGCCACGGCGACGATGGCCGTCGCCGACCCGGACCGGGACTACCTGGCCGTCGAGGTGCACACGCCCGGCCTCGGCAACCTGCTGGAACTGGTGGAACGGCACGGGCTGACCAACGTCCGGGTGGCCAAGGGCGACGCGCTGGACCTGGTCCGGGCCATGCCGACCGACGCTCTGGACGCGGTGCACGTCTTCTTCCCCGACCCCTGGCCGAAGGCCCGGCACCACAAGCGGCGGATCATCCAGCCGGAGCACGTGGCGTTGCTCCGCTCCCGCCTGCGGCCGGGTGGCACCCTGCACTGCGCCACCGACTGGGCCGAGTACGCCGAGTCGATGCGGGAGACCCTGACCGCCGACCCCGGCCTGGCGGACCCGCACAACGGCTTCGCCCCCCGCCCCGCACACCGCCCGGTCACCAAGTTCGAACGCCGCGCCCTGACCGCCGGCCGCCCCGTCTTCGACCTCATCCACCCCCGCCACCCCTAATGGGAGGTGTCGGGTCGGCTGGGAGGCAGACTCGACGTCCGGTAGCCGCGGGCGAGTGAGCACTCCCACCCCTTGGACCGGTGAG
>NZ_JARXXY010000082.1:0-4066 GCF_029893845.1 Micromonospora sp. A200 | reverse complement strand
CAGGCCTCCTACCGGATGAGCGTCGACAACCTCGCCGACTGGATCGCCACCCGCGGCTACTCCGCCACCGCCTGACCCACCAACGACAAGGGCCGGCCCCACCACGGGGCCGGCCCTTTCGTCGTCTCCGAACGGTGCGCCGGCATCCGTCGCCGGGGTCGGCCGCGTGCCCCGGCTGCCGCTCTCCGCACCCGACGGGTGCGGCAGGATGGGTGCCGTGGCGAAACGTGGGGCCCGCCGGAGCGCGGCCGACGACCAGGACCGGCCGTGCCCGTGTGGCTCCGGCCTGCCGTACGCCGACTGCTGCGGCCCGGTGCACCGCGGCGACGGGACGGCGGGGACGGCCGAGGCGCTGATGCGCTCCCGGTTCAGCGCCTTCGCCGTCGGTGACGCCGGGTACCTACTGCGCAGCTGGCACTCCTCGACCCGGCCGGCCCGGCTGCGGCTGGACCCCGGCGAGCAGTGGACCCGCCTGGAGATCGTCGACACCGACCGGGGTGGCCTGTTCGACAGCACCGGCACCGTCGAGTTCCGCGCCCACTACCGCGAGGCCGGCCGGCCGGGGACCCTGCACGAACGCAGCCGGTTCGTCCGGGAGGACGGGCGTTGGGTCTACCTCGACGCCCTGCCCGACTGAGCCGGCGCGACCCGCTCGCCCGCCGTGGCGCGGCTTGTTAACATGGCGTCGGCGCCGTCCCGCGCCTCACCTCCTTACCGGTGCTCACGCCACCGGCGTCGCGGAGGCAAAGGAGACCTCGAGTCTTCGGGGTGCCGTGCCACATGCCCAGGCAACGGCGGGTCGACGGGAGCGTGAGTCCCCACGACCGCGCCGTCGACAGGGAGCATGTGATGACGCGCCAGAAATCCTTCAAGTCCCGGGTCCGCACCCGGATGGACAAGACCGGCGAGAGCTACACGGCGGCCCGCCGGCACCTGCTGCCCGGCGCCGTTGCGGCTGAACCGCCGACCGCGGCGCCCGCCGAAGCCACTCCCCCGGCCCCCGGATCGGGGGCGGCACAGGCCGACCGGATCTCCGACGCGTTGCTCCGTGAGCGCACCGGCCGCGGCTGGGACGAGTGGTTCGCCCTGCTGGACGACTGGGGCGCGGTGCAACGTACGCACACCGAGACCGCTCGCTGGCTGGTGACCGCCCACGAGGTGCCGGGCTGGTGGGCGCAGACCGTCACCGTCGGGTACGAGCAGGCGCGTGGCCTGCGCGCCCCCGGGCAGCGGCGCGGCGGCGGCTGGGAGGCGAGCGGCAGCCGCACGGTCGCCGTGCCGGTGGACCGGCTGTTCGAGGCGTTCAGCGACGACGGGCTGCGCCGGCGGTGGCTGCCCGACGTGGCGATCCGGGTACGCACGGCCACCCGGCCGAAGACCTTCCGCGCCGATTGGGAGGGCGGCCCGACCCGGATCGTGGTCGGCTTCGCACCCAAGGGCGACACGAAGGCCACGGTGACCGTGGTGCACGAGAAGCTCACCGACGCCGAGCAGGCAGCCGCGCTCAAGGCGTACTGGCGGGAACGGCTGGCCGCGCTCAAGCAGTTGCTGGAGTCCGGCGAGGCGGAGCGCTGAGCACCACGACCTCCGTCCACCTGCCGGGCTGACCGCAGGCCCGGTGACGGTCGTCCCCGTCACCGGGCCGACCCGGTCAGCCGAAGGCGACCCGCTCCAGCCACAGGTCGAGCAGCTTCGCGTCCCCGATCACCTCGACGCCCGCCGTGTCGACGGAGAGCCGGCCGTAGACCAGCAACAGCAGGTTGGTCAGCGGCCCGCGTACGGCCACGGCGGCCTTCTCGTGCGCCCGCCGCCAGGCGATCAGGTCGCCGGTGAGGTCCACCACCCACTCGGCGCCCAGCTCGGCCGGCGTGTCGGTGGCGTGCAGGTGCAGCGTCCGGCCCGGGCCGAGCAGTTCCCGACGGTGCGGATGGAAGTCGAACATCTGCGGCAGCGCGCCCAGCTCCATCCACTCGTCGAGGGCGTCGACAGCGACCTCCGGCGAAACGGCCACGTCGAGGCCGAGGGCGAGCGCGGCGTCGGCCCGGTGCACGAGCGTCTCGTGGGCGAACCGGCGCGCGAAGAACGCCGGGCTGCCCGGCCCGAGCGGGGTCCACACCCGCGCCGCCGGCCCGGCGTCGCGCAGCGCACCGGCCAGCTCGGCGGCCCCCTCGACCAGCCACGGCCCGACCACCGCCGGGTCCTCGTCGGCGTACGGCGACAGGTCACGGAAGTGGGTGTCCGACGGTGGCGTGGACGGACGGGTGCGGACGATCTCCGCGGCCCACCGCTGCCCGCCCCCGAGGTGCCGCACCAACTGGCCCACGTTCCACCCCGGGCAGGACGGGACGGCGACGGTCAGGTCGGCGCCGTCGAGATGCGACCGGAGCAGGTCGCTCTGCTGCACGATCTCGGCGCACCAACGGTCGTAGCTCACACCGGTCATCCGGCCACGCTAACCGCCGGCACCGACACGAGCCGCCCGCCGGGCCGGGCACCCTACCCACTTCCCGCCTGGGTGAAGGCGCTCGCCAGGCCACCGGCGCGGCTGAAGGTGCGGGCGCGGTTCACGTCGGCCCGCCGCTGCGGCCGGCCACCGGCTCCCGCCTCGGACCGCCTCGGCCACCATCGCGGGTGGCCAGCAGGACGACCGCCACCAGCAGGTACGGCACGGCCGCCACCACGAAGGCGGCCCGGTTGCCGCCCACCGCCGCGACCAGGGCGTACCCGCCGTAGACGGCGATGATGGTCAGGTCGGTGGCCATGCCGGCGACCGAGGTGACGGTGGCCCGGCCCGGCCCGGTGATCCGCGCCTGGAGCCGGGCGTCGGCCAGCACCGTGGCCAGTTGGAAGGCGCAGAACGCGACACCGACCAGCACGAACCCCGCCGGGTGGCGCAGTCCCGCCCCGGCGGCGAGCGCGACGGCGGCCACGGTCAGCAGCGCGGCGTAGCCCCGGGTGCCCAGCCGTTCGGCCGGCGCCGCGAGCAGGCCACCCACGGTCACCCCGGCCCAGACGAGCAGGAGCAGCAGCGGCACGGTGGACTCGGCGACGCCAGTGTCCTGGGCCAGCAGCGGCGTGTACTCGTCGAGGGCGCCCCACACGGCGGCCACCGCCGGGACCAGCAGCAGCGCCCCGCGTACCCGTGGGTCGGCCCGGGCCTCGGCGAGGCCGGCGCGCAGGGTCGCCGCCCAGCCCAGGTCGTCGCCCTCCTCCGCGGGCTCCGACGCGGCCGCCCGGGCCGGACGGTGTTCGGGGAAACGGGTGGCGACGGCGGCGGCGAGCAGGGTGGCCAGCACGCTGGCCGCGCCGACAGCCGGGTAGCCGCCGACGGCGAGCACCGGGCCGGCCAGGCCGATCGAGGCGAGCACGCCGAGCACCGCGGCGGTGCGCGCCCGGCCCATGGTGCGGGCGTAGCGGCCGGCCGCGCCGAGCCGGTCGAGTTCGGTGAAGACCAGCGCCTCCAGGGCGCCGGAGCCGAGCGCGCCGCCGGCTCCCCAGAGGACGAAGCCGAGGGCGAACGCCGGGTAGGACGGGGCCAGCACCCACAGGGCGTAGCCGGCGCCGGCGAGCAGCGGCGCGAGGCAGAGCAGCAGCCGGCGGGAGACGGCGTCGGCCCAGGCGCCGGAGGGCACCTCGAGCAGGATGCTGGTCGCCGACCAGACGACGAAGAGCGAGGAGATCTGGCCGATCGACAGGCCGGTGTCGCTGAACAGCAGCGCGTACACCGGGTAGAGCAGGACGAGGTCCTGGAGGAACGCGTACCCGTAGAGGGTGGCCGCCAGGCGGCGGACGCCGGGCGGTGCTGCGGTGGTGAGGATCATGAGGGCCTTTCCACGGGACCGGACGGACGCGGGACGTGCGGCGTCCGGGGTGGTCCGCGGTTGCGGCCCTCACTTACGGATCAACATCGCCAGGTCATGCGCCGATGCTAGTGCGGTGTCCACTAACGTTCACCGGGTTTCCGATGCACCTTGTGGATCCTCGCCGTGGGGGCGAGCGACTCCCCACCTGGTGGTGGGGCGGGCCTCCGCGGGCCAACTGATCCTCGCGCCGTCATCGCGGGGCG
>NZ_JARXXY010000081.1:0-4158 GCF_029893845.1 Micromonospora sp. A200 | reverse complement strand
TCCACGGCGGCTGCTCGCCACGCCTCACGGCACGACATCGTAGATCACCCTCCACAAGGGATGAAAGACCCAGAGATCATTTTGTTAGGACCTCTTAGTGCGTGCCGTGGATGGCGTCGAGTGCGGCTCGGAGGTCGGCGGGTATGGGGTCGGCGGCGGTGATCGTGTGTTCGCCGGCTTGGATCTCGACGGTGCAGTAGCGGCGTGCGGTGGTCACGAAACGTTTGATGCTCCAGCCGGTTGTGTTCTCGATCCAGCGGGATACGGCCAGGGCGGCGAACACGATGGTCAGGTGCGCTTCGATCGACTCGCGGGTGTGATGGTAGATCGGTCGGGCGGCAAGGTCGCTTTTGGACATTCGAAAAGGGCTTTTCGACCTGCAGTAGCCGGCTGTAGTCGCCGATCACCTGCTCGGGCTCGGGGTTGGGCAGGTTGGTGATGTAGCCCTTGATCCCGGCCAAGGCACGGTTACGGGCTTCCAACGTCCGGCTCACGCTCTTGACCGCCCCAGTCAGCAGGTACCGGTTGCGCTTGACCGGCGTCTTGCCCGCGACAGCGTTCTCGGCGTTGGCGATCTGCTGGTCGATGCCGCGCAGCGTGCGCCGGGCACGGTCAGCCCGATACTGCTAGAAGATCGTGTGGTCACGGCGCTTGTCGCCGGGTCCGGCCGGCCATGGCTGGACGAACACGTGCCCGTCCGGGATCTCGGCGTCGGGGTGGGTGTCTCGCCACACCTTGACGACGTAGGGCACGTCGGGGACGCGGGCGCCGAGGATGAACGACAGCCCAGAGGCTTCGATCGCGCGTTTGTTCGCCTCGGACACCATCCCGGCGTCGGCCACCACCGTGATGTCGGACAGGTGGTGTGCGTCCAGGAAGGCCCGCAGGACCGGCACCATCGTGGTGGTCTCAGCCCGGTTGCCCTCGAACGCGTGCGCCATCAGCGGGAACCCCGCCCTATCGGTGAGCAGCCCGACGACGATCTGCGGTTCCAGGCGCCTCTCTTTACTGAAGCCGGGCTCGCGGAATCCGTCACCTTCGTCGGTCTCGAAGTACAGCGTCGTCACGTCGTAGAGCAACAACGTCGCCGGCCCGAGGCGCACATGCGCGGCGCAGGCGCCCGCCACGGACCGCCGTCCGGATCAAACGTCGGCTCAGCGTCGTCCTCGACTGGCACGTCCTCGGTCTTCCCGCCGGCGGCGGAAGCCTTGCCTCCCGTGGCGTACACCGGCAGCCGCCGCTTGATCGTCGCGTACGACGGCGCCCGCGCGCCGGCCTCGTCCAGCACCCGCACCGAATCGAGCTTGCTGGTCGGTTCGATGATCCTGGCCAACACCAGCGCCTTGAACACCTCGTCCTGCTCGGCAGCGGCAGCGAACCCCAGGGCGTCGTACCCGCGCCCCAACGCGTCCAGCAGACGCCCGGCACGTGTAGATGTGATCGGCAACGGGTCGCCCCCGTTGGCCGGACTGTCCGGCAGGCGCAGATCCAACTCCTGCTGCCCCGCGGCCAGCCGCTGCCTCGCTACCGCCTTGAGTAGCTCCACGTCCGCGTCCGTGTGCGCGGACCCGATGTGCTCGATGTCCCGCGATCCCCGGCGCTGGGAATGCACGATCTGCACCGCCCGCGCCCCAGACGCCGTCTTCACCGTCCGCACGTACGCCACGACCGACACGATAGAACCCGCTGAATTTGTGTGCTGATGTTACGCATTAGCCCGGCGGAGGCGTTCGGCTGCCTGCGCCCGCAGCGCATCGGCGCCCGCCGGGGTGCCACCGCACAGTGCCATCTCCCGGGCGTTGTACGCAGCCATCCACAAACTGGCCGCCCATGCGATCTCCAGCTCCACGGCCGTGAACAGGCGTCGTCGAATGTTTTGATAAGCCATCAGGAACGCCTCGGAGCTTTCGATCGGCGCCAGCGTGGGCGGCCCGGAACTGGCGAACGACCCGCTCGCCGCTCCCACAAGCGCCGCCTCCGGCTGCCACGCCAGGCTGTCCCAGTCGTGCACCGCCCACACCTGCCAACCCTGCCACCGCAGGTTCTGCGCCTCGAAGTCGGCGTGGCCGAGCACGCACGGCAAGCCGGCGGCCAGCAGCCGCTCCCGGGCCCGCTCAGCCGTCTCGACAATGTGCTCGGACACGACACTCTGGTCCCGGCTGTCGAGAAAGTCGATCGCCGGCCACACCCCAGAATCGGTGTGGTCCCAGCGCACCCAGGGCGGATTCGGCAGCGGCGGCGCGACGGGCACACCGGCAAGTTCGGCCATCAGCCGGGCGAACACCTCCGCGCAGCGCATAGCAATGTCCGGGGAGTCCCCGTGCAACACCTCGCCTCCGGGCCGGAATTCCTCGGCGTGCACGACCAGTGCACCGACACCGACCACCGGCGTGAGCGGCCGTGCGCACGGAAACCCGCGCTCGGCCAGCCGGGCCTGCGCCGCGACACACGACGGGGCCCGGCCGTCGTCGGCGCGCGCCTTGACCACGACGTCCCTGCCACCGGCCAACCGCAGACCGAACACCATCGAGACCTGTCGCGACTGGAACTGCACGTCGGCGGGTTCGCCGCCCAGATGGTCAAGACACCAAGCCGGCAACCAGTCCGGCAGCTCGTCCAACGGCACACTCAGGACTGTGCCATAGTCACCGAACGCACCGGAGGCGAGATCGTCTGCTGGACGATCACCGGACCTCCGTGACGATCCGCCCTGCCACACTTCGCCCGATGCAGTGCCGCAGGCATCACCGACCCGCACCTGTAGCAGCTCCAGTAACTCAACGACCTGGATTAGTGCGCAGTTTCTGCTCTCGCGAACCGGAAACATGCAGGTCACAGCCTCAAGCCGGCCCAGAACCCAGAAATGGCGAGCCAAGTCGGGCCGAGCACGGCTTCTACTGGGAGGTGAAGGCGGTCCGCGCCGACCTCGAGCCGCTGGCCGTGGAGGTCCCCGCGCCCCGCTGACCCCGGCGCCCGAACCTCTCGCGGTGGGTGGAACCAGCGCATGGCTCGGCCTGGTCATCCTCCTCGGCGAGGCCGGCCGCCACGACGGGACGTCGCTCTGTGCGGCAGCCGCACCGCCGGATCTGGTCAGGTGAGTCGGTCTGCTCGCCCTCGCTGATCCGTCAGCGCAGGAATCCCGCCAGGGCTTGCACGAACCACTCGGGATCGTCGAGCCAGGGGTAGTGTCCGCCGCCCGGTTGCACGGCCAGTTCGCCCTGCGGGAACAGGCCGGCGTACTCGGCGGCGCGCTTCGGGGGGAGCGCCACGTCGTACTCGCCGGTGAGGAGGAGGACCGGCGCATCGAGGCGGGTCAGGGCGGACCTGGTGGCATCCGGGTCGGGGCCGCCGGCGGCGTAGTACCCGGCCGCCGCGTCGGGGTTCCTGCCGCCCTCCTCCCGGGCCAGCTGGGCCTGCCGGGCGGCATCCCACCGTCCGTGCATGAACGGGGTGATCGCCGCCCAGTCCTCAGCCGTCGGCTCACCCGACCAGATCCGCTCGAAGGCGGCGAACGCCTCCGGGAACCAGGGCTCTCCGCGGCGCAGCTCGGCTATTTCACGGCGGTCCAGGTCGGTGATCTCCAGACCGACAGGTCGGGGGCTCGGGTTGACCAGCGCGAGCCGGGCCACCCGGTCCGGGTGGCGGGCGGCGTACAGCACCGCGAGGCTGCCGCCGGCCGAGTGCCCGAGCAGGTCGATCCGGTCCCGGCCCAGGTGCACGCGCAGCGCTTCGACGTCGTTGACGAGCCGGTCGCACCGGTAGGTCGCCGGGTCCGCCGGCACGGCGGACTCCCCGGTTCCCCGCAGGTCGAGGCGGACCAACGACCGGTGCGCGGACAGTCCACTCAGGTCACCGAGGTACGCCGAGGCCAGCATCGGACCGCCGGGCAGACAGATCAGCGGATCGCCCGCGCCGACCAGGTGGTAGGCCAGCCGGGTGCCGTCAGCAGTGTCGAATGTGGCCATGCGGCGATCATATCCGCAGGCAGTCCTGTCCAACAGCGACGGATTCCGGGGGTGGATATGCCAATCAGGGCCACCCCTTGAAAGGGGTGGCCCTGATTGAATGGTTGTCCGGCGGTGTCCTACTCTCCCACACCCTCCCGAGTGCAGTACCATCGGCGCTGGAGGGCTTAGCTTCCGGGTTCGGAATGTTACC
>NZ_JARXXY010000080.1:0-4862 GCF_029893845.1 Micromonospora sp. A200 | reverse complement strand
TGCTGGGTGTTGTTCGTTTGTCGGGAGTTGCACAGTGGACGCGTAGCAGCTTTGTAGTCAAGTCCTCGGCCTATTAGTACCGGTCAACTGAACCCGTTACCGGGCTTACATTTCCGGCCTATCAACCCAGTCGTCTAGCTGGGGGCCTTACCCATCCGAAGATGGTGGGATACCTCATCTTGAAGCAGGCTTCCCGCTTAGATGCTTTCAGCGGTTATCCCTTCCGAACGTAGCTAACCAGCCGTGCCCCTGGCGGGACAACTGGCACACCAGAGGTTCGTCCGTCCCGGTCCTCTCGTACTAGGGACAGCCCTTCTCAAGTATCCTACGCGCACGGCGGATAGGGACCGAACTGTCTCACGACGTTCTAAACCCAGCTCGCGTACCGCTTTAATGGGCGAACAGCCCAACCCTTGGGACCTGCTACAGCCCCAGGATGCGACGAGCCGACATCGAGGTGCCAAACCATCCCGTCGATATGGACTCTTGGGGAAGATCAGCCTGTTATCCCCGGGGTACCTTTTATCCGTTGAGCGACACCGCTTCCACTCGCAAGTGCCGGATCACTAGTCCCGACTTTCGTCCCTGCTCGACCTGTCAGTCTCACAGTCAAGCTCCCTTGTGTACTTGCACTCAACACCTGATTGCCAACCAGGCTGAGGGAACCTTTGGGCGCCTCCGTTACCCTTTAGGAGGCAACCGCCCCAGTTAAACTACCCACCAGACACTGTCCCTGAACCGGATAACGGTCCGAAGTTAGATACCCAAATCAACCAGAGTGGTATTTCAAGATTGCCTCCACCCATACTGGCGTATGGACTTCACCGGCTCCCACCTATCCTACACAAGCTAATTCGGATACCAATGTCAAGCTATAGTAAAGGTCCCGGGGTCTTTCCGTCCTGCCGCGCGTAACGAGCATCTTTACTCGTAATGCAATTTCGCCGGGCCTGTGGTTGAGACAGTGGGGAAGTCGTTACGCCATTCGTGCAGGTCGGAACTTACCCGACAAGGAATTTCGCTACCTTAGGATGGTTATAGTTACCACCGCCGTTTACTGGCGCTTAAGTTCTCCGCTTCGCCCCGAAGAGCTAACAGGTCCCCTTAACGTTCCAGCACCGGGCAGGCGTCAGTCCATATACATCGAATTACTTCTTCGCATGGACCTGTGTTTTTAGTAAACAGTCGCTTCCCCCTGCTCTCTGCGGCCATACAACGCTCCACCCGCGTGGGGCTTCACGTCTCCGGCCCCCCTTCTCCCTAAGTTACGGGGGCAATTTGCCGAGTTCCTTAACCACAGTTCGCCCGATCGCCTCGGTATTCTCTACCTGACCACCTGTGTCGGTTTGGGGTACGGGCCGCTAAGAACTCGCTAGAGGCTTTTCTCGGCAGCATAGGATCACTGACTTCACCTGAATCGGCTCGGCATCACGTCTCAGCCTTCGTGCACCACGGATTTGCCTATGGTGCGGCCTACACGCTTACCCCGGCACAACCACCGGCCGGGCTCAGCTACCTTCCTGCGTCACCCCATCGCTTGACTACTACCCGCCAGGTTCCCACGCTCCCCGACAGCGACCCGAAGGTCACCACCGGTTCGGGTGGTTAGCACAGCGAGGTTCGTCAGGGTCGCTCTTTCGCGGGTACGGGAATATCAACCCGTTGTCCATCGACTACGCCTCTCGGCCTCGCCTTAGGTCCCGACTCACCCAGGGCGGATTAGCCTGGCCCTGGAACCCTTGGTCATCCGGCGGAAGGGTTTCTCACCCTTCTTTCGCTACTCATGCCTGCATTCTCACTCGTGCCGCGTCCACAACTGGGTCACCCCGCTGCTTCACCCGCGGCACGACGCTCCCCTACCCATCCACACACCTGCACAAGGAATCAAGTCCAAGCGAGGTTGAAATGTGAATGCCACAGCTTCGGCGGTGTGCTTGAGCCCCGCTACATTGTCGGCGCGGAACCACTTGACCAGTGAGCTATTACGCACTCTTTAAAGGGTGGCTGCTTCTAAGCCAACCTCCTGGTTGTCTATGCGACCCCACATCCTTTTCCACTTAGCACACGCTTAGGGGCCTTAGCTGGTGATCTGGGCTGTTTCCCTCTCGACTACGAAGCTTATCCCCCGCAGTCTCACTGCCGCGCTCTCACTTACCGGCATTCGGAGTTTGGCTGATTTCGGTAAGCTTGTGGGCCCCCTAGACCATCCAGTGCTCTACCTCCGGCAAGAAACACGCGACGCTGCACCTAAATGCATTTCGGGGAGAACCAGCTATCACGGAGTTTGATTGGCCTTTCACCCCTAACCACAGGTCATCCCCCAACTTTTCAACGTTGGTGGGTTCGGCCCTCCACGCGGTCTTACCCGCGCTTCAGCCTGCCCATGGCTAGATCACTCCGCTTCGGGTCTAGAGCATGCGACTGAATCGCCCTATTCAGACTCGCTTTCGCTACGGCTCCCCCACACGGGTTAACCTCGCCACATGCCACTAACTCGCAGGCTCATTCTTCAAAAGGCACGCCGTCACCCCGTAAGGCTCCGACGGATTGTAGGCGAACGGTTTCAGGTACTATTTCACTCCCCTCCCGGGGTACTTTTCACCATTCCCTCACGGTACTCGTCCGCTATCGGTCACCAGGAAGTATTTAGGCTTACCAGGTGGTCCTGGCAGATTCACGGCAGATTTCAGGGGTCCGCCGCTACTCGGGAACACCCACAGAAGGTCAGCAACTTTCACCTACCGGACTTTCACCGTCTACGGTCAGCCATTCCAGACTGTTCGACTAGCCACTGACTTTGTAACTCCTCGAACAAGTGTCAGCTTGTTCAGCGGGGTCCCACAACCCCGACCACGCAACCCCTGACAGGTATCACACGCAGCCGGTTTAGCCTCAATCCGCTTTCGCTCGCCACTACTCACGGAATCACTAAATTTGTTTTCTCTTCCTACGGGTACTGAGATGTTTCACTTCCCCGCGTTCCCTCCATACACCCTATGTGTTCAGGTGCAGGTGACACCACATGACTGGTGCCGGGTTTCCCCATTCGGACACCCTGGGATCACAGCTTGGTTGACAGCTCCCCCAGGCCTATCGCGGCCTCCCACGTCCTTCATCGGCTCCTGGTGCCAAGGCATTCACCGTTCGCCCTTGACAACTTGACCACAAAGATGCTCGCGTCCACTGTGCAATTCTCAACAAACGACCAACCCACAACCCGATCCGCCCCACACCAGCCCGACCAACGCCGGCGGTATGTGAGGCCAGGCCATGCCTGGCAGACTCCCGAAGCCTCAGCCTCGGACCAGTCTCTGAAAGACAACCATGGGTTGTTCTTTCAGGACCCAACAGGGTGCTCTACGTCCGTGCCCAGCCGCACCAGGACCCCGTTCCCACCACCCGAGGGTGGCTGTACTAGGAGGAACCCGGCCGTTGCCAGGACCAAACTCGCCAGTGTCTCCGCCATTGAGCACCCCGACCCGACATTCGCGGGCCGCGGGCTCCTTGCACCCTTTCAGGTGAAGGTGCTCCTTAGAAAGGAGGTGATCCAGCCGCACCTTCCGGTACGGCTACCTTGTTACGACTTCGTCCCAATCGCCAGCCCCACCTTCGACGGCTCCCTCCCACAAGGGGTTGGGCCACCGGCTTCGGGTGTTGCCGACTTTCGTGACGTGACGGGCGGTGTGTACAAGGCCCGGGAACGTATTCACCGCAGCGTTGCTGATCTGCGATTACTAGCGACTCCGACTTCACGGGGTCGAGTTGCAGACCCCGATCCGAACTGAGACCGGCTTTTTGGGATTCGCTCCACCTCACGGTATCGCAGCCCATTGTACCGGCCATTGTAGCATGCGTGAAGCCCTGGACATAAGGGGCATGATGACTTGACGTCATCCCCACCTTCCTCCGAGTTGACCCCGGCAGTCTTCGATGAGTCCCCGCCATAACGCGCTGGCAACATCGAACGAGGGTTGCGCTCGTTGCGGGACTTAACCCAACATCTCACGACACGAGCTGACGACAGCCATGCACCACCTGTGACCGCCCCCGAAGGACCTCACATCTCTGTGAGTTTTGCGGCCATGTCAAACCCAGGTAAGGTTCTTCGCGTTGCATCGAATTAATCCGCATGCTCCGCCGCTTGTGCGGGCCCCCGTCAATTCCTTTGAGTTTTAGCCTTGCGGCCGTACTCCCCAGGCGGGGCGCTTAATGCGTTAGCTGCGGCACAGGGAACCGGAGAGGCCCCCCACACCTAGCGCCCAACGTTTACAGCGTGGACTACCAGGGTATCTAATCCTGTTCGCTCCCCACGCTTTCGCTCCTCAGCGTCAGTATCGGCCCAGAGACCCGCCTTCGCCACCGGTGTTCCTCCTGATATCTGCGCATTTCACCGCTACACCAGGAATTCCAGTCTCCCCTACCGAACTCTAGCCTGCCCGTATCGACCGCAGGCTTGGGGTTGAGCCCCAAGTTTTCACGGTCGACGTGACAAGCCGCCTACGAGCTCTTTACGCCCAATAAATCCGGACAACGCTCGCGCCCTACGTCTTACCGCGGCTGCTGGCACGTAGTTGGCCGGCGCTTCTTCTGCAGGTACCGTCACTTACGCTTCGTCCCTGCTGAAAGAGGTTTACAACCCGAAGGCCGTCATCCCTCACGCGGCGTCGCTGCATCAGGCTTCCGCCCATTGTGCAATATTCCCCACTGCTGCCTCCCGTAGGAGTCTGGGCCGTGTCTCAGTCCCAGTGTGGCCGGTCGCCCTCTCAGGCCGGCTACCCGTCGTCGCCTTGGTAGGCCATCACCCCACCAACAAGCTGATAGGCCGCGAGCCCATCCCAGGCCGAAAAACTTTCCACCAAGCC
>NZ_JARXXY010000079.1:0-6233 GCF_029893845.1 Micromonospora sp. A200 | reverse complement strand
TACGCAAATCCGGCGAAGATGGCAGACGGCAAGGGACCTCTGGCTACCGGGGCTCAATCAGACCTCCTGAGCAACTGCGCGGTCAGCGGCAGATCAGGATGTCGGCGGTGGTCGGCGGTGACGACAAGCCAAAGTCGGGTCGGCACATGTACGGCTGGGATGATCGCGGCCATGTGGTGGGAGTCGCGGTGACGGCTACGTCGGATCGTGGAGTGGCGCCGGTACGCGGTTCGTTGGCGGTCTATCCCGGTACGTTCGATCCGTTCACCCCGGGGCACCGCGACCTGGTGGCCCGTGCTCGGGTGATGTTCGACCGGGTCATCGTGTTGCTGGCGGTGAACGCCGACAAGCAACCAACCGCGGAGGCCACGGCCAGGGCCGTACGCGCGCGCGACGCCATGCCGGCGGCCTGGGGCAATGTCGAGGTGGACACCTGGACCGGCCTGACGACTGCCTACTGCCTGCGCCGCGGTGCCACGGTCATCGTCCGTGGCGTGCGCACGGCCGCGGACCTTCGCTACGAGTACCAGCTCGCTGCGATGAACGAGCAACTCGGCATTCAGACCGTCTGGTTGCCGTCCCGTCCGCAGCTGGCCGCCACGTCGTCAACGGTCGCACGCGCCTACCGCTCGGCACAGTCGGCCCGTCCGTCACATAACGCTGAGGAGTGACGCACGGTCGGCGGCAGATGCGGATGCCCACTTCACCCCCATGAAACACGGCCTACCTGGTCAGCCAGATCGAATCGCGTACCGCAGTTCGGGCAGTGGACCCGGCCGAAGAGGTACGTGAAGGCAGTCGCCAGCGAGTTCCGGCCCGCCTCGACGGCCTCAGCATGGACGCGAACGGCAAGATCGGAGGTAAGCCACGGCTCGATTGGGGAGTCCTCGGCCATCAGGTCCAGCCACAGTTCGTCCTCGCATTCGGGACATTGCACGTCGGCTTCTCCGTCGATGACGAGGTCGAGTTCTTTGCCCCAGATCTCGTCGCCGTCGAAGCCGAGCACAGCCTGTTGCAGTAACACGAAGTCTCTGTCGGTGGACGCGCCCGGCAGGCACTCGACCCCGAGCCTACGCAACGTAGCGATCTCTTGGCTGTACGCGGCGCGGTCCGCGTCGGTGGCATCCACCGCGATGAAGCCGGCGAGCGCCACCACCCCGTCCCGCCTCTCCGGCGCGAAGCTGGCGCAGGTTCGCGCCAGCCAGGGCAGCAACGCTGCGCTGGCAGGGCCAAACGTTCCCTGGTGACACGACTCGTGCCAGATCAGACTCCAGGCCGGAGAAGCTGGGTCGGCCGCCGCGGAATCCAGAAGTTCCGAAGAGAAGATCACCCGCGAAGCTTGGCGCACCCCGAAGATTGAAAGCGCTTCTCTCTGCAGGCATAACACGGGACAGCGGGCAAGCAGCGAGCAAAGGGTACAGACAGTAACGACCTCAGACACAGTGGCGCGCGACCTGCGGCAGATAGTGCGCCTGATCTTGCACTTTGGCGCCCGGTATCCTTCGCCGATGGCACCGACGAGCGATGAACGCGAGCGTCTACTGCAGCTGTATCTGGAGCGGATTGACGCCTATGTCGGCGTTGACGCGGAGTATGGCCCGCGGTGGCGAAGCTGGTGTCGGACTCTGTTGTCTCACGGGGGCTCGGTGGTCGTTCCCCCGGGGATCCCCGAACCAGACCTTGAGGTGTTGCTCGCCAGAGCGTCGGCCTTCGGACCAGCAAGGCGGCTGGTGCAAGGAGATGACAATGACTGTCACAGGAACGTGGCGGTGCTGTGGATAGACGGTGAGATCGCGTCGATCGGCACGGGCTATGCGTTGTCCGACGACGGCCTCTGGCGGCAGCACTCATGGGGCTTGGAAGCGGACGGCGTCGTGGTGGAGACGACCTTCGAGCGACGCAGCTATGTGGGGATAGTGCTGCCGGCAAGGGCGTCAAGCATGCAGTTCGCCGGCAGTAACGCCAGTGATTATCTGCGGGAGGTGTTGAAGCAACGCGGGCCGCGCGCGAAGGAACTCGTCGACATGATCCGTGAACTCGCAGCCGTCGCCAAGGTCGCAACCGGCTGACGGCAAGACGGGACACTCGATGTCGCAGGCGCATCCGCGCGGCGCTGGCCGCCAAACGCGACGAGCCACAACCGCGACCCCACCGGTGGGCGATGTCGTCGCCCGGCGTGTCTACCTGTCCGGGCACGCCTGCACGGTGCCGAGAAATCTGACATCCCTGCGGACGCGGGTGCCCCTACCAAGCTCAGGCCCTCGCTGGCCCGCCGCGCCTTGGTCCCCCGACGTAGCGTGACCGGATGACAGCACTCCGCATGGGGCTGCCGTCGGGTCTGAGCCGCCGGCTGACGTTCCTGTTCGCGGTGGCGGCGGGAGCGGCCATCAGCAACCTGTACTGGACACAGCCGCTGCTTGGCTCCATCGCTGGCGACCTAACCACCACGACCGCGACGGCCGGCTGGCTCGTCACCGCTGCGCAGGTCGGGTACGCCGTCGGCGTGCTGCTGCTCGTGCCGCTCGGTGACGTCCTCGACCGCCGCCGGTTCGTCCCGGTGATGCTGCTGGCCTCGGCCGCCGCACTGCTGCTGTGCGCGCTGGCACCGTCGATCGGCGTACTCCTTCTCGCACTCGGCGTGCTCGGTGTGACGACGATTTCCGGGCAGGTCCTCACACCGCTCGCCGGGGACCTGGCCGGCGACGCCCACCGCGGTCGGATCGTCGGCGTTGTCGGGTCCGGGACCCTCACCGGTATCTTGGCCTCCCGCACGATCAGCGGGTTCGTCGCCGGCGCCGCCGGGTGGCGTACGGTTTTCGTCCTCGCCGCCGTCGTCGCCGTCCTGCTCGCGGTTCTGCTCTACCGCGCGATTCCACCGCTGGCACCGCGGACGCGCATGCCGTACCCGCAGCTCATCGCCTCGGTCGTCGCGGTGGTCATGCGCGAGCCGGCAGCCCGATGGACGCTGGTTCTGGCCGCCACAGGGTTCGCCACGTTCTCGCTGTTCTGGACGGCGCTGACGTTCCTGCTCAGCGGCCCACCGTTCCGGTACCCGGTAGCGGTGATCGGGTTGTTCGGGTTAGCCGGCCTCGCTGGTGTCCTTTCCGGCCTGCACGGCGGTCGTCTGCACGACCGCGGTTGGTCGCTCCCGGCCACCGGCGCTGCCTGGGTACTGGCCCTCAGCGCCTTCGTCGTCGCCGCATTCGCCGGCCGGTCCGTCGTACTTGTCATCGTCGCCATCATCATGATCGATGTCGCCCTCCAGACGCAGGCCCTCCTCAGCCGGGCGCGGCTGTTCGCCCTCTCCCACGAGGCACGCAGCCGGCTCAACACGGCGCTGGCCACCGGCAACTTCATCGGCGCTGCTATCGGCTCCGCCGCCGCGACCACGCTTTGGTCCGCGCGCGGCTGGACAGCGGTCACGATCACAGGAACGGCGCTCTGTTGCTTCGCGCTCATCGTGTGGGCGATGGGACGTCGTGGTCCACTCGTGATCCGCTCCGCCGTAACGGAAGGCCCTATAACGGACCGCAGTGAAACCTCCCTCAACCGCGCGGCTGGCGCGAAGTAGTGCTCGTAGTGCTCCGGAGTCGAACCCGCCATGACGCCCTCGTGCGCGGTCCAGGCGTCCGCTTCTCGGCACGAGCGGGCGGCGCAGCCCGCCGGGCGACGGTGACAGAACGTAGCGCCCGGTCGGCGGCAGATGCGTGCGTTGGCGTAAGCTGCCGACTCGTCGAACGGCGCCGGATCACCTGCGAAGGGACGCAAGAGCCGCGTCGATGGCGTCGAGCAGTTCTTCTTGGCGCTCGGGTTGGTCGGCACGGTCTACGTCGACACCGCACTCCAATTGCCGTGCACGGAGCAAATCCTTGTGGGGGTACTGCGAGATGTACACGGGGAAGGCGAAGGGGTCGAGGTCTCGTTCAAGGAGCACGTCGACCGGGTCGCGCCCGTCGTAGCCGATATGCAACCACGTGTCGTACGGTGAGCGGTCGTACACGTTTGCCGCGAACCCCTTGGTCCATTCCGCGAACAGCGCGGCCAGGCTGGGGGCGGCGCGAACCGGATTCCAGTCGTCGGCGTCGATTTGGTAGCGCCAGATCTCCCCCTCATTGTCGCCGGTGAGCACGAACGTAAAAACGAGGTGGTCGATGAAGAACAGTGGCAGCTGATGCCGCCAGTGGAAGGGGATCCCGACCGCGAAGGACAGGTAGCCAAACAGGTCATCGGCGTTGTTCCACATCAGCGGAAACGCGCCGTCGGGCAGAACCCGTCCATGCGGCAAGCCCTGGGTATTGAGCCAGATCGGTTGTTCGGCGATGCGGACCACGTCGAAGACCCGGCAAAGCACATCCACGGGCAGCCCGTCGATCCGGTCGTCCTCATCGAGCCAGGGGACACCGGCGGCAGTCGCCGCCGCTCGATAGCCCTTCACTGCACTGCGCAGCACGCGCATGTCGTCGAGCATGACGAACCTTCCCTTGGTCGAGGCGAGGCACAGACTAGCCCCGCCGCCGAAACGACGCGGAGTCGATGAAGGGTTGCGGGGACTTCGCTGAAGTCGAGCAACCTCGGCGCGCGGGTTGGCAACTCGAGTTCCCGTGGGCGGTCGTACTCAACTCGGCACGACCGGGTGTCTGCCTCACCGCGCTTCCTCACGGAACGTAGTCGCTCGCTCGGCGGCAAGAGCGGACGGCAGGCCAGGGCGCGTCTAAAGCGGATCCAGAAGCAGCACGCCATCCGGTGAGTAGAAATACTCGCGCACATGCCGAGCCCAGTCTTCGATCTTCGGGTCTTCCCACTGCGACAACCACTCAGAGAGATGCGCGTGCTCGTCGGTGTATCCGTTCTCTAGGAGCCACTGAAGCGTTTCGCACCTGCCCGCTCCGAAGATGGCCTGGGCATCGAAGCCGGTGCCTAGGTCCATCTCACCCGTGCGGAACTTCGCTCCATACAGGCGGGGTGAGTCCGCGGGATCACCGATCAGGAACAGCAGGAAGGCCGTCACGTAGATCTGCTCGTACTCGTCGCTCTCGCCCGTGTCCGGACCTTCGCGCCACGTCCTTTCGAGGTCGAAGATCTCTCGAAGCATCGCGTGGTGGGGGCCAGGGTCATCTACGTCAACCATCCGGAGCGCCTCCCGACGCGAAGCCGGACTCGAGAGGTCCAAAGACTCGGCCATGGGTGCACGCTAGTTGGAGTGCGCACTCATCGGCACATTCGGACGCCGGCGACCGGCGCCGACGGCACTTGGGTGACGAGCGCTTCGCGGCAGATCCGGATACTGAGTCGCCGCAGTAGGGACAGGAAGTCCGTCTGCGCGGGCAGAGGGCCTCATGGGCGCGGTTGGGGGTCTCGGTCTTCGGCGAAGGCTGTCTGCTCCGCGGGTGCAACCCAGATGCCGGATAGCTGTCTGACGTGGTGGACCATGGTCTTCACTCGGCAGGTTCCCGACGCTTCGGGCGGCCATCGCTGTCACGCTGGGCGACGCGCGACTTGCGGCGATGCCGTGCCATACTGCGGCACGTGCACGTGACCGGGGAAGTGCAGATGACGTACGGCCTGCTGCGGCGGATGAGCCAAGACGCACAGGGCCGTTGGCAACGCGTCATGCGGATGCTCCTGCTCGCCCTCGCGGCACTGGTTGTGCTGCTGGCCACGCTGCTCGCGACACTGACCGGGTTCAACGGTCGGCTGCTCTACCTCGTGCTGGTGTTGTGTGCCGCGTTCGCCGTGACAGAACTCCTTCCGGTACTGAGTTGGTTGCTGCAGCGCCGCCTCTTCGTCGAGCCGTTCCGGTACGGGGTGAGCACGTCGGGCGTCGACATCCAGACCGCGAGCAGCCGTACCCAGATCGACTGGTCCGGCATCACCCGGATTCGGCGGCGACCCCATACCTGGCTGCTGAAGTACGGCATGAGCCAGATCCCGGTGCCGCGGGCGGCGTTCTCGCCCGAGGATCAACGGATCGTGGACGACTTCATCGTCGGGCGCCCAGAGTTCGCCGGGTGACCGTCCCCCGACGCGACCAGCCCGAGCAACGCGACCGCCGAATTGTGCAGCACGTCGACAGCGTCCCCGCGCAGCAGCCGACCGCTCGGCTACGGCCAGTAACCCGTACGGCAGTTGCGCAACGCACGGATCGCGGCTACCTATTGACTGGTGCTACGACCGCAGCCAGGCCAGGCTTGGTCGAGGTGACCGGCGGAGTCGCTCTCATCGCGGCTGCCCAC
>NZ_JARXXY010000078.1:0-6925 GCF_029893845.1 Micromonospora sp. A200 | reverse complement strand
AGTTATGTCCACAGCAGACAGACGATCACCCGGTGGCCGCACCTCGTCTACCCGGCCCCCACCAGCGACATCTCAAACGGCGGCTGCCGTACTAGGGGCCGTCCATCCGAACCCACCCTCGCGGTCGGCGACAAAGCCGTCCACCGAGACGCTCATCGAGTAGATCAGCATGGCTTCACACGCATCGCACCGGAGCGACGGACGATGAACGCGATGAAGTTCACCACTGAGCTTGACATCGGGCGCTCTCCTTCCTTCTCCCTGGGGCCTCACGTGGACAAACACTGTGACATACCAGGCGGCACTCCCGTGCCCCCGCGAGACCAAGGCGTTCGTCGCCGAACTGCTGCGCCAGCAGCGGGGCGCATTGGGCACCCGGGCCGGGCGGCGGGCCCTTGCCTGGCCCAGGCGGTGCTGGTGCTGCGCTGGTACCTGGACGTACCTCGACGACCAGCGGCGCGTCGCCGCCGCGCTGCTCGGTGCCGGCCGGGAGATCGTCGGCTACCGGGATAGTTGACCGGGCCGGTGCTCAGCCGGCGGTGAGGTCGCCCAGGGCGATGCACGGGCCCGGCCCAGGATCGGATGATCCTGGGCCGGGCCGGATTCGTCCGCCGGTCAGTTGAAAGCGGCGGCGAACATGCCGGGCTCGTAGGAACCCCCCTGCTGGTGCACGATCACCGCGAGCCGGTTGGCCGCGTTGATCACGGCGACCAGGGAGACCAGCGCGGCGATCTGGTCGTCGTCGTAGTGCTTGCGCACCTGTGCCCAGGTCTCGTCGGACACGCCGTGGTGGGCGTCGGCGAGCCGGGTGCCCTCCTCGGCGAGCGCCAGCGCGGCCCGCTCGGCCTCGGTGAAAACGGTGGACTCGCGCCAGGCGGCGACCAGGTTGAGCCGGACCGGGGTCTCGCCGGCGGCCGCGGCCTCCTTGGTGTGCATGTCGATGCACCAGCCGCAGCCGTTGATCTGGCTGGCCCGCAGCGACACCAGCTCCTGCGTGGACCTCGGCAGCGGCGACTGATGGATCACCAGGCTGGCGTTGGCGAACCGCTTGAAGAATTTGACGGCGATCTCGTTGTCGAGCATGTTGAATCGAGCGTCCATGATTCCGCCCTTCCTCGTGGTGTGGCACCGGACGAACACGAGATGCCGGCGATCAGATCCCTGTGACAGCGGGACCACGTGACGCCTGCCACAACGAGGTCTCGGTGTCACACCACGGCGGGGCCCGGCATCTGGTGGGTGACACAGTCGCGAGCGAACAGGAGTCACCCATGGACGGCACGTCGCAGACCACACCCGACGATCGTGGCAGCGGCCGCGACGAGCGCCCGGACCTCGCCACCGAGGCGTTCCTCGCCCACCGCAACCTGCTGTTCACCGTCGCCTACGAGATGCTCGGCTCGGCCGCCGACGCGGAGGACGTGCTGCAGGAAACCTGGTTGCGGTGGGCGGGCGTCGATCTCGGCGAGGTGCGGGATCAACGTGCCTATCTGGTCCGGATCACCACCCGCCAGGCGCTCGCCCGGCTGCGTACGCTCGGCCGCCGCAGGGAGTCCTACGTCGGTTCCTGGCTGCCCGAGCCGCTGCTCACCACGCCCGACGTGGCCGAGGACGTCGAGTTGGCCGACAGTGTCTCGATGGCGATGCTGCTGGTGCTGGAGACGCTCACGCCGACCGAGCGGGCGGTGTTCGTGCTGCGCGAGGTGTTCGACGTCGGGTACGACGAAATCGCCGAAGCCGTCGACAAGAGCCAGGCCGCGGTCCGCCAGATCGCGCACCGGGCACGGGCACACGTTGCGGCGCGCCGGCCGCGCGGGGTCGTCTCCGCGGCCGAGACCCGAGACGCGCTCGAGGCGTTCCGGCGGGCGGCCGAAACGGGCGATCTGCAGAGCCTGCTCGACATCCTCGCACCGGATGTCGTCCTCCTGGGTGACGGTGGCGGAGTCAAGCAGGCCGTCCCGCGCCCCATTGTTGGGGCCGACAAGGTGGCCCGCCTGCTGGTTGCCGGGCTGGGCAGGCTTGCCGACACCCCGTCGCTGCGGCCGGCACAGGTCAACGGCTACCCGGCGCTGATTTTCTGGCAGGCCGGTGAGCTCGACACCGTCGTGGCGGTCCGCATCGACGATGGCCTCATCACCGGGCTCTACGCCGTGCGCAATCCCGAGAAGCTGTCGCACATGGGGCGGGAGAACGCCCTGTGCCGCTGAGGCGTCGGCGGCAGATCCGGCTGCTGGATCAGAGGCCGAACGAGGCTCGGCAGGCGTCCATGCCGTCCACCGTCACGGCCGGCAGCTTGTGCTGGCGCCATCGCTGCAGGGTCAGCCGCAGGCGGTCGGAGACGACAGCCTCACCGTCGCGCGCATCGACGGAAATCCCGTCGTGCTCGTAGCCGAGTTTGCGCGATACGCCTTGCGAGGAGTGGTTGTCCTGGAACACCTCGGTCAGTGCGGCGGTGGCGCCGAGATGATCGAAAGCAAGGGTGAGCAGTCCGGCCCTCGCTTCCGTTCCGTAGCCTCTGCCCTGATGATCCACGCCGAGCCAAGCTGAGGTCGTCACCTGTCTGACGACCGGGAAGTCCCGGGCGCGAAGCGTGACCTTGCCGATCGGCTGGCCCGCCCGGAAGACGCCCATCCCGAGCTGCCACGCTGCCACGTCCCAGGAGGCAAGCTGGTCCCAGTGCCCTTGCAGGACGGACCGGGCCCGGTCCGCATAGCTGCCGTCGGTCCACGGGGTCAGGAACGGCCGCTCGCCGGGACGATGCACGCCCTGGCCGGCGAGATCGGCGAGCGCAGCCAGTTCCTCCTCGCGTGGCAGGCGCAGTTGCAGGTGCGGTGTGGCGATGGTGAGACCGTAAAGCGGCCACAGATCGGCAAGCATGTCCCGCATCCTGTCGGTCAAGATCCGGCTGAGCAAGCGAGATGCGTCGACACACTGGTCTCGGCAGAAGTGGATGGGCGGGCGCTCGCGCCCGCCCACGAGCAGAGCGCGGTCAGCGCGCCAGGGGATGACGTCCACCGACGTCAGGGTCGGTCCTCCGGGCGGTACGGACGGCGCGCGCCCTCATCTGGGGCCGCCGTCCCGTCCGCGCGCTGCCGGCGAACGAACTCCACCGCCGCGACTCCCAGCAGGACGACGGTGGCACCGAAGCCCAGGAGCAGGTTCCACAGGTGCGGAGCGGCCGGCGCGAGGGCGACGGCGACGAGGACACCGACCACGTGCGAGAGCGGGATGCGTCCGAGGACCTCGTGGTCGAGGGCGGCCCGCCCGACCAGGAACAGTGCCGCGCCGCCCAGGATGAGCGCGGTCAGGGTGTCGTCCGGCCGCTCGGTGGGATGCTCGATGATCCGCATGAATCCGGCGGCGACGCAGACCACGCCCACCAGCATGAGCCAGTGGACGTACGGGTTGGTCTGGACGAGCCGTTCCCGGTGGGGGGACCGCTTGATGGCGATACTCAGCCGGGCGCCGGCTCCCCGGGCGTAGCTCCACCACAGCAGCACCGCCGCGACGAACGCGGTGGCGAACGCGGTGATCCGGCCGGCGGTGAACGGCGTGTCGCTCAGGGTGAGGACGGTGACCAGGATGAGTTCGCCCAGGGTGAGGACGTAGATCTGCTGGTACCGCTCGGCCAGGTGCTCCGGCACCACGTCGTACCTGGGTAGGGGCGGTCGGCCGGGGATCGGGAACCGCAGGCCGAAACCGAGGTAGTCCACGGTCAACGCGGCCAGCCACACGGCGAGACGGGTGTCGGGCGAGGGAATCAGGCCGCCGATGATCCACAGGATTCCGGACACCGTGGTCCAGAGCAGGACCCGCTTCGAGCGTTGCTGCTCCGGCCGGCCCCGCAGCGACGGGATGACCACCAACGCCCGACCCCAGTTGATCCCGGCCCAGGTGGCGCCGAACACCAGGCCGTGGTTGTCGAACGCGGTCGGCAGGGCGGCGGACATCAGCATGCCGCCGAACATGACGCCCAGGATCACCAGCTGGACGGGTCGCGCCTGAGGGCTGTAGAGGTCGGTGAACGACGTGGTGGTCACCCAGACCGCCCAGAGCGTCGACAGGGCGAGCAGTGCCTGGGCGATGGCCGTCCAGCTCTGCTCGGTCGCCATCTTCTCCGAGGTCAGGATCAGGGTGGCGATGGCCGCGAGGTCGAAGAAGAGCTCCAGCAGATCGGTCCGCTGGGCCCCGCCCGGCACCCGGGTTATCAGCCGGCGTCCGCCATCCATCACTTCGGCCTTCTCGATCTCGCGACGCCGGGCCGCCCTCTTGGATCTCGGACTGATCGCCGGGTGTCGCCGACCGTCGGCGCCGGGACAACTGACAGCCGCGTCGCGCGGCTCGGGCGCCGGGGGCACAACCAGGTCGTCGGCCGACCTGGCCCTCCCGGGTACGCGACAGGGCAGGGGCCGGTGCTCCCGCGCGGCTTGACACCGCCCCGCTCAACGCTAGTCGGGCGCGAGGTCAAGCGACCGGCGATTGTCGAACTGCTACGCGAGGCCCGCAGCGCTCAGCGAGCCCGGGCGCCCGCGTCACGACGACGCGCCGTTTCTCAGCGGACCGACGTGACCGCCGGCCTCATCGCCGGTCGCGGTTCACGCCCGCCCCGCCATGGTCAACAGCTGGTACGTCACGTCGTCGAAGGCGACCAGGCGGACGCGCTCGACCTGGGTCGGCGTGGCCCTGATGGTCGAGATCGCGATCGTCGCCGCCTGCTCGGGCGGGAACCCGTACACGCCGGTGGCGATGGCGGGGAAGGCGACGCTGCGGGCGCCGACCTCGTCGGCGACGGCGAGGCTGCGCCGGTAGCACGAGGCCAGAGTGTCGGCCTCGCCGTGGCCGCCGCCCTCCCACACCGGGCCGACGGTGTGGATGACGTGGCGCACCGGTGGGTCGAGGTCGAACGCCGGTGTGGCGACCGCGTCGCCGGCGTCGCAGGGCGCCAGCGCGGCACCCGCCCGGGCCAGTCGCGGTCCGGCCGCGCGGTGGATCGCCCCGTCCACACCGCCACCACCCAGCAGTGATTCGTTGGCCGCGGTGACGATGGCATCGACGTCCTCGACGGTGATGTCACCGAGCACCACTTCGATCGCGGGCATGCCCCATCATGTCACCGCCGGCACTCCGGCAGGGGTCCGAGCGGGGGTTCGGATCCCCTGCGGTCCACCACGCCTCACCCCGTCGGTCGCGACCGGGTCAGAAAGTCAGGATGGCGCAGCGCTCAGTCGGCGGGCTTCTCCCAGACCGAGACGTGCTGGCGGCTCTCGCTGGTGAACGGCGCCCGGTTCCACCCGTCCCAGCGGTCCCGCAGCCGCAGCCCGGCGAGCTGGGCCATCAGGTCGAGTTCCGCCGGCCACACGTACCGGAAGGGGATCGACCGGTATTCCCCGCGGCCGTCGACGATGCGGACGTAGTTGGAGCTGGTCGCCTGGGTGGCGACGTCGTAGACGTCGTACGACCATCCGGTCGGTGAGACGTGGAAGGGCACCACGTTCTGGCCGGGCGGGAGCCGGCGCAGGTCGGGGACCAGTACCTCGATCACGAAGCGGCCACCGGGGGCCAGGTGCGCGGCGGCGTTGCGGAAGCAGGCCACCTGGGCCTCCTGGGTGGTCAGGTTCATGATCGTGTTGAAGAGCAGGTACGCCACGGAGAACATCCCGTCCACCCGGGTGGTGGCGAAATCGCCGATCGTCAGGCCGATCGCGTCGCCGCCGGGCTTGGCGCGCAGCCGGTCGACCATCGCCCGGGACAGGTCGATGCCGTGTACCGGCACACCGCGGGCGGCCAGCGGCAGCGCGACGCGTCCGGTCCCGACGCCCAGTTCGAGGGCCCGGCCGGCGCCGGCGAGGTCGGCCAGCACGTCGACCGTGGCCGCCACGACGGCGGGGTCGAACATCTCGCTCGTCCGGTCGTCGTAGGTCGTCGCCACCGCTTCGCCGAAGTAACCGTCCGCATCCCGCATCGCCGGACCGTACCGTCGGAGCCGGCGGCGGCGCCCGTGATTTACCGGTCGTCTCTTAGGCCGCGCGATCCAGAGGTACGCCACCGAGCCGCGGAAGCCGCCGGTGGGCTCGTCCGGCCCGACCGCTCCGTCCACCTCGGAGGGTCCGCCGGTGTGTGCGCGGTGTGCCTTGACGGGCAGCGAGCGGAACCAGTTCATGCGAGCGTTGTGCCGGCTCGCCAGAATGTCGGGCGTGCGGGGCATCATCCTGGACGGCGCGCACGAGCAGATTCCACGGAGAGGGATGTCGCATGGCTGAGGTGCTGTTGTTCCACCACGCGCAGGGGCTGACACCAGGTGTCCGTGACTTCGCCGACCGGCTGAGGGCAGCCGGGCACACGGTGCACACCCCGGATCTCTACGACGGGAAGACCTTCGACACCCTGGAGGAGGGCCTCGACTACGGCCGGACGGTCGGATTCGATGTGATCCTCGAGCGCGGCCGGCTCACGGCCGAGGGGCTGCCCGCCGGGCTGGTGTACGCCGGGTTCTCGCTCGGGGTCATGCCGGCGCAGTTGCTGGCCCAGACCCGACCGGGCGCGACGGGTGCCCTGCTCTTCCACAGCTGCATCCCGACGTCCGAGTTCGGCGGCGAGTGGCCGGCCGGTGTGCCGGTCCAGGTGCACGGGATGGACGCCGACGAGTTCTTCGTCGACGAGGGTGACCTCGACGCCGCCCGCGCCCTCGTCGCGGCGGCCCCGGACGCCGAACTGTTCCTGTACCCCGGTCCGCAGCACCTGTTCGCGGACAGCAGCCTGCCCTCCTACCACGAGCCGGCGGCCGCGCTGCTCACCGAGCGGGTGCTGGGCTTCCTCGACCGCATCGGCTACTAGGGCGTGTCCTGCCGATCATGAGCTCCGTGGATCGTCCGGGGCAGCGCCGACACCCAACCGGATGCCATAGTGCCGCGATGAAGGCAGACCT
>NZ_JARXXY010000077.1:0-8469 GCF_029893845.1 Micromonospora sp. A200 | reverse complement strand
GGCAGCCGCGATGAGAGCGACTCCGCCGGTCACCTCGACCAAGCCTGGCCTGGCTGCGGTCGTAGCACCAGTCAATAGGTAGCCGCGATCCGCGCGCATGTCGCAGGTTAGTTGGCAGACGTGTGTTGCACATCAGCCGACAGAGGACAGCTGCCGAGGCCCGCGCACTGCCGAATTGACCTCTAGAGGATCAAGGCGGCCCGCAAGCGGGCCGCGCCGGCCCGGCCCCGGCCTGCTGGCGACCTCCGGCCGGCATCGGCCGGGCCGGCCGGCCACGTTGACGGACGACCAGGACCTGAAGACCTCGGGGCTCCGCCCCGAACCCCGGCCCTCCTCAGAGATCTGCCCGGGATCTCCTCGACGGGCACCACGAGGGCTACCAGCTTCCTCGGACGGGGCCAAGGTCGTTCGTCCGGTAGGGCGCTCCACCTTGTCCCCGTCCGGGGAAGCTGGAAGGTCTGGCGACTGCCCGACGAGGAGATCTCGCTCCCTGCGGTTGGTACGCTGCGCGCCCACAAGGGGGGAGGGGACGTTGTGGGCAGATTCCTTGACCGGTTCCGTAAGCGCGCTGACCCGGTTGACGCCGAACCCGCAGAGGGGATGCGGCACACCACCGAGCTGTGTTTCTGCTGCGGGCAGCCAACGGATGTCCATGACCGGCAAGCTCGGTTCCGGCTGCCTGATCCTGTCCTGGACACGCGCAGGCAGCACCGGGCACGAGGTGCCTGGCTGAGTCATGCGACCCCTGACGCTTCGGTGATGATGCAGGTTCCCGGGGTGGGCGCCTTCGTGCGGGCACTGCTTCCCGTGCAGCTGACCGGTGGCTTCAGCGCCACGTTCGGGGTGTGGGTCGCTCTCGATCCCGCTGACCTCCAGCGTGCGTCCGCGGTGTGGTCGGAGCCGGAGTATCAGGACCTACGGCTCCAGGGTTGGCTCGCGAACGACCTCCCGGTTTGGGGCCTGCTCGCTGCCCCGGTCGAGTTGGAGGTACGTGACCCGGAGCAGACTCCGTACTGCGCGCACAGTTCGGACCCCGGTCTGGCCAAGGTGCTCGCTGAGGTCTGGCCGCATGAGGATGTGCTGCCGAAGCTGCCATGAGCTTCGCGGCGTCGACAGGGGAGCGGTCCGCATCTGGTCCGCAAAAGGTCGACGGACGGCGGGGAGCGGTGCGAGATATCGAGAGCCGTTCTTGCTGCTAGACCCTTATCAGTGCAGGTGGCGCGGGGTGGCCAACTTGATCTCGTAATGCACAGGTCAGCCAACCTCAGCCTGCAGGGTGTCTACCGCCGCACCGACTGTCGGGCATGGCAGGCAGACTCCCGGCATGAGTTATGACTTGGCGGTCTGGGAAGGCGAGCTGCCGGCCGACGACGGCGCTGCGGGTCAGGTTTACGACCAGCTCTACGCCGCGTACATGGAGGGTGAGGAACTGCCACCGACCCCGCGTATCCGTGCCTACGTCCTGGCCCTGCTAAAGCGGTGGGTCGACATGCCTGACGACGAGCACGACGTGAGTCCGTGGTCCGCGGGTCCTTTGATGGACGAGGCGTCGGGGCCTTTCGTCTACTTCACCATGCGGTACAGCATGTGCGAGGAGGTGTCGGCCGAGGCGGCTCGCCTGGCGGCAGATCACGGGCTGGTCTGTTACGACCCGCAGTGGGAACGCCTGCGCCCAACCGCCGACGAGCGCAGCGCCGCGTGCCATTAGCGTGCCATTGGGACAGGACAAGCAAGGTCAACCGAGGCCATGAGAGGCCGTCGCGGCCAGGCAGCCGGCGGCCTGGGCAGCCCCTCATCGGCAATTCCCAAGCTGACAGTCGGTGCAGACGTCTAGCCCATCGCCGGCTACGAAAGTTGGTCCTCATCACCGAGGTTCAGCATGAACGGCGATCCGGGATGATCCGGCTGCCATCCACGGTCAAGCGCTTGCCGTATGGCGCGGGCGACCGCCGAAGGCAGCACCGGAGAGGCCGGATCGTTCATCCAGTTGCCCGGATGAGGGGACGCAAGCCGGACAATGAGGGTGGCGCAGCCAGGCGTCTCCGTCCGCTGAACGGCAAAGCTCAGCGGCGACCAGGTCAAGCCCTGGCTGTACGTCGGCTTCCGGCGGACGAGCCAGCGGTAGCCGATCCCGTCGACAACGATCGGCTTACTGCCCCGCTTGTTGAGCGCCATCCGTCCTCCCGCCGTGCCGTGGCCAGCATCCCGCCGCCATACAGCCATTCGTACAGCCAAGACCGCCGGCCAATGCCGACGTGATCCGACAGTCACGGACGGCTTGAGCAGGGGCACGTTACCGTGACCAGCCATCCGCGATCTTCTTCTAATCCCAAGGCCGGCGGGGGTCGTCCACGCCGACGCTTTGCAGCCGCCATTGAGACTCGTCCGGTAGGGCGTTCCACCTCGTGGCTCGCCAGGCCAACTCCTGCGGGGTCGGTTCGTCGCTGATGCCGCCGTTCTTGCGGAACCAGGTCAGCGTCTTGGCTAGACCGGTGGCTAGGTCGTCGTGGTTTACCACCCCGTGCGTGGCAAGTCGGGTCACGTCGAGCACCAGTTCCGCGTCGCGGAACGGGAAGTAGTCACGCGCACGGACGGTGGGGTCAGGGGCAGGAACCACCGTCGGCGGTACTCCGGCGACCTCCCCGAGAATCGCGAGATACTCGCGGAGGGTGTAGCTGGCCGGCTCACCCACGTTGAACGTTCCCGCGGCCAGCTGGCCCGCGCACGCGGCGGCCACCACCTGGGCGAGCGCTTGGGCATGGCAGAACTGGATGCGGGTGCCGCCATCTCCGGGGACGAAGACCGGCTGGCCAGCCAGGATGCGAGCCCACAGGAACTGCTCGCGCGGGTCCGGGTTGTGCGGACCGTAAACGTACGGCGGCCGGAGGACGGTCAGACCGCTGTGGCACGCACCGCGCAGCACGGCCTCGCACTCCGCCTTCGCCTCGCCGTAACCGCCCCAGATGGTGTCGCCGTCGGCCTGGTCGCCCTCTCGGAACGGCGGGGACGCCACCGATCGGTTGTAGACGGCGGCCGAGCTGATGAAGACATAGCGCAGCTCCTGAGGATGCGGCAACGCCGCGAGCACATTGGTGACGTGGTGCGGTTCTGTGCCCGAGACGTCGACGACGGCGTCGAAGCCCGCCAGGCCGAGTTGCTTCAGCTGCGCGGCGTCGTTGCGGTCCGCGACGAGCTGCCGTATCCGCGGATCCCACAGCGGCCTGGAACCACGGTTAAGGACGGTGACCTGGTGGTCGTCGAGCAGCGCAGTCACGATGGCGCGGCCGATGAACTGGGTACCGCCCAGCACCATTACCTGCATGGTCACTCCTTGAGAATGGCGGGCGACGTGCCCACGGTCAGCCTGCCCTCAGACGGCATCATCCCTCCGTGCCATTAGCGTGCCATTGAGCTAGGACAGCAGGGGTCATCCGAGACCACTAGAGACCACCGCGACCAGGCCGCCAAATCCGTAGACAGCCGGACATCGACAATTCCCAAGCTGACGCTTCGGGTCGCCGCGACAGCCAGCCGGTCCGCATCCAGTCCGCAAGAGGCCCACGGACAGTGGGGGAGCGGTGAGAGATGTTGGAAGGTGTTTCCGCTGCTAGACCCCCATCTGCCCAGCTCGCCGCGTCGCTCATCTTGATCTCGTAATGCGTAGGTCGACGGTTCGATTCCGTCAGGCGGCTCGGTACAGAAGCCCAGGTCATCGGCCTGGGCTTCGCCGTTTCCCGAGGTCGACATCCTCGCCGCTGGCCGTGCCAGTCCGCAAATAGTCCGCATCCCGCGCCGCGACCGCTTCGTCCAGCCGGTTGGCGAAGGAGCCCCCGGAGAGCAGGTCCTTGGACGACGCGGCCCTGGCCCACGTCTACCAAGGAACAGCCTTCCTGCAAGTCGGGGACCTCGACTCCGCTACTGCCGCCATCCGGTCGATTCTCGATCTGCCGGCGGACCGCCAAATCTCCTGGATCAAAAAGCGGCTCGACAGGTTCGCTGCGATGCTTCGCGCCGAGCCATACCGAGGGGCAAGCGCGGCGGACGACCTGTACGAAGAGATCCGCAACCTAGGCGGGTAGACGTCCGGCGACGGTCAGTGTGATCCGACAACTGATGTGCAACGCAGCTCTGCCAGGTGATGTGCGACAGGTGCCAGTGATCTAGGGGCGGTAGGTTGTCGACGGCGAAGCGTCCTGTCATGCCGAGTTGAGTGCGTGCCACCCATCGTGCCGATGCGTGGAATCATGCCGGGCGTGGTGGATCAGTCGGTCAGTGTGTTGTGGTCGCGGCCTTTACATCTGAGGTCGGGCTCGCAGGCGATGGCTGTGGCGTCCGGTTGCCTCGTCGTGGCGGAGCGGCACTCGCGCCTGGTCCGGCTGGACCCGCGCAGCGGGGCGCAGTTGTGGGAACAACGTGTCGAGGATTGCTGGGGCACGACGGTTATCGCGGGCGAGCGCTGCCTGTACCTGAGCCAAGCAGGAGTTCTGCACTGCTTCGACCTGGGCAACGGGCAGCGGTTGTGGTCGACGCCCGGCATGAGCCTGCGGTACTACGTCAGCGTCAGCGGCTCTGTTGTTCTGCTAGGAGGGTGGCGCGGTTACCACCCTTTGATGCGGATAGCCCTGGCCGACGGCAGGTGCCTGCCGTCCGACGGCGCTGCGTTTGCCGGAGCCGGTCCACTGGCCTGGCCGCAGCCAGTTCGTTGGAGGCCCGAACGCGACTCTGCCGCCGATGCGGTGCTCATCGCGGGCACCGGTCTGCCGAAACTACTGGTAATGGCCGCCTCCGGGGCCGTTCTGAGGGAGTGGTCGCTGCCGGCGCCGGTGGTCTTCCCTGATGGCGACTGCAGCTACGGAGTCAGCAACGATGGCCGTGTCACCTTCCTCAGCGGTCGCCGCACGGTCATGACTTTTCATCCGGTGCGCGGTGTGCAAGTGCTGTGGCAGCACGAGCGTGATCTCCGCCCACAACCGCCGATCCTCCACGGCGACACGCTGTGGCTCGTCGAGGACGCCGGCATCACGGTCATCGACCTGAGCCATGGTGTTGTCACCGAGGTACGGCCCCGACCGCACGGCGCTGTCTGCGCCGCGGCCCTGGTGTCCGGCGGTGTGCTGTTCGCCTTTGCGGACGGCTCGCTGGTCACCATCGACCGCGCTGGCAACGCCGGCGCCCGCATACGGCTATCGGCGCGGATTGACCGGCTGGTCCCCGCAGACAACGGTCTGATGCACGCAATCGGCGAAGGCCACCTCGTCACGCTCGATATCCCGGCCACGGCAACCGTCCCGCTTCTTTAGCGAGCATCCGCTTCTGCCGCGATCCGCGCGCTACGCAGCGTCACGCCGAGCTGGCCTGTTGCCGTCCGGACTCGCCGATGTCAGTGCATCCGCTCTTGGAATGGGGGAGCGTGTGGCTGTGTCGTCTGGCCTCCGGTTGGGTGTGCCCCAATACGGATCTTTGTATGGTGGCGTTGCGCGTCAGTAAGGGTTTGACGTCCCGAGGGGCTGACCGTTTCTGAGCACGGCTACTCACGCGCGGTGCCGTCCCGCCGTGTGAGGGTGGTGGCATGCGTCGACTGTTGTTGCTGCTGCTGATCGTGCTCGCCGTTGCCGCGGCATGCGCCGACCCGAATGCCCAGCCAAGCCGCCCGGGCCGGTCGGCCGAGGGGTCAGCGCCCGCCGCGCTGCTCGTCGACGGCAGTGTCCCGTGGGCCGACCTGAAGATCACAGCGGAGGACCTCAACGGGCGCCCGGCCGGACCGCGGCCCCCGGCCGCCGGAAGCAAGCCGTGCCGGGCGGAGCAGCTGTCCGGCCGGCTCACCGGCTGGGTGCGGCCCGGCAGCGGCGGTGAGACACCCCGCGGCATGGACGCCGCCATTGGCAAGCTCATCGGGGAGGTGGACGTGCAGAACGTGTCGAAGGTCGAGTGCACACTGCAGGGCGAGGTACCCACCACCATGCTCGCTGGCGGCCGCGAGATTCCCATGCTGTACACGCACGGCATCAACGAAGAGGCCCGGGCCCGGGTGGTCGCCGTGCCCGTCGGCGGCCACGCCAGCCTGCGCCTGGACTGGTCCGGGCCGTTCTGCCAGCCGACTGACGGGACGCTGCAGCTCGCGATCGAGGTGCCGAACGGCGGCGGCACGCTGCGCGCACCGATCACCGCCGACGACCGCCCCGGCTGCCAACAGGGCGAGGGGACCAATCCCAACGCCCGGGCGACGCTGTACACGAGCGGGTTCACCGAACCGGTCGCCGTGTCGACGCCCCCATCCTCGCCGCTCGACCAGCTCACCGTCACTGTCGCGGGGCCGTCGACCGCCGCGGCCGGGTCGTGGCTCACCTTCCGCGTGACGCTCGGCAACCCGACCGACGGCCCGCTCGCGCTGGACCCCTGCCCGGGCTACCTGATGGAACGCTTCTCCCTCGGCGATGCGACGAATGAGGCGGTGAACACGTCCCAGCTTTACCGGCTGAACTGCCGCCCGCTCACGCAGATCCCCGCCGGCGGCACCGCCGTGTTCGAGATGGTCGCCGAGGCGCCGGCCTCGATGCGCGCAGGGCGCGAGCTGACGATCACGTGGAAGCTCTACCTGCCGCACTACGTGCAGCGCGGCAACCAGTTCGGCGTCTTCACCCTGAAAGTCACCTGACCGCGGGCGAGCTCACCGGCAACGGATCGCCGCGTCCGCCGCGGCGGCCCCAGCCGGGCTACGACGCGGTCCGGCGGCGTCGATGGAGACACAACGATCGACGACCGGCCCGCACATCAGCGGTGCGGGCGCGCCCTGCGGGCGTCAAGCCACTGTGGGGAGAATGACCCGCTCCAGCACGGTGAGCGGGGTCCGCCATCAATTGACGCAGGCGGGACGTATTCGGGAAGCTGTCTCGATGCCTGCTGCGTACGCCCAGAGTGACCAGTTCCGTGGTGCCCGCATCCACCTATGCGATCTTGCCGGCCTTGAGATTCGCGATTGCGAGGTCAGCGGCCTGAAGATCGTGGACTGCTATGGGGGCGACGTCTACCTCGGTGGCGCCTTCGAGCGTCTCGTTGTTAACGACGTCGACGTGACTGCCTACGTCGAGGCTGAGCTCGACCGGCAGCATCCCACGCGGGTGCTGGCGCGTGACGCCGCGTCCTCCGTCGACTACCGGGCTGCTTGGCATGCCATCGAGACGCAATGGGAGGCGACGCTTGACCGCGCCAGGCTCCTGCCCGAGGCCAAGCTGCACGAGCAGGTCAACGGCGAGTGGTCGTTCGTCGAGACCCAACGGCACCTGCTGATGGCCGGCGATGCCTGGCTTGGTAATGCCGTGCTCGAGGAGGATGCGCCGTATCACCCGTTGGGCCTTCCTTACGGCGGGATGCCGCCCGACGCAGCGGCGAAGCTCGGGCTCACCCTCGAAGCCACCCCGACGCTCGACGAGGTACTCGCGCCGCGGCTCGCTCGCATGGCCACGATGCGGCGTGTCGTCGACGGGCTCACCGAGGCCGAGCTCGATCGGGTGTGTGGTCGCAAGCCGGCGGACCCATATCCAGACCGGGAGTACGTCGTGCGCCGCTGCCTCAAGGTGGTGCTCAAGGAAGAGGCCGAGCATTACCGTTACGCGGTACGCGACCTCGCCGTACTCGAGGCCGGTGCCTGAACCGGGTGAAGGCGCCCACCGAGCAGGAGCGCTGACCGGTCGGGCGACTTCCAGCCGCAGTGCTGCTGCTACTCCCGGCTCCTCAGCTCCCGTCCCTGGCAGTTGGCAGTGGGCGAATCGTTGCTCCTTTGCTGCCAGGCCGGCGGACCACGTACGCCGGGAACTCGCCTGCCAGCAGCGTGCGGCCCTTATACCGCCAGTTTTCGCAAGATCGTCACTCAAGGGCCAGGCCCGCCGGCGCGGGAGACCCGGGCAACGGCGCTGCCCGGTGCGAGCCACCCGTTGCAGACTTTGATCGTCCGTGTGGAGCCACGAGAAACTGTCAGAGCGTCCGTGGAGCCGGAACGAACTACCCCAGTGAAGCCCCCGAGGAGCCTGCCGGAATCAGCTCTCCGATCTCCTCGGCGGCTACCCCGGTGCGTCGTGCTCCCAGGCGGCGACGGCTGGTGCCGCGAGGGTCATCGCTGCTACCCGCCCGACCGCCCCGCCGATCTCACGCCTGAGCATTCGCCGCAGCCATGATTCTCTCGGGAGAGACGGCCGCCTCCTCGCACAGCGCATCGACGTCGACGTCGACGTCCAGGACTGCGCCGGCCCACGTTGCGTACCAAACCCTCGCTAAGGTCGCTGTCGACGTCGCACGGGTCGGTGCCGAGCCGGAGCAACCGCCACGTCCAGCGCGGGCTGCCGACGCGCATCCGCACTTGCCGCCCACGCTGCATCCGGATCTGCCGCTGACCGCGCAGTTGCTCAGGAGGTCTGATTGAGCCCCGGTAGCCAGAGGTCCCTTGCCGTCTGCCATCTTCGCCGGATTTGCGTA
>NZ_JARXXY010000076.1:0-10305 GCF_029893845.1 Micromonospora sp. A200 | reverse complement strand
CCTGCGGTGGGCAGCCGCGATGAGAGCGACTCCGCCGGTCACCTCGACCAAGCCTGGCCTGGCTGCGGTCGTAGCACCAGTCAATAGGTAGCCGCGATCCGCGCATTACGCAGCGTCAAGCCGAGCTGGCCGGGTGCCATCCGGGCGTGTCGATGAGCGTGCGAGTGTGCTCAGTAGAGGACGCTGGCCGGCCCCGGGACAATGTTCGGATGAAGTTGCGCCCCGAGCTCTGCCCGCCGGTGGTCGGACCACAGCGCATCGCAGAGCTGTGTGCCGCCATCGAGACCATCGCAAGGCTGCTGGAGCGCGGCGAGTCGGCCGACGCAGCGATCGCCAGATTCAACGCCGAAACCGGCCATGACTACGACGCCGATCACTTCCTTACCTACTGGAAGTCTCGAAACGTCGCGGACTTCGCGCTCGAAGCCGCCCGACCGGCAAGGCCGAAGGTCGCCAACATCAGCCGCGACGAGCTGATCGAGATTGTCCGCCGGATACAGGCAGCCGACGACGACATCGACTACTACGTTCTGCTGCTGGCCACCAACGTCCTGCACCCACGAGTCACCGATCTGATCTTCTGGCCACCACCGGAGCTGATCGACGCGTCACCCGCCGCCATCGTCGACGCGGCATTGAACTACAGACCGATCGGCCTGTGACGGCGCCTCTCGACGTTCGCTCATGCCGCGGACCGCGCGTCACGGAGCGCTGCCGGCCGCGGCCGGTGGCGAACCACGGTTCGTCGATCACCTCGGGGTGGCCGCGGTCCACGGGTGGCGGCGCGCGGACGTGCTGAGAAGAGCGCATTCGACCAAGGGATCAGACGGCAGAGAGGCCGCGCAAGCCCGACAGCCCACTGGGTTGTTCGAGGCTTGCAGCGGCGACGGTGCAGCGATACGGTCCACGCCGTGATCGGTCCTGCCGATGTCCCCAGGTGTGGTGTCTGTGGCCAGTCAAGGGACGGCAGGCACACACATCAGTGGCTTGATGGCCCGGCCCCGGAAACCGGCCGACGGATTGACTACACGGTCGTTGGCGTGCGCGGAGGAATCGCGAACTTCCAAACAGCTGCGGATCCTTCAAAGGTCTATCGGACCGACGCCGCCGTCTTGGCGATGCAGCTTGAGATCGACGCAGCCGACCTGGTCGGCCAGCGCTTTAGCTGCTGGGTGACGCCCGCCCAGTACGGTGTCTTCCGAAGCGACTTCCGACGCGTCGAAAGCTGAAACCCGGTTTCTGTGCGCACGTCGGCGTTCGGTGCAATGTCGCGATGTCCGTGCCCAGTCGCCCGTGGCGCGCACATCTGCCGCGATCCACGCGTTGAGCAGTCGCATGCCGGCGCGCTCACCTGCCGTTGACCTGTGGTGTCAGCAATACGGTCGCGCCTGCTGCAGTAAGCCGGTCGGCAAGCAGTCTCATCTCAGAGGGTGTGCCAGTGATGCCGAGGCCGGTCAGCGCGGTGTATGCGCCAGCCGCGTCACTGATCGTGGCCCCGCCCTTGCGGAACGCCGCGAGGAGACGGACTCGCAGCCGGCCGCTGGCAGCCGGATCGGCTTGCAGCCGGACCAGGCCGACACGGGCGATGAGCGCCTCCCGCACGATGCCGGGCATCTCACCCCAACCATCCACCTCCACGGCACTGCCGCACCCGCCACACCGAGTCGAGACTGCCCAGGCGAGCCTGTCCCCGTCGATCGTCTCTGTGACCTCACCAGCGGTCAGAGCGCCGCACTCCAGACACGGCTCGATCAGTTCATGCCCGATCAACTCCACGTCGCCCACAGCCGTGACGGTAGCCGCAACGGCCGAGAGACAGATGCAGCGAAGGACGTAGAGCTCAGGCAGCGATGCGGCCCGTCGAAATGCTGAGCCTAGGTCCCTGGGACGGTCTGCTAGCTCTTCAATGCAGCAGGTACGCGGTCAGCCGTTCGGCGAGTTGCTTCGGGTGGCTAGCCGCTATTACGCGGCAACCGCCGATATCATCCGCGTCGATGCCCAGCCGGCCGGCGGACACCCGACGCTGGATCTCCGCCAGGGAGAACTGGTCCTGGCGGGCGATGAGCACGTCATGGGCGCGTCCGGCCAGTCGTCCAAAGGCTACGGCTCGCTCCAATCGGCGCCGACCTGGTCCCGGCCAGCATGCCGCCTTCCGCTCCTCTGAAGGCGTGACTTCGTCGAGGGCTACGGAGTCGAACGGTGCACTGTAGGCATATTGGGCGTCGGCAGGGCGGTGTCTGTGCGGTGCAGATAGCTGATGTCCGACGAACAACTCCCGGACGTCGGGCTTTGTTCGATGTATCGCTCGGTACGAGGGAGTGGCACTTCGATGAGCTTGCCGTCGTACAGCATCCACAGGCCGAAGCAGTCGTCCTCCTCGTCGTGGATCAGCACCTGCACCGTCTCGGGGCGCGGCCAGGGGAGGGCCTGCAAGTACTCCAATAGTTCAGCCCAGTGGTGCCGGTGGGTGAACTCGGCGGCCCAGCCGCGGCCGAACGTACCTGGCCATTGGCTCTCGATGGGTACAAAGGTGTTGTTCCACGGACGTGTGCCGCCGTTGTGATGGGTTAGTGGGGCCATCACATCATGGGCGTCGGCGGCCAGCACGACGACTACCGCGAATCTGCTCACACCAGCATTCGATCTTCTGGGACGCGGTTACCGCAACTGCCTTGAGTCTGGATGTGCGCGGCCCTCAGCGGCCGAGCCGAACGACTCCGTGCCACCCTCGTGCCAGTAGCCGGTGCGCTACAGGGGCACGAGCGGACACGAGCCGTGACCCTCCTGCCGCCAGTGTTGCGGTCGTCCCGCGACGGTGACCCTCGTCCCTCAGAGTTGGCGGTCAACGGCACGAGTTCAGCGGTCCTGGCAGGGCGTACCAGCGGCCGGCTTGCATTTCTCGCAGTTGGCCCAGCCGGGAAAGGTAGGAGCAGGCCGTCTGCAGCTCCTCAACGGAAGGGCGGGCGTCGGACTGTTCGTCCAGGAACCATTTGATGCGCCAGGTGTCGAACGCCTCGGCGTCGTCGACCAGGTCGATGTCGACCTCCTGGCCTTGCTCATCAGTCATGCGACAGCCTGCGCCGTGGACCGAGTACTCGATACCCGTGCTTGACTTGCCCTCCCGAGGCAGCGTTCGCGCGTGCCTGACTGCCGTCATCAGATCCGAGACGCAGTCGAAGGCCGGGTAGGCGTCGAGCAAGCGCGACCGAATGCGCTCCAGGGCGGCGGCGTAGCGACGGACTGCCTCGATCGCTGCTTCAACGCTCTCGTCCACCTGATCAGTATGTCGGCACGTCGTGACGGAGCAGGGCCGTAGTACCCCGTCGGGTGCCCAATGTGGCGACCAGCGCTGGGCAGCCAACGACGGAGCGATGTCCTAGAGCGCGACCGGCATCGAAAGCAGGTAGGCGGACCGCCACCGACACGGGTGCGCTGCTAGTGGTCGGTCACGCACTCATGCCGCCGCTAGCTCAAGCGTCGCCGTCCGGCTCGGTGTACCCGTGTATGAGCAGCACGGCCAGGAGCTGGTTCTGCCACGTCTTCTCATCGGCGTCGCGCCATCGGTGCTGCCGTGGGCATTGCCAGTTCGGCGGCGGTTCTTCGGGGAGCAAACACCCGCCGAGCGCAAGCTCGCCGTCGGCGGCGGCATCTCTCGCTTCTGGCACCGGCAGGCCGAAGAGCAGAGGGACGCCCGTCGAGTGGCACTCGGGGCACGCTGGAATCACCTCGCTACGGTACCGAGCTTGCGACGTCTACGGGGCGGCCCACGGAGGGGTCGAATCGGCCCGCCAGCATTCTGGCTGCGGTGTTCGTAGCAGCGCTGACCGAAGAACTAGGTTAACCAGCATCAACATGTATGGATTAAACGTCCAGTGGTCTCCGCTCGGTAGCCGGGTGGCGACGTGATCCGCTACAACAGGGATGGCTTCTGGCTATGCCGGTACCACCCTCCACTCGACGTGTCAGGCTCTATCGGCATCCGGATCTGCCGAGATGAGGACGTTTGGCCGGCACGGTGACCGGCGGCGCGCATGCCGACTGCCGCTATTAGGACCTCTTTGTCCGGTCGGATCAGCGGGGCGGACCGGGGCCTTCGGCCTGGACTCGCCGACGGGCTTCGCCAGGACGCGGACGCCGTTGGGCGGGCGGTGCGTCAGCGACGGCTGACCTGCTCCTTCTTGGCGGCGATGCTGGCACCAACGGTGGCCAGGAACTCGGCGGTTGCCTCGGGGTCTGCTGGCTTCGGCTCCGGTCGCACGCCGCTGCCCGTCGGGGTTGGGGTGAGGAAGACGGTGGTGTCGGGTGCGGTGGGCGGCAGGGGCCTCATGTCGTGGAGGACGAGCATGTCGGCCACCAGGCAGGTGACCTCGCCGTCGGCGGTGCGGCCGATCCAGACCGGGTAGGAGCCGTCGCCTCTCCCGCTCGGGTAGGCGATCAGATTGGTGCCGGTGGCCGGGTCGGCGGCCTCCGTCTCCTTGTCATCGTCCCGGGCGCCGCTCTGTTGCCGGTGCTCGTACGCTGCGGCGAGGGCGTCCCGCCCTGACGCGTCCAGGAATGCGCCCATGCCGGTGTCCACTCCGAAGCCGTAGAACTCGTCGTCGCCGAGCAGCCGTATGTCCTGCCCGGGACGGACCGCGAGTTCCCAGCTCGCGGTGGGCGGCTTGTCGAGGATCCGCAGCATGGCGGCGGTCGTCTCGTTCCAGCCTTCGCTCTCCCACCGCATGCCGGCGATCAGCAGGGGGTGGTCTCCCGCCGGGACCATTACCGTGTACGGCTCATCGCGGCTGCCGAGGGTGCTTGGGTCGGCGGCGATCACTGCGCCGGTAGGCACTCGCAGCACCCCGGCGGGTTGGGGTTCGGTAACGATCGCGACGCCGAACTCGGTGTCGGTGAACCGACTGCCCGGGGTGAACAGCGCCTCCAGATGGCGGGGGCGCAGGCCCGACGGAGCCCCCCACAGCGGCGTTGCGGCCTCCCGGTGCTCCTGGTCTTCCTTGTGCCTGGCGGGTACGAGCGTCACGTCGCCGGCACTGCGTTTGAAACCGAGCATCCGGCCGTCCGCGTACGCCGTCCAGTCGCCGAACGGGGCCCTGCGCAGGGTGCGGTGCCGCTCCGGGATGTCGTGGCTGGTCTGGAAAAGGCCGCCATGGTCCAGCTGCACATCGGCGGTGTCACTGTCCGGTCGGGCCGTGAGGGTGAAGTGCCAGCCGCGCTCGGGGAATTCCGGCTCGTCCGCAGACGCGTAGCGCCACTGCTCGTAGTGGCGCAGATCGAGCAGGCCCGGCTCGAGCTCGCGGTAGTCATAGGCACGGTCGCGGCGGCCGTGCTCGTCGAAGAGGAACAGGCCCAGGTAATGGCGCCCCCAGTCGATCTGCAGCAGCGCCCTCGGCCGCGCGTCGGCGGTGAGCAGCACCGCGTAAGGCTCTCCGGCCGAATCGCGCTTGCGCGCCCCTTCCACACCCATCACGCCGACGGGCCTTCGGCTCCCCGGATCCCATCCCGCGCAGTAGGTGACCTCGACCGCGCTCTCCTCGGCCACGCCCTGCTCCGCTGTCTCGATCAGTGACGAGCTGATCCGGACAGTAGCCGCCACCACGGAGAGTCCGCCTACCAGCGCTAGGCAGGTCAGGAACACCAGACCGGATCGCCGGCGGCCGAAAGCCCCGCCGGCCGAACCGAACTTCCGCAGACTTCCCCATAAACCACCACGATCTGGAACTCCTCGGGCGCGGTCGGTCGCCCGAGCGTCACCGGCATCATGCTGGGTCGACATGACGTCATGATCCCATGGGTCTCCAGCCATCCATTCGGCTCCCGCCGCCGCAGACACGACCGCTTCTGCCGCGATCCGCGCGTGGCGGAGCGTGGCGGCGGCCGCTACCGCTCGGCATCCTGATCTGCCGAGATGAGTGCGCCTGGCCACCAGCCGCCTGACCGCGCCGATTGGCCGGCGAGCAAGATGTGCTTTGTGCGCCACGAGCGTCAGGTCTTCTACAACCCGCCGCCGGCGACGCCAGCCGGCGTGGGCGCGGCGCTCCATCGCGGCGACCTTCTCCGCGCCCTGGATGCCGTGGTCGGCTCCCCACTGTACGGCGACGAAGATTGGCAGGGCGAGGTTCCTGGCGCAGATCGGAAGGTCGCCGGTGAGGTCCGTCATCACCGTACGGATCATCGCCCTGATCGGAGCGGCACCCACGAGAGTCAACGCCTCGATAAGTCCGGTGCCGTGTCGCTCATCCGGTCTCCCGGGCGCAACAGGGCCCGCTGGGTTCGGCGCAGAGATCGATGGCAAGTCCGGTGTGGCTTCACACTAGCCGTTTCATCCCCGCCGATGCCGCCCTCCGGTGTGAGACGCGGGGCAGGCGTCGGGCGCTGAGGATCGGCTGATCCCCAGCGCCCTGCCCGAAAGCTGTTCGGCGATCCGGGACGGCTACTCGCAGCCCAGGGCCTCTTGGTACTGGGCCGGCGGCTTTCCGGCGGCCACCTTGTCGGCGGTCTCCCAGAACGCCTCCGGCCAGTCACCCTCGTCGTTCATCTGGTGCAGCACGGTCCACTTGTGGCTGCTGCGCAACGCGTCAGCGGCCCGTCGGAGGGCGGCGTCGTCGCCGGCCTTCTTCGCGCGCAGCCATTCGGCGATCCACCCGCAGCCGACCCGGCTGGTCACCTTGGCGCCGAACTGGTAGGCGTCGTTGGTGCCGAGGTCGCCCAGCGTGGTGGTGTCGAAGCCGGGAGGGAGCGGCACGTCGGCGAGCACCTTGGCCGCCTGCTCGTCCACCCGCTCCGGCGTGACGATCTCCGTCGGCAGCGCCGCCAGCCACGTACGAGCGTCGACGCGCACCACGTCGGCGAGAACCCGATCGAACTCGCTCCGCGTCCAGGTGCCCCCGGTACGCAGTTCGACGAAGGAACCGTCGCGGGGCCGGAGCATGACCGCGAAGTCGCTGGCGCTGTACCGGAACAGGTCCGCCGACCAGCCGTCGACCTTCACCGGCTCCGGCTTGCTGACGTGGAGCCGATCCTCGTGGTAGCCGTCGTACTGGCCGGCCGGGTACCAGTTCATCTCCACCTGCCGTTCGCCGTCGCTGAACGCGATGGTGCCCGTCTTCTCGGCGAAACCGTAGACCGTGGTCGCCTTCCAGCCGGGCTGGTCGATCAGCAGCCGCGGGTTCTCCTCGGCCGCCTTGAGCACCATCGCCGAATACGCGGCCGGGTCCGTCGCTTCGGAGGTGATCGCCGGGGTCGTCGGGTGCCCGTCCGGCTGGTCCAACTTCATGATCGAGACGGTCAGGACACCGGCGAGAAGGGTGGCCGCGACGCTTGCGCCGGCGAGGCCGCTCATCACGCCGCGGCGCGCCCGGAAGCGCTTGCCCGGCGGTTCGGCGACGGGGTCGAGGGTCGGCACGGACATGATTTCCTCCACGAGGTTCTGCGCGGCCCCGTCGAGGTGCCTGATGACACCGGGTCGGTACGGGTCGGCGTCTCGGACCATCCGGTCGAGGTGCTCGTCGGTCATCTGCCCTCCTCCGAGGTGCGTACGGCCATGACGTCGAGTACATGTCCGGGCGGGCCGAGGTCGTCACCGACGAGTTCTCGCAACCGGGCCCGGGCACGCGACAGCCGGGTACGGACCGCAGCCGGGTTCACGTGAAGGACCGCAGCGGCCTCGCGCGGCTCCAGGCCCTCCCAGAAGGTCAGCATCAACACCTCCCGGTCCAACTCACCCAGCCGGGCCAGCGCGGCTTGGACCGTGAGCCGGTCGGGCACCTCGCTGCCCGGGTCGACGGCGACGGCGACCTTGAGCCGTTGCCGCAACCGTTCACCCAGCCGTTCCCGGCGGACTCCGCCGCGGTGGTGGTTGGCCAGCACCCGCCGGGCCACGCCGTACAGCCACAGCCGGGCCTCGGCCTCCGGCGGCATGTCACGGCTGCGCCGCCAAGCGACGAGGAAGGTCTCGGCGACCACGTCGGCCGCGTCCTCGGGCTGCCCGACGCGCCGCATGGCGTACGCCAGCAGCGGCTCGAAGTTGACCGCGTAGACGCGTCTGAAGCGGTCCTCGTGCTCAGCCCCGGAACTCACGTCTACTCCATGTCCGGCCGAGCACCAATCGTGACAAGCCCGATCCAGAATTCGCGGAGCTCGTCGGGCCGGCCTCGACCACCAGCGTCTTGGCCGCAACCCGAGCTCGGCCGACTGCTGGCATCCACTGGTCCAGGCGACCCGGGCCCGCGGTGCCGGTGACGATCCTGACCACCGTGACGCGGCCCGAGGATGTCACGAGCGACGCGAACAGTACGCCTGACGCCACCGCCTGTCCTGCTTCACCGCCGGCCGTCCATCGGGCCGAGGTCAGATTGCGCACCTCTGATGCCGCCGCGCGTCAGGCGCACGGATCTGCCGCTGATCGGGCTCGACGCAGCAGCCGAAGGGTCATTCCTCGGTGGTCGCCGAGGCGTCTGGGTCCCGGTCTTCGCATCGAACGCCCGCTCTCGTGATGTCTCCGGTGTGCACGAGTTCCCGGATCGCCGCAGTCATTGCCGATACGCCTGGCACCGGCACGATCAGCTGGTCGACGGCCCAGAAGTAGCTGCCGTTCGCCTCCTCGCCGGTCTCCTTCCACCGTGCCAGCAAGCGGCCGACCTCGTCAACGGTGAAGATCGTCAACGCCCACGTGGAGCCGTCCGGAAGGTCGACAAACGCGTCGACGTTGGCCACCGTACTCACGGCGCCCGGGTCCGGCCCGAGGAGGAACCGCGCCACGAACGTCGGCTCGGTGATAGTCGTGTAGGGATCACTGGCGTCCACGAGCACCAATCATGATGTACGGCCTGCCAGCATCCTCATCTGCCGCTGGTCGCGCTGTCGCTGGCCGAAGCGCGGACAGAAACCGGGGTTTATGGTGGCCGGATGCTTGACCTGAGCAGGCTAGACCTGGAGGAGATCGCCACCGCGCTCGAGGACCAGACCGACTACGAGCACCGATGGCTGATCAACCCGCAGACCGGCGAGACCGTGTTCTGGACGACGGACGGCGGCATCGACGGACACACGCCCGTCGACCTTGACGACCTCGACCTGGTGGGCATCGACCCGCTGCCGTCCTACGTCTGGTACCAGGACATGGCCGACTTCGCCGAGAAGATCAGTGATGCGGCGGCCGGCCGCCGACTCGCGCGAGCTATCCAGGGCAAGGGTGCCTTCCGCCGGTTCAAGAACGAGTTGCACGAGCAGTATCCGCACCTGCTGCCGGCGTGGTACGCCTTCCGCGACGTGCGCGCAAAGCGGCGGGCGGTTGAATGGCTGGTCGACAACTCGCTGGTCGACGACGAAACGGGTGAGCGTTTCGTGGCCGAGCACCCCGATCCCGACGTTCCCTGAGCTGACGCCCGCGCCGCGACTTTGCCGGACGACGAACGCACGCATCTGCCGCGCCGAGGGCGTTGGCACTGACTGTGAATGGTGACGGACCGTGAGGTATGACTACCTCTCCCGCTTCCGTTCCCGGTGTCGTCTCTCCTGATCGGGTGTTCTCCGTGCGGCGATGTCTGCCTATCTCGGTCGGTACCGCGGTGACTCGCGGCTACACACCGAGTCCGACCTGCGCGTCTTCCTGACCTGGTGCACTGACCAGGACCTGGAACCGCTGTCGGTTGCTCGCGTGGACATCGAGCGGTACGTGCGCTGGCTCCAGGACGTACGCCGCCTTCAGCCCTCGACCGTCTCCCGCCGCCTGTCGGTGGTGGTCGGCTTCTACCGCGTCTGCGTCATCGACGGCATCCTGCCGCACTCACCGGCCGACTACGTCCGCAGACCGGTCGTGCCACCCGAATCACCCACCCTCGGGCTGGGCCACCTACAGTTCGAAGCCCTGATCACCACCGCACGGCAGTCGGCCAACCCGAACGACTTCGCGCTGATCGCCATGCTCGGCCTGCTTGGGCTGCGGATCTTCGAAGCCTGCGGCGCCAACATCGGCGACCTCGGAGAGGAACACGGCCATCGCGTCCTGCGGGTGCGCGGCAAGGGCGGCAAGGTCGTCCTCGTCCCGCTCCCGCCCGCCGTGGCCAGGGCCGTAGACCGTGCCGTCGACGGCCGCCTCGATGGTCCGATCCTGCGCAACACCCTCGGGGCGCGGATGGACCGGCATGCCGCAACCCGCCGGCTCAAGCACCTCGCAGCCAGCGCCGGGATCCGCATGCCGAGGATGCACCCACACATCAGCGTAAGTCGTTTTGTGTCAAGCTTTTGGTCGGTGCCTCGGCCGTCGTCTGTCCCTGCATAGCGGTGATGGGGTTGGTCCCCAGCAAC
>NZ_JARXXY010000075.1:0-10574 GCF_029893845.1 Micromonospora sp. A200 | reverse complement strand
CCCGCGTCCGCAGCGAACGACACCGCCGCTGGGGCCAACCCGCCAGCCGAGCCGCATAACCAACCCGGCCAACGTTTGTGGTCAGAGCACTAGCCGATCCCCGAGCCAAGACCCGGCCGCCCGAACAACGTCACCAGGGCGTGTGGCCATGTCGAGAGTTAGCGCTGGCTTCACTCCACCATCCTGCCAAAAACTCTGACCTGCGCCGTAGTCTGCAACCAAGAGCGACTGTCCTACGACAGACCGGAAGCCGGCCAGCACCAGCACTATTCGATCACGACCTGGCGTCAAGCGTCCTCCGACGCCGTTCCGTCAACCATCATGCGAGACCAGGCACAGCCGGCAGCCGGCTGTCGGGCTCCACTTGATGCGTGACGGATTGGTGTCAGATGTTGGGTGACAGGTCCAGCTAGACGATCATGAGCGTCCCGCCTCAGGTGCGGTGGTACGTTCCCGCATGTGTTTGCAGGGGCGGGGCCTGACAGAGAATCCCAACGATGCCGCGCGCTGGCGGTCGTCGCCGCATCTACCACCGTGGTGCTGGCTGGCTGTACCGGCGTCGGAGATTCTGAATTCGACGGCGATGTCGGCACCACGAAGCGTTGCCCGCACCGCACTGCCTACTGCCCGGCCGAGGGCGCTGGCGTGAGTTGGCCGGGGCGACCGTCGCTGTCTCCGTCGGGAAAGTTTCGCCTTGAAGTGTTCAAGGCCGACCCCGACAATGCCGACGCGGACTGGCAGTACCAGGTTGTGGATATGGCGACGGGCGACGTGGTCCTGCCGCCTCCTCGGCCGGGAATGATCGGTGGCCTCGGTGTTCTTGCCGCCTGGGACCAGAACCCACCCGACACGGTATGGGTCACCGAGCCGCAGGTAACCCGTTGGCGTACCGACCCCCAAGGCACCGGAAGGTGGCTCAGCGAGCCGCCTGTCTCAGGCGAGAAACTCCCGGCGGTGGTTGAAGCCTCGCTCGCCAGCCTCACAATGGTCCGTAAGCGAACCGCGAGGTTCTCCCGCCAGCAATGCTCCCAACGGAAGCCAAGCAAGCTCGGCACGTCACTCATCAAGTGAAGCCACGGTGTAACCATCATCCGGAGTCGGACACAGCCGGCAGCCGGCCTCTCACCGCCGCGGTGACCGGCGGGGCGCACGCCAGATGAGAGCCACACCAACCTGCGGTGGGCAGCCGCGATAAGAGCGACCCCACCGGTCACCTCGACCAAGCCTGGCCGGGCTGCGGTCGTACCACCAGTCAATAGGTAGCCGCGAGACGCGCCGGTATCCGCGCCGTAGTCTTGGCACGGCGCCGGCCTCGGTTAGGTGTCCAGGTCGGTGAGTGACGGGTCGTATCGCCGCAGCCGGATGCCGAGCACGTCGTAATGCGAGTACGTGTGGATGTCGTCGGTCGTCTCCAGCAGCAGCGCCCGGTCACCACGTCGCCACACCGCCCGGTAGCTGTCGTACGCTGCGGTCACCACGCTCTCCGGCGTACCGAGACGGGTGGTGATTAGCGCGGCGAGGCGATCCCGTTCGGCATGGAACTTGGCCCGCCTTGCGTCCGGTCGCTGAGCCCACAGCGGGGGCAGGTCCTCGTCGTGCTCGTCCTCGTCGTCGGGGTCGTCCGGCTCCTCCGCCCCGAACGCCGGCCAGTACAGCGCGCACGGCAGGTGCACCCACACGTCCGGATCCGGCGGGGCCGCGCCGAGCTCGACCAGCCACCCCGACGGTTCGCCCTCGTGGTCGACGGCGAACTGGGGTGCTCCCGGGCCGCCCTGCCACGCTCAGCACATCGGATGCTACGGCGCCCGCACGCTTGGCGAGTGCGAGCAGCGCGGCGCAGCGCAGATCAACCGAGCGCTGCCGCACGTTCAGCAGGTTCCGCAGCGCCGCGACGCCTTCGTCGCCCTGGGCATCACCCACCGCCGCGACCACCGTCACCTTGTCGGCGCCACGTAGCGATCCCAGCATCCCGACCAGCAGGGCCTCCCCGGGCGGGCCTTCCATGACCGCGCTTTTGACCGCTGTCTCAAATGATCGGTCAGCCACGCTCAGCACGATGACCGACTCGGGCGCTGCTCGTCCAGCACCATGGCTGAACGCGGGGTACGTGCGCCAGATGCGCTGATCTGCCGAAGCTTCCGTCGCGCCAAGCGGGAGCTGGCATTTCATGTCGAGTTGACCTCGCCGCGGGGCGACACTCGCCAAGTCATGGTCAACTATCGGGTTCGATCCGGGCTCCTATACTCGCCCGATGATCGAGGGATGGTCGGTTGTCCCGCAGCGGGCGGCGGTGGATGCTGCCGGCCCGAACGTCGAGGTCGTACATGGTGACGGGGTCATCTTCGCGTACGGAGCCGACGCTCTGGTCGTGATCGTCGACGCCGGAGACCGGCCCCACGGCAACGCTGTCGACAACGCGAACACACTGGTGCTGCGAGAGCCTTTACCCAGCGAGGCGACTCAGTGGATAGGCTCGAAGAACCAGTCCAATCAGCCGCTCCTGGGCTTTGTCAAGATGGCCGATGGCTGCCTGGCTCTCGGTGAGCTCTACCAAGCCCGCAGCATCTACCGCGGGATGAACCCGTACACCGGGGAACAGGGGCCACTCACATTCGCTGAACTGACCTGGGGCGAGCGGCTTCCCCCCGAACTGCTAGACAAGGTGCGGCCGACGCCGAAGCCGACGCTGCCGGTACCCGGAATCGACTGGCTGGACGATGTGCCGCAGGACCTGACCCAGGCACTGCGCTCCTTCCTGACCGCTTGGTACGCCGATGTGCCAGTGCCACCGGCCACACCCCAACACGCGGCCATGAAACTCCCGGCCCCGTTGCTGGCCTTCCACGACATCGCCGCCGGCCGTGAGGAAATACTCGGCCGGCAGGACTTCATCGAGCCGCTCGACAGGATCGAGTACCTGGAAGACGAGCCGCTGGTGGCCTTCGCGGCCGAGAATCAGGCCGTCTGGGTGGCGTTGATCGACCCCACCGACGACGATCCGGTCGTTTGGTACGACGGCGGCCCGCAGCGGCTGCGCGAGCGGGAACGCCTCAGCGGCTTCCTGCTCCAGTTCGCCCTCAACGAAGCGGTGAGCACCTCACCGTTCACCGGCTTCGCCACGGTCACCACGGAGGTGCTGGACCGGTTCGTCGAGGATCTGGTTCCCGTCCCGCTGCAGCCGATGCGTGTACCTGGCGACCCGACGCGCCACTGGGTGGCTCCCGGACTGGTCGCCATGGCCGCCGACTACGGCGACAGTGGTATCTGGCTGAGCGTCGGCAGCCGGCAACGCTCAGCCCTGCGGCCCCTTCGCTCCCGCCTCGACTGGGAACAGTTCAATGGCTAGTGCTCTGACCACGAACGTTCACGGTGTTGGGGTCAGGCTGCGCGGGTGGCGGGTTGGCCCCAGCGTCGTTGGCGTTCGCTGCGGATGCGGGCGCGTTCTCGGCGTTGGGCGGCCAGGACGTCGGGGTGGCGGGCGTTGGCGTTGCGCCAGTGCAGGTAGGTCTGCAGTTTTCGGGTCAGGACGGTGTGGTTGGGGTGGTTCGAGCCGGCGATGACGAAGGTGCGTAGCGGCCCGAACTGGGCCTCGATCGGGTTGGCCCAGGAGGCGTAGGTCGGGGTGAAGCAGAGCTCGACCTTGTTCCGGGCCGCCCATCTGCGGATCTTGAGGCCTTTGTGCGCGGACAGGTTGTCCAGGATGACGTAGATCGGTGCCCCGTCCGGGCGGGCTTTGCGGATCGACTTGAGTGCGGCGAGGGTGTTCGCGGCGCTCTTGCGGCGCCGCACGACGCCCCAGAGTTGGTCGTCACCGACGGAGTAGCAGCCGTGGAACTGGCGGACCCCGTGCAGCTTGTGGTAGTTCGCGGGCAGCCGGTGCGGGTGCCCGGCCGGCGCCCACCCTGCGCCGGCCTGCGGACGGATCACCAGGGGCCCGAACTCGTCGAACGCAAACACCCGCTGCGGGAAACAGGTGCTCACGTACTCGATCCGGGCGAGTTTGGCGTCGCGCTGCGGATCGGTGGACTCCTTCCACGTCTTGGTCCGCTGGAAGGTGATCCGGTGACGGTGCAGGATCTGCCGCAGCCGTTCCCGCTCGATCCGGACCCGGCGGGTGGAAGGAGCGCGCAGGTGATCGGCGAGCTTGCGGATGCTCCAGCGGGTGAATGGCCGCCCCAGTTTCTCGGGGCGGGTGTTGGCCGTCTCGACGATGAACTGTTCCTCGTCAGGACTGATCTGGCGGGGACGGCCACCCGCCCACTGAGGGTCCAGGCTGGCCATCCCCATCTCGTTGAACCGGTGGATGACCTGCCGGATCGTGTCCTCGTCGGCCTGCACGAGACGGGCGATCGCCGGCACCGTGTTGCCGCCGGCAGACGCGAGCACGACCATGGCCCGACGCAGTCGGATTGGTGAACCGGTTCCCCGGCGGGTGATTCTGAGCAGCTGCTGACCTTCCTGATCACTCAGCCGCCGCACGCGTACAGGATCTGCCACCGCGACAGCCTGACCGCCGCGACGCCGCCCGGCCGACAGGCCGGACGGCGTGTCATTCAACACCGTGAACGTTCGTGGTCAAGGCACTAGCCAACAGAATCTCTCGGGTCCGCGCCCACCTCTCCTGCGGCGGGATGGGCACGTGCCGCTGGTCGACGGGGCGGATTCAACCGGTCGTCGCAACACCTTGTCGGAGAGGTCGAGCGATGGCTTATGGGCCGAGGCAGAAGCGGGTTCGGGAGTATCGGGGTCAGATTCCGTCGCCGGGACGGCCGACGGTGGCGTGGCGTGAGGACCGGGTCAAGTTTTGGGCTGCGATCCGATCGGGTGTGATGACCGTGGATGCGACCGCGGTGGCTGGCGTGTCGTCGCCGGTTGGGTTCCGGTGGTTCCGGCACGCTGGCGGCGTGAATCCTGCGTTGCCGCCGACGGTGTCGGGCCGCTATCTGTCGTTCAGCGAACGAGAGGACATCGCTTTGTCGCGGGCGCAAGGCATGGGCGTTCGGGAGATCGCACGTCGGCTCGGCCGGGACCCGTCGACGATCTCGCGGGAGTTGCGGCGCAACGCCTCGACCAGGACGTACCGGTTGGACTACAAGGCTTCGACCGCGCAGTGGCATGCAGAACGTCGAGCCCGCCGGCCGAAGACCGCGAAGCTGCTGGCCAATGAGCGGCTCCGAGAGTACGTCCAGCAACGGCTTGCGGGTGCGATCCTGACAGCGGACGGCCGACTGGTCACCGGCCCGCAGGGCCCGCAGTGGAAGGGCCGCAACAAGCCCCACCGGGCCGATCGGGCATGGACGACCGGGTGGAGCCCGGAGCAGATCTCCCGCAGGCTCAGGGCCGAGTTCCCGGAGGATGAGTCCATGCGCATCAGCTATGAGGCGATCTACCAGGCGCTCTATGTCCAGAGCCGTGGTGCCCTCAAGCGCGAACTCGTCACCTGTTTGCGGACCGGGCGGGCGCTTCGCGTTCCCCGAGCCCGCGCGAAACAACGCGCGTGGGCGCACGTCACCAGCGGCACGCTGATCAGTGAACGGCCCGCTGAAGTCGCGGACCGTGCCGTCCCCGGGCACTGGGAAGGTGATCTGATCATCGGTTTGCAGCGCTCCGCGATCGGGACTCTGGTCGAGCGGACGACGAGGTTCACGATGCTGGTCCACCTGCCTCGTGAGGCCGGCTGGGGGGTGATCCCGCGGACGAAGAACGGGCCGGCTCTCGCCGGGTATGGGGCGATCACGATGAGCAAAGCCCTCGCCGAGACGATCACGACACTGCCCGAGCAGCTGCGCAGGTCGCTGACGTGGGACCGCGGCAAGGAGTTGTCCGCGCACGCACGCTTCACGGTCGAGACCGGAGTCCCGGTGTTCTTCGCCGACCCACACAGCCCCTGGCAACGCGGCACCAACGAGAACACCAACGGGCTGCTGCGGCAGTACTTCCCGAAAGGCACCGACCTATCCAGATGGAGCGCCGACGAGATCAACGCCGTCGCTCATGCCCTCAACAGCCGACCCCGGAAAACCCTCGGCTGGAAGACTCCAGCCGAAGTCCTCGACGAACACCTACGATCGCTCCAACAACCCAGTGTTGCGACCACCGGTTGAATCCGCCCGGTCCACCCAAGACCAAGTGCACGCATCTGGCGCCGGGCGTGCACTGCAGTGCGCCGGCGATCACCACGCGCCGTAGGCCGCTTCGGCAGACTGAACGGTAAGCGGGGTGCGCGCTCGTAGCCGATGAGCGGATGCGCTGACCAGGCGCAGGTACGGCGTCGCTTTGCCAAGCGGGCACAATGACGCGGTGACGCAGCCGATGCCCCACACCCTGAGCACCTTGGCCGCCGACTTCCGGGCCCTCGACCTGTCAGCCGGAGACACGGTGCTGGTGCACTCGTCGGTACGAGCGTTGGGGTTCGTCGTCGGTAAGGTACAAGCCGTCGTCCAAGCTCTGCTGGATGTGGTCGGCCCCGCCGGCACACTGGTCGTCCCGACGCACACACCCTCCAACTCCGACCCCGCGCGCTGGCGCAACCCGGCCGTCCCCTCAGCGTGGTGGCCTGTCATTCGAGAGCAGAACCCCGGATTCGATCCGGCGCGTACTCCCAGCCGGCACATGGGTGTCCTGGCGGAGACCGTGCGCACCTGGCCAGGCGCCCTGCGCAGTGGGCACCCGCACGTGTCGTTCGCCGCACTGGGCACGCGGGCGAGAGCGATAACCGGCGACCATCGACTCGAGGAAGGGCTGGGCGAGAAGTCACCGCTCGGAGCCCTCTACCGAGAGCACGGCAAGGTCTTACTGCTGGGTTGCGGGCACGAGCGCAACACGTCGCTGCATCTGGCGGAGCACCGACAGGCCCAACCACCGATGACCGATTACGGAGCCGCTGTTCGTGGACCGGACGGCAACAGCAGTTGGGTCACTTGGACGGCGCCGATGGCTGACGCCTCCGATTCGCCATGCGGAATCAGAGGCGGCACCGAACACGTCGCTACTGCATGCGGAGCGGAGTCGACGAACGCCCCCGACCGGGCGCACGACGAAGCCGCGCCCGCGCGCTCTCATACCGAGATGAGTGCACCGAAGTCGACCGCCGACACGCAGTGGATGACATCGATCACGAGCAGCCGCGTTGCTAGACGTCTATCGATGCCGCAGTGCGCGGCCCTGGCGTCTCAGTCGAACGTGATGCGCTCGGCGTCGTCTGGTATCCACAAGCTCGGTTCCGCGGCCCAGCCGTGGTCGTACTGCCGTACCGCCTCGATGAACTCAAGCGGCGGGCGGTAGGAGTGGGCGGTGATGTAATGCCAGATGAGTGAGGGCGCGGCAAACATCACTCCCGGTGCGGAGGGCACTCTGACCTCGGCGTTCCCCAGCCAGAGGGTGCCAGTCGGATGATCCACGGACGGCATGGAGTCAATGGGCGTGGAACCGGCCGGGCTTTGCGGGCAGAAGGAACACGGGTGAGATCCACGCATCGTGTTGATGCCCGGTCCTGCAATGATCTCGAGCAGCGTGCCCGCGAGCCAGCCCGGGGTTGGACCTTCCTCGAATGCGTGGGGAGCATCGAGCCAGCCGACGTTGATCCGGTCGTATCGAGGCCGAAACCGAAGCCATCCCGCTTCCAGCTCGATGACGTCGACCTCGCTGTAGCTGTAGCTGCTCAGGTCCTCGAAGTAGGTCACGTGGCGTTCCTACCAGTACGACCAGCTGCTGCTCTCGTGCGGACAGCGGACGTCCGCCCATGCCGCGTGGCTGCGGCGTGCGGCGGGTCATGGTCAGCCAAGGTGCTCGCAGTATGGGGAGCATCGACGGCCAAGTGCGTGTCCGAGTTCCCGGAGAAGACGTCCAAGCCGCTCGGCTTCCTCAGCGGTCGGTGGGGTGATGGGTGTGCCGGCCGCGACATGCTCTCCGGTCTCGTACAACGCGGCATACAGGTCTTCGGCGGTCGTTCGGTCCAGCCGCAGGGTGATGTCATCCGACACGCGGCGACCTTACTCTCATGCCGCGATCCGCGCGCTACGCAGGGTTACGTGACCGTTCGCGGCTCGCCGTGCGGATCTGCCGAGATGAGGGTTGCTGATGCGTGCAATCATGCCGGCGTGGTGGATCAGTCGGTCAGCGTGTTGTGGTCGCGGCCTTTACACCTGAGATCGGGTTCGCAGGCGATGGCTGTGGCGTCCGGTTGCCTCGTCGTGGCGGAGCGGCACTCGCGTCTGGTCCGGCTGGATCCGCGCAGCGGGGCGCAGTTGTGGGAACAAGGTGTCGAGGATTGCTGGGGCACGACGGTTATCGCGGGCGAGCGCTGCCTTTACCTGAGCCAAGCAGGAGTTCTGCACTGCTTCGACCTGGACAACGGGCAACGGTTGTGGTCGACGCCCGGCATGAGCCTGCGGCATTACGTCAGCATCAGCGGCTCTGTTGTTTGGCTGGGAGGGTGGCGCGGTTACCACCCTTTGATGCGGGTGGCCCTTGCCGACGGGAGGTACCTGCCGTCCGACGGCGCTGCGTTTGCCGGAGCCGGTCCACTTGCCTGGCCGCAGCCGGTTCGCTGGAGGCCCGAAGGTGGCTCTGCCGCCGATGCTGTGCTCATCGCGGGCACCGGTCTGCCGAAACTACTGGTGATGGCCGCCTCCGGGGCCGTTCTGAGGGAGTGGTCGCTGCCGGCGCCGGTGGTCTTCTCTGATGGCGACGGCGGCTACGGAGTCAGCAACGATGGCCGTGTCACCTTCCTCAGCGGTCGACGCACGGTCATGACTTTTCATCCAGTGAGCGGTGTGCAGGTGCTGTGGCACCACGAGCGTAATCTCCGCCCGCAAACGCCGATCCTCCACCGCGACACGCTGTGGCTCGTCGAGGACGCCGGCATTGCGGTCATCGACCTGAGCCACGGTGTTGTCACCGAGGTACGGCCCCTACCGCACGGCGCTGTCTGCGCCGCAGCCCTGGTGTCCGGCGGTGTGCTGTTCGCCTTCACGGACGGTTCGCTGGTCACCATCGACCGCGCCGGCAACGTCGGCGCCCGCATGCGGCTATCGGCGCGGATTGCCCGGCTGGTTCCCGGAGGCAACGGTCTGATGCACGCAATCGGTGAAGGCCACCTCGTCACGCTCGAAATACCGGCCACGGCAACCGTCACGCTTCTTTAGCGAGCATCCGCCTCTGCCGCGACTCGAGCAACGTACGCCGTCACTGCTTGTGACGAACGTGCAGTGGCGATCGACAACTCGCGTGATGATCTGGAAGTGGCCAGCCCGCCAATCGGACAATCTCCACTGCCGGTCCTGAGCCCAGGGAACGACGTGCCGCGGTGTGAAGCGCGAGTCGCTGGGCGCCGAGAGTCGGCTCGTTTGTGGTTCGAGGTCGGGACGGGCATCCTCGTGCCGTGGAATGGACGGACGACCTGACTGTGCGCCTTGCTCGGGGAACATCGGTACCCGCCCTTGTCTTGTATCTCGGGGCGGCCGACGAGGAGGGGACGCGCCGTCGCGATGTCCTTGCCGTCTTGACCGAGCGGTTCGCGCTGCCGTTCGATGATGCACGGCTCGCGATGGACCGTGTCGGGGGTGGAGTCGTTCGCGCCGCGTCCGGCAACCCTGCGAACGAGCCGGACCCCGTCAAGGACCCGTTGGCGTGGACGTCATACCGGCTCGAGCTCGGACTGACCGTTGATGATGGAGCTCTTGGGCCATCGCCCGAGGAGCGGGCGTGGGCGCAGGCTCTCCTGGAGCGGGCCAGGCGTGGCGAGCCCACGCACGGCACCGAGGAAGTCGCCGTGGCGCTCGAGGTCGCACGGTTGGCAGTCGCGTCGCAGGAGACGGGTCGGATACGCTTCCACCTCCTCCTCGAAGCAGCGACGTCACTATCGGTCGCAGCCGAAGCGTGCATCGCCCGGTTGGGGCAGCAGCCTTGTGCCCCGGAGGGTTCCCAGGAGTGGGTCGACGGGGTCGCGCTCGCCGCGGCTGCCCGTCAGGTCACCGCGAAGTTCGCTGCCCAACCCGACCCGGAGCTTGAGGAGCGTGGCCTCGCACTGGTGGGACGCATCGTCACCCGCCTGCTGGGCCAATCTCACGCCTTCGTCGGACGAGCGATGATCGAGTCGGCCCGCTGCATCCAGCGCAACGGCGATCCCGACCGAGCCGCCACTCGCGCCGAGGCGGTACTGGCCGACTTCGAGGTTTTGCTCGATCAGTTCGAGGTCGACGCTCCATTCGACGAGCACATCATCGCCCTGGAGTACCTGCAGGCCGCCATCGAACTCCTCATCGAGGTGAGAGGCAGTTCCGCCGAGCTCGATGCCCTTCGCAACCGGACCAAGCAAGTGCTTGCCCGCTCGTTGACCGACTGAACCCGATCGATACGAGCACCAGCGGGTTCCCGGTCACAAGGCCGGGGCGGTGGCCGACTTTACCCATCGCACGGCGGCGTGGCCAGCGAGACAGGAGATCATCACCGTCATCACGTGTCCACCGCCACGCACGGATCTGGCACCCCTCTGTGTCAAGTGATGATCAAGAGGGATGTTCTAGGCTGGGGTGTGGCGGGTCCGGGAAGTGACTTTTCCGAAGTGTCGATCT
>NZ_JARXXY010000074.1:0-10910 GCF_029893845.1 Micromonospora sp. A200 | reverse complement strand
ACAACGACGGCAAGGTCAAGCTCGACGACAAGTCGACCGTGACCAACAACGACCCCACCAACTGCGCCGGCACCGTCAAGGACTGCTTCAACTGACCGCCGGTCAGCTCGGGATCCACACACAGGTCCGGCCCCCTGCCACCTCGGTGGCAGGGGGCCGGACCGTCGTCGGGTCAGTGCTGGACGAAGACCGCCACACTTCGCGCCGGCACGGTGAACGTGCCGGCCGCCCGGTCGAACGAGGCCGTCCGGAGCACCGGGTCGGCCGAGTTCACCAGCACCGGGTGCAGCGCGACGTCCGCACCCCGCAGGCCGGTCACCGTCTGCTTCGCCGTATCCGGCGTGCCGTTGAAGACGACGGTCAGCGACTTCCACTTCCCGTCCAGCCCGCGGGCGTCCAGGGTCATGGTCAGCACGCCCGGCGTCTCGTTCTCGCCCGAGAGCGGGAACGCGACGCGCCGCTGCACCTGGCCGGCGGTGGCCAGCCCGAACACCGGCGAGGACTCCCGGATCCGCAGCAGCTCCGCGTACCGGGCGTCGGCCAGGTTGATCGCGGCGCAGTCCGGCACCAGCTTCGGGTCGGCCAGCAGCGGCTTCGCGTACGGCCACTTGTCCTTGTTGTCCTGCTCCGGCGGGAGGCCGGCGCCGAACCCGTTGCCCTGCGCGCAGTCCCACCGGATCTGGTTGAACCAGTCACCGGAGTTGTACGAGTTGCGGTCCAGCGACTTCGAGCGCAGCCGCTCGGAGCCGGTGGTGACGAAGCCCGCCCCCTGCCCGAAGGTGGTGGTCGCCAACGCCAGCACCTGCATCCGCGACCGGTCCGTCGCCGAGGTGCCCTGCGGCAGCTTGTACGCCAGCGCGTCGTACAGGATCTCGTTGTCGTGCGCGTCAACGTAGGTGACCGCCTCGCCCGGCGCGGCGGTGTAGCCGGCCGGCGAGCCGTTGTAGTCCACCTGGGCGCCGGTGACCTGCCGGCCCGACGAGTCGGTGAACCGGTAGCCCCGCAGGTTGCCGGCGAGCCCCACCTTGATCAGGTCCTGGTAGTGCAGCAGCCGCGCCTTCTGCTCGGCCGCCATCCCGTTCACGGTGTCGCCGTTGGGGTCGGTGTAGAGACCGGAGGCGAAGCCCTGGATGCGGGGGTTGCCGTCGAAGGGACCGCCGCCGCGCACCGCGTCGCGGAGCCGGTCGTTGAAGGTGCCGATGCCGGTCCCGGCCATGTTGGCCTGGGTGGCCTGCACGAACCGGGCGTCGTTGGCGACCTCGCCGAAGTTCCAGCCCTCGCCGTAGAGCAGGATCTTCTTCCCGTCCACGCCGTCGCGGGCCGGGGTGAGCTGGTCCAGCGCGGCCCGCACGGCCAGGATGTTCGCCTTCGGGTGGTGGCCCATCAGGTCGAACCGGAAGCCGTCCACCTTGTACGCCTTGGCCCAGGTGACCATGGAGTCCACCACCAGCTTGCCCATCATGGCGTGCTCGGGCGCGGTGTTGGCGCAGCAGGTCGAGTTGGCGACGCTGCCGTCCTCCAGCAGCCGGTGGTAGTAGCCCGGCACCACCTGGTCGAGCACCGACTTCGGGTCGGTGCCCGAGGCGGACGTGTGGTTGTAGACCACGTCCAGCACCACGCGCAGCCCGGCGCCGTTGACCCCGGCGACCATCTGCCGGAACTCGGTGGTCCGCTTCGCCCCGGCCGGGTCGACGGCGTAGCCGCCCTCGGGCACGGTGTAGTGCAGCGGGTCGTAGCCCCAGTTGTAGCCGTCCTTTTCGGCGACCTTCGCCACGCAGGCCTGCTGCTGGTCGGAGTCCGGCGGCAGCTTCGCCAGGTCGCAGTCGGGTTGCTGCTGGGCGGCCCGCTTCTCGGGGATGGTGGCGAAGTCGAACGAGGGCAGCAGGTGCAGGTAGTTGACCCCGGCGTCGCCGAGCGACTTCAGGTGCTTCATGCCGGCGGTGTTCGGGTCGGTGAAGGCGAGGTAGCTGCCCCGCTTCTCCGCCGGCACGGTGGCGTCGGCGATCGAGAAGTCCCGTACCGACAGCTCGGAGATCTGCGCCTTCGACGCCGGCACCGCCGGCGGCTTGCGCAGGCTCGCCCAGCCGGACGGGGCCAGCGCCTCCTCGGACAGGTCGACGATCTGGCTGTGCGTCGAGTCCGGCGCGAGCGCCACCGAGTAGGGGTCCGTCACCGCGGCGGTGACCACCTTCTGCGCCGCCGGCTGCCACGCCTCGACCTGGTAACGGTAGTACTTGCCGGCCCAAGCCTTCGTGCCGCGCACCGACCAGACGCCGGTGCGGTCGTTGCGGCTCATCGCCACCGTCCTCGGCTCGGCCGTGGGCGAGTCGAAGAGCTGCAGCGACACCGTCCGGGCGGTGGGCGCCCAGACGGCGAGGGTGGGCACCCGGCCGGCGAAGGTGGCGCCCAGCCGGGCGTCGGTGGCCCGGGCGTAGACGTCGTCGAGCACGCCCGGGATCTGCACGCCGGTCGCGCCGAGCAACACGCCCTCGGCGTCGCGCTCGGTCACCACCAGTTGCCCGCGCAGCGCCGCCGGGACCTTGGCCAGGTCGGCGCGGTCCAGGCTGAACGTGCGGTAGGACCACAGGTGTGGGAAGGTCGCGCGCTGGGCCTCGGTGAGCCCGTTGCGCTGCGCCCGCAGCGGCAGCGAGGTGTACGTCCCGGCCAGCTCACCGTCGGCGATGCTCAGCCCGCCGGCCGGTGCGGCCACCAGGGCGTACTGCTTGCCGTCGGTCGGGCCGGTCGACCAGGCGACGGTGGACCGGTCGATCCAGTGCGCCTTCTGCTTGGCGATGTCGAGGTCCCGGGCGGGGCCGGACGAGCTGGGCGGCAGCAGCCTGCCCTTCACCCCGGCGAGCAGCCAGACCTCACGCCCGGCGCTGGCGAAGTCCAGCCGCTGGTCGTCGGGCTGATCCTTGGTGTCACCGGAGTGGATGATGTAGCTCAGCCCGGCGGCGCCGGCGGCCAGCGGCACCCGGAAGACCGCGCCGTAGGCGTCGATCTTCTCCGGCTTGAGCGGGTTGGACCAGTCGGTCGGGTTGGCGGCGCCGTCCCAGAGGTGCAGCCCCCAGCCGGCGTAGTCGTTGTCGGCCTTGCGCCAGTGGATGACCGCGGTGCTCTCGTCGACCGCCGGGTCAGGCTCGCCGGTGGCGGCCTGCCGGGTCGGGTAGAGCGTCGGATCGCCCTGCTTGACCCAGACCTCGCCGGTCTGCGTCACGTCGATGGTGCGGTCGTTCGCGACGTCCTTGTTGCCGTTCTTGTCGACGACAAGGAAGCCGACCGACTTCGCGCCCGGCTTGAGCTTGACCCAGGCGAACCGGCCGTAGGAGTCCTCACCGGCGAACGGCTGCCCCTTGGGCCACTCGGTGGCGTACGCCGGGTCGATGTCACCCCAGGTGTAGAGGCCCCAGTCGTCGTACCCGCCGGCGGGACGCTGGTAGTGCACCACCGCCCAGTCCCGGGCGGCGCTCTGTGCCGGGGTGCCGACCACGCCGGTGGCGCGGGTGCCGGCGGTCCGCCCCTTGCCGTCGCGGACGACGGCCTTGTACTCGACCTTCGTCCCGCCGGGCAGGCCGGTCAGGTCGTGGTGGACGGTGTACGGGGCGGTGTGCGCGCTGCCCAGCAGCGTCCACCTGCCGCCGGGCACCCGGGCGGCGAAGGTGACGGTGGCCAGCGGGTCACCGGTGACCTGGGCGGTGACGGCGGTCCGGGTGGCGACCGGGTCGGCGCCGGGCGCGCTGAGGGTGATGCCCGGCGCGGCGGTGGCCTGCGGGATGGGCCGGCCGGCCTTGAGCACCACGGCCGCCATCGGCGGCACGGTCAGGCCGAGCTTGCCGTCCGCGCCGGCGGTGGCGGTGGCCGCACCGCCGTAGACGCCGGTGAAGGCGGTCCCGGCGGACCAGGTGTCCACGGAGACGGACTGCGTGGTGGCGGCGTTGTTCACGGCCACCACGTACTCGGTGCGGTCGGCCGGGTCGATCCGGGAGAAGGCGAAGACGCCGGGGCCGTCGGCCGCGTACCGGGTGACCTGGAGGCCGTCCCGCAGCGCCGGGTGGGCCTGGCGCAGCGTGCCCAGCTCGGCGATGGTGCGGTAGAGCGGGTGGCCGGTGTCGTACTGGTCGTCGGCGTGGGTGCGGGCGGTGCCGATCAGGTCGTCGTCGAGGTAGTCCGCCACCTTGGTGGCGAACATGTCCTGCCGGGCGTCCTTGTCGCCGCCGGGGCCGGTGAAGCCCTGCTCGTCGCCGGAGTACACGACCGGCTGGCCCCGGGTGAGGAACATCAGCTGGTGGGCGAGCTGGTCGCGGCGCAGTTGGGTGGCGTCGTCGCCACCGGAGGCGGCGATGAAGGAGCCGATCCGGCCCATGTCGTGGTTGCCGAGGAAGGTGGTCAGCCGGTTGGCGCCGGTGTCCCGGGCGGCGTACAGGTCGTCGCGGGCGTACACGTCGGCGAGGGCCTTGGCGGAACCGTCGGCGGCGGTGTAGCCGCGCGCGGCCTCCTGGAAGGAGAAGTCCAGGGTGGCCGGCAGGCCACCGCGCCGCACGTAGGTCGAGGTGACCTCCTGGTCGGCGCTGTAGACCTCGCCGAACATGAAGAAGTCCTTCTTGCCGGCGGCGTCGGCGGCCCGCTTGATGCCCTGGCTGAACTGCGGCCAGAAGTCGAGGTTGACGTGCTTGACGGTGTCGAGCCGGAAGCCGTCGACGCCGGTGCTGGCGATCCAGTCGCCGTAGGCCTTGGTCAGGCCCCGCACCACCTCGGGACGCTCGGTCCACAGGTCGTCCAGGCCGAAGAAGTCGCCGTACTCGCTGTTCTCGCCGGCGAAGGTCGAGTCGCCCCGGTTGTGGTACATCGTCGGATCATTCAGCCAGGCCGGCACCTTCACCTTGGCGTCGGCGGGGCTGGCGAAGGTCGGCGTGTACGGGCCTGCGTCCGCGGTGACCGTCGGGAAGTCCCGGGTGCCGTCGGCGTAGTTGCGGTCCTCGAAGGCGCGCCCCTCCGCGTCGGTGTACGGCGAGGTCTTCTTGTCGACGTACGCGTACTTGTCCTCGCCGTACTTGATGACATCGGCGGTGTGGTTGACGATGACGTCAAGGTAGACCTTGATGCCGCGCTGGTGGGCGAGCTTGACCAGCTTCCGCATCTCCTCGTTCGTGCCGAAGTGCGGGTCGACCTGGGTGAAGTCGGTGATCCAGTAGCCGTGGTAGCCGGCCGAGACGTCCGCGCCGCTGCCCTGCACGGGGCGGTTCTTGAAGATCGGCGCGAGCCAGATGGCGGTCGTCCCCAGGCCCTGGATGTAGTCCAGCTTGTCGATGACGCCCTTGAGGTCGCCACCGTGGTAGAAGCCCTTGTCCTTCGGGTCCAGGCCGGTGCGGAGGCGGTCGCCGGTGAGGCCGCCGGAGTCGTTGCGCGGGTCGCCGTTGGCGAACCGGTCCGGCAGTACGAAGTAGAACTGCTCGGCGCGTCCCGTGCCGGCACCGGCCTTCAGCAGGGCCTCGGTCGAGGGCTCGGCGCCCCACTGGGCGGCGCCGGCCGCGGCCAGGGTGTCGACGGTGGGAGTCCGGTCGGTGGCGTCCGCGCCGAGCTGGTTGACGGCGACCGGGACGCCGACGAGGGCGAGGGTGAGGGTGGAGACCAAGGCGAGCAGTGCCTTGCGAGATATCGGCGGGGGTTTCATCGACGGCCTTCCTCTGGTCGCTGATTCGCCCGCACGCTAGCTCTTGCCGAAACATTCTGCAATACCTTGCAAACATGGTCGCAACAAAGCAGCCTCCTTGCGAAACGTGCCGTCGTTCCGCCGCACGGGGAGGTCACCCGGCGCCGCCGGACAGGGGGTGGATCAGAGGCCGGCGCAGGCGGCGCCGTCAACGGTGCACCCGCTCAGGCGGGTGTTCTCGCCGGTGTGTTCGAGGTGGAACCGCAGCGCCACGGACGCGCCGCCGTCGAGGTCCACCCCACTGGTGTACGTGAAGACGCCGTCGGACATCCGGGAACTGCCCTGCGGCGCACCCTCCACCCAGGAGCTGGCCACGCGGCTGCCGGCCGGCGGCACCAGGCGCACCGTCCAGGGGCGGGGACCGGCGGCGGCGTTGGCGAGCAGCACCTCGCCGATGAAGCCGTCGTCCCAGGCTTCCATCACCCGGTACCGCCCGGTGACCGGCGACGGCGGCGGGGGCTGCGGGGCCGACTCCGGTCGCGTGTCCCGTCCCGCGGCGGGGGACGCGGGGCGCCCGCTGGGCGGCGGACCGGGCGGGGGATCGCTGCGGCGCGGGGTGAGCTGCGGGGCGCCCGGAGCGGGCAGGGCGACCGGGGCTCGCGACGGCGGACTCGACGGCAGGTCGGGCAGCGCCATGGTGGCGGGCAGGTCAGCCGGCCGGGCGGTCTCCGGCTCGCGGCCGCGGGACGCCGTCAACGCGACGACCAGCAGCACCACCATCACCACGACCCCGGTGGCCACCAGCACCCAGGGCGACGAGGCGAGCGCCGTGGCGGCGGCCCGGGACGAGCGGCGACGCGTGCCGGACATGCCCCTCCCTCATCCGTGCCGTCGGGCGAGCGTAGCCATCCATCGGCAGGGCCGGGAAGTCTGCGCGCCGGCACCGTCCTCATGGTACGGACGCGTCCGGCGCTCAGCCGATGGTGCAGTCCGCCCCGTTGACGGTGCACTGGCCGGGCCGGTCACCGGTACCGGTCCTGCCGAACGTCATGGACACCACGGCGCTCTCCCCCGCCGGCAGGGGCCTGGTGCCGCTCAGCACGAACCAGCCACTGCCCTGCGTACGCACCGACAGCCCCGAGTCCGACGACGCCCGGATCGACTTGACGTTGCCCGTGAACAGCAGCTCCACCCGCCACTCGCGAGCCCCGCCGGTGGTGTTGCGCACCGTCAGCCGGGCGGAGAACGAGTCCCGGTCGCTGGAGGTGGCCTGGTAGTCCGCGCTCACCCGGCCGGACCCAGCGGCCGGTGCGCGGGTCGTCGGCGTCGCGGCCGGCCGGCGGGTGCTGGCCCGCGGCGACGGGGTGGCGCTGGCCGTCCGCGACGGGGTGGCGTCCACGGCGACCAGCGGGGCGTCGGCCGGTGGCGCCACGGACGACGTCACGGCGGGCATCCTCGGCAGGTACATCGGCGGCGCCGGCTCGGGCGCCGCCGCGTGCTCCGGTCCGCGGAAGGAGAGCAGGGCGAACACCAGCATGACGGCGAGCAGACCGACGCCGAGCAGCACGACGATCCACGGCATCGACGCCAGCACGGCGGGTACGGATCGCGCCCCCGGCCGTGGGGCCGAGCGGTCGGACATGAGGTCCCCCTTGTCGGAGCAGCCGCGCCAGCCTAGTCAGCGCGGACGCCCGACAGCAGAGGGCCCGCCCGGTACGGTTCGTCCGGCCGGTACGGGTCGGAAAACGGCTGGTGGCACGAGACCGATTCGGGTTCGGTCGGGTCAGCCCCGCACCGACGCCGCCCACCGAACGGCTGCCCGGGAGCCGTCGCGTCACGCCGCGCGGATGACGGTGCAGATGGCCGGGCCGTCCTCGGTGGTGCGCAGCAGGTAGCGGTACCGCTCGCCCGGCACCGCCCGACCCTGGCTGTCCAGGAACTCCCACTGCACGGCCACCTCGGTCAGCAGCGCGGAGACCGGCTGCACGTCCTCGATAAGCGCGTTCGCCGCGACCAGCTCCCGTTCCTGGTAGCCCGGGGCGGCGCCGACGAAGGAGAGCGCGACGGCGGTCAGCGTGCTGAAGGAGAAGCTGTACGTGTCGGCGACCACCAGCCCGGGCAGGGCGTAGCAGCCGGCGAGGGCGGGTACGTCGCCGGCGGTGAGCGCCACGCCGTACCGGTCGAAGAAGTCGGTCAGCGTGTCGAGATCGGTGGAGGCTCTCACGGCGTCACCAATTGCCGCCGGCGGGCGTCGGCAAACCTCAGCGCGGCGGGATGTGCACCTCGATCTCGGCGCCGAGCCTGGCCTGACCGGCCAGGTCGAGGTCGTCGCCGCTCCAGAACCGGCCCGGGTCGTACCAGTTCGGACGGCGGCCCGCCGGCAGCAGCCCCATCGCCTCGTAGGTCACCGCCACCACCTCGGCGCAGTACGCCGTCTCCAGCGCCCGGTCCGGCAGCGGCACCCCGGAGCGGTCCCGGCGGCCCGGCAGCCGCACCTGCGGCACCCGGCCCCGCGCCCAGCGCCAGGCGAGCTGGGCGGTGGAGGGGAAGGGCGTGCCGTCGAGCCGAGCGACGGTACGCAGCACCGCCTGCTCCATCGCCGCGTCGGCGGGCGGGTCGAGCTGGCGCAGCCAGGCCCGCTGGCCGTACCGGTTGGCCCAGACGCAGACCGCGTCGCGCAGGTCGTGCAGCTGCACGCCGCGCTGGTGGTTGCCGGTCCACATGTCCGGCAGCGAGCGGCCCAGCTCGGCGTGCCACATCAGGGGCGGCATGTCGTCCAGCACCACGGCCATGCCGACGTGGTTGACCGGGCTGTTCGTGGTGAGCTGGATGGCGCGGTCGGGCACGCTCCGGCCACGGAACACCCACAGGTCTCCGGTACGGGTCAGGTCGACGGCCTCGTCCAGGCTGATGCTCATGAGCGTCTACCCTAGGCCGATGCGGCAACGGATGCGGTGGTGGAAGGTACTCGGTCTGGCCGGCCTGGCCGGAGTCGCGGCGTCCGGCGTGGTCATCGCCCGCGCCGAGCGGCGCCGCCGGTCGTACACGCCGGAGGAGATCCGGGACCGGCTGCGCGAGCGGCACGCGCAGGCCGCGGGGAACGGCACGCCGGCCGGCGAGCAGGCCTGACCCGGCGGGCGCGGCTCAGCGCTCGGACTCGGCCGCGGCGCGGCGCAGCGCCTCGTCGAGCGCTCCGGGGGTACGCCCGAGCACCGCGCTGCCGTCGTCGAGCAGCAGGATCGGCCGCTGGATGAGCTCCGGATGCGCCACCATCGCCTCGATCCAGCGGGGCTCGGTGGCGTCGTCGCGGGGCCAGTCGGCCATGCCCCGTGCCACTGCGGCCGGCTCCCCGGTGCGGCAGATGTCCCACGCGCGCGCCTCGAGCCGGCGCAGCACCTCGGTCAACTCGGCCGCGCTCGGCGGCTGCTCCAGGTACGCCCGCAGCCGGTACGGCACCCGCGCCTCGTCGAGGGTGGTGCGGGCGCAGGTGGACTTCGAGCAGGACGGGTTGTGCCAGATCTCCATGACCGACATGGTGACAGACCACCTGCCGACCTGTCCCATGTCATCCAGTGTGGACGGACGACGGGGCGTCGGAGCAGGGGCTCGGCGGCTACCATCCGGGCATGGCGACGCCCTTCGACCGGACACCGTTCGTCCTGTCCCCGCCGGCCGCCCCCGTCGAGCGGCACGGCCAGGTTGACCTGCACCTGCCGGCCGGTGACGGGCCCCGGCCCGCCGTGGTGCTGGTCCACGGCGCACCGCTGCCACCCGGCGCGTCCGACCCGCGCGACTGGCTCCTCTACCGGGGATACGGCGCCCTCCTGGCCGAGCAGGGCCTCGTCGCCGCGGTCGTCAGTTACCGGGTGGACGAGCTGACGGGCTTTCCGGCCGCGGCCGAGGATGTCGCGGCGGCCGTCGCGCAGGTCCGCGCCGATCCCCGGGTCGACGCCGACCGGCTGGTGCTCTGGTTCTTCTCCGGCGGCGGCCTGCTGCTGGGCGACTGGCTGCGCGCTGCGCCGTCGTGGCTGCGGGGGCTGGTCGGCACCTATCCGCTGCTGGCGCCGCTGCCCGGTTGGGAGGTCGAGGCCCGGTTCCACCCGGTCGAGGCCGTGGCGTCCGCCGGCGACCTGCCGGTCCTGCTGGTCCGGGCGGGTCGGGACATGCCGCCGGTGCTGGCCGGGATCGAGGCGTTCACCTCGGCGGCGGCGGCGAGTGGCCGTTCGGTGCGGGTCCTCGACGTACCGGACGGACGGCACGGCTTCGACGCACTGGACCACACCGATCAGTCCCGGGACGCCGTGCGCGCGGCCCGCGACGCGTTGGTCGCGCTGCTGCGCGACGCCTAGCCCGGCCCTGGTCCGACGCGCGCATCGGCGCGGGCGGAGAACCTCCGCCGCCCCCGTGCCGGGCGCCACGCGGCGACGTGCGCCGGCTGGCACCTCGACCGAGGCTGACACCCCGCCCGCCGGATTCCGAGGTCCGCCCCCAAGGCCGGCCCGTCCCGTGACGCGCGGTTTGCGGCAGCCGACCCCGGGCGCCTTGACCGAGGCCGACACCCCGCCCGCCGGACCCCGAGAGCCGCCCCCGGGGCCAGCCCGTCCGGTGACGCGCGGTTTGCGGCGTGTCGCGGGCTTCCGCGCCCAGGTCACCGCGACACGCCGCAAACCGTGCAAGCCGATAACGGCGGCCCTCACGGCGGAGCCTGGCGCAGGCCGACGGGGGTGTTCGCGAACGTATGTCCGGTTCCGGGTCGGGTGGTCGCCGCCTGGATGTCCGGTCTGGCCTGCGGTGTCGGGTGGGCGGGGCCGGCCGGGGGTGGAATGGTCGGCGGGGCGGGGTCGTTGTACATGGCAGACCGCCGTGGCCCCTCCGGCCCGGACGGTCAAGCAAGAGTCAGGGCCCGGTGGAATGCCGGCCCGCACCGGTTGGTTACATCCCCCCGGCACCATCCGAGCAGACCCCCGGGCCGAGGCTCGTGGAATGCAGAGCCCCTGGGGTTGGTTACATCCCCCGGCACCATGGCCCCCGGGCCTGTGGAATGCGGAGCCCGCCGGGCTGGTTACATCCCCCCGGACACCCGAGCAGAGCCCCCTTGTGCGGCCGCCGGGCATCCCCCTTCTTTGACTTCCTCTCACGCGCACCGCCGTCCCCCGACGACGGTCGCGTATCCCCCGATCGAAAGGTGCACCCTCATGCGTACCGATCTGATCCGCAAGACCGCCCTGACCTTCGCTGGTGTCGCCGCGACCGCCGGTGG
>NZ_JARXXY010000073.1:0-11271 GCF_029893845.1 Micromonospora sp. A200 | reverse complement strand
ATCCGGCGGGGACGGCCACCCGCCCACTGAGGGTCCAGGCTGGCCATGCCCATCTCGTTGAACCGGTGGATCACCTGCCGAACGGAATCCTCGTCAGCCTGCACGAGCCGGGCGATGACCGGCACACTGTTCCCGCCAGCTGAGGCGAGCACCACCATCGCCCGCCGCAGCCGCACCACCGAGCCCGTGCCCCGACGCACCAGACGCTGCAGCCGCTGACCCTCTTGATCACTTAATCGACGTACCCGAACCGGCTCTGCCACCCCAACAGCCTGACGGCCCCACGCCGGCCCAGCCCTTCACTCAGGCCGGCGTGTCACCAACACCGCCAACGTTTGTGGTCAGAGCACTAGGTGGCGGAATCCCGTCGGAGGCGGGGCCTAACATGTACGGCGCAACCCAGTGTTGTGATGGGTGCTCCCCGGCTGAGCCGGGAGCCGGGCACGCCCCCACCGCTCGCATACCGGGCGTCCACCCCACCCCTTGGAGGTGATCGACATGTCAGACAGGCGTTAGTCCCGCGCACGGTGCGCGGGCGGCCGGAAGGCGGTCGTCACATGGCCCGTACCGACGTTCACCGACCCGAGCGAGTGCAGCAGCGAGATCCGCAGTTGCGTCGCTGGTTTACCGACATCCACCGACACGGCTCCGGCCCCTGTGACCTTGACGAGTTCCTCGCCTCGCCCGCTTGGAACCGCACTCGCTGCTACCGGCAGCCGTCGGCTCAGGCTCCGAACCTTTGCGGCTGTCAGCTCTGCACCTTCCAGTCGCACCGCATGCTCGCCCGTCGGCAGGAGCGCGTCGCCTGGCGTTCGATCCGTCGGCAGCTACTCGCCGAGCACCGGGGCGGTGAGCGCGACCTCGACGTGCCCCCGATCCGCGGAAAGGCTTGGTAGCAGAGGAGCCTGGCAGTCCGTGCCAGGTTCCGTCCGCTACCGGCGCCTGCGGGCGTGCTCTCCGGCACGCCCGCAGGCGGGTCTGCGCCAGAGCGCGATCAGCGCTGACGCCAGGCGCCCGCATGCTCGTGGGCGTATGCGGCCAAGTCGCGAGGCGTCCTGCCGAGCACACGGTGAACGTCGTCGGACAGGTGGGCGTTGCGGCCGTCGAGCACCGTGGTGAACAGGTAAACCATCAGGTCGATGGTCTCGGCGGGGACACCGTCGGCGGTGAGCGCGGCGGCGTACTGCTCGACCGGCAGCTCGGCGAAGGCAATCTCCCGGCCGGCCGCGACGCCGAGAACGGCTACCGCTTCGGCGAAGGTCAGCAGCCGCGGTCCGGTCAGCTCGTACACCTTCTCGTGGTGCTCGTCGCCGGTAAGGGCGGCGACGGCGACGTCGGCGATGTCGCCGGCATCCACGAACGGTTCGGGCGCGGACCCGGCCGGCACGGCGAAGACGCCCGCGGCGAGGGGCTCGCGGAAGTGGCCTTCGTCGAAGTTCTGATGGAACCAGGCGCAGCGCAGCACCGTCCACTTCAGGCCGCCTTTGGTTGCGGCGGTGACGAACCCACGTTCGCTGGCTTCGGCCTCGGCCTCGCCTCGTCCGGACAGCAGAACCGCCCGACCGACACCCGCGGCCGCGGCCAGCCGGGTGAAGTGTTCGACAGTCTCCGCAGCGCCGGGTGAGGCGAGGTCGGGCTGGTAGGCAATGTAGACGGCGCCGGCGCCGCGCAGCGCGGCTGCGAAGGTCCCGGGGTCGGTCCAGTCGAACGGTGCCGCCGCGGACCGTGATCCGACGCGCACGTCGTGGCCGAGGTCGAACAGCCGCTGGGCGACGCGGCGGCCGGTCTTGCCGGTGCCGCCGGTGACGAGGATGTTCACGAGATCTCCTGTGCGGGGTGGTAGGTGAGGATGACGGTGCCGTCGGCCAAGGGGCGAGCGGAGGCGAGGGTGAAGTGGGCGGGCGAGAACCGGTCGCCGAACAGCGGCACGCCGGCCCCGGCCACGACCGGGTACACCTTGAGGACCAGTTCGTCGATCTCGGCGATGAGCTGCTGCGCGAGCCGCCCGCCGCCGCACAGCCAGATGTCGAGGCCGCGTTCGGCCTTCAGCCGGCGCGCCAGCCTCCGCACGTCTCCGCCGGTGATCTCCACCGCCGGGTCGGGCGAGCTCAACGTCGATGACACGACGTACTGCCTCAGATGCGGGTAGGGGCTGGAAATGCCCTGCGCCAGACCGGCGCCGTAGGTGGCACCGCCCATGACGGCCGCGTCGAAGCGGCGGTTGGGCGCACCGTCGACGCCCCACGCCTGCCGGGCGAAGCCGGGCAGCGTCTCCGGGTACTCGGCCGTGATGAAGTCCCGCAACGACTCGCCTACGTGATAGAAGTCGAGCTCGTCGCCGGGTCCGGCGATGCGGCCGTCGAGCGAGACGCCGACGAGGTACACGAGCTTGCGCATTCGTTCTCCTGGTTGTTGCCGGAATCCGAGGTCGGCCAGAGCGGCGATCAGCTCGTGCTCGTCGGGCGCCGTGGTGGCTTCGACCTCGGTGATCTCGGGATGGGTGTCGTAGAGCCGGCCCAGGGCCGTGGCCGCGAGCCACTCTCGTAGGCCGGGTTCCTCAGCGGCCCGCTGCACGTCGAGGTGCAGGCGGGCGCGGCCGCGACGGCTGCCCGGAATCGTGATGACGGCGCAGGCGATCACGGCGCCGTGCCGGTGGACGATGACGTCGGCGTGGTTGCGGAGGTCTTCGGACTTCGCGCCGCCGCGGGCCATGACGGGGTAGGCCGGTGGGGCGGTTTCAGCGAGTTCGGCGAGCCACGCCCGATGGACGTCGGCGAAACGAAGTAGCAGGTTCACAAGCTTCTCCTCGCTCCGGATCGCTGCGGCGGGTCTCGATTCCCGGGTACCACCGCACTGCGTGGACGAGATGGTTGAGGGGTCACAGGTCCTCCAAGGTCGTGTTTCACGATCACCCGGCATTGCTCAGGCATCAACGAGACTTCGCGCATGGGTCGATAATCGGCGGTTATGGACCCGTTCTCGGGCACGGTGGCGCGCTGCGGGTGATGGGCTGGCGACCCGGCCGGCGCCCGGCCGCGAGCGCTGCGGATACGCTTACCTGTCGCTGACCCGGCCGGCGGCCGGCGGGTTCGGCGCACGTGGTCGGATGGAGGTGGGCCGTCGTGGAGCTGCGCGACATCGAGATCTTCCTGACGCTGGCCGAGGAGTTGCATTTCGGACGAACCGCGCAGCGTCTGCACCTGTCGCAGGCTCGGGTCAGCCAGTCGATCGCAGCCCAGGAGCGACGCATCGGGGCCGCGTTGTTCGAACGCACCAGCCGCAGGGTGTCGCTCACCCCGATCGGCGTACGACTGCGCGACGATCTCGCCGTCAATTACCAGGGCATCCTGACCGGGATCGAGAACGCGGCCATCGCGGCCCGTGGCATGACCGGTGTACTCACCCTCGGCGCGATGGGTGCGCTGGCTCATGACATCGCCGATGTCACGGGCCTGTTCCGTGCTCGGCATCCCGACTGCGAGCTGCGTTTTCGGGAGGTGCACGTCAGCGACCCGTTCACTGCCCTGCGCAACGGCGAGGTCGACGTGGCGTTGCTGTGGACGCCGGTCGACGAGCCCGACCTGACGGTCGGGCCTGTCGTGCGTGCCGAGCCGATCATGTTCATGGTCGCCGACGACCATCCGTTGGCCCGACAGGGCAGCGCCGTCATGGAGGACCTGGCCGATCACCTGGTCGCCGAGCCGTCGGTGCCGGTCCCGCGGTACTGGGAACAGGCGCTGGTGCCGTTCCACACCCCCAGCGGCCGCCCTGTGCGGCGCGGTCCCAAGGTCACCACCTGGCAGGAGGTCCTCACCGTCGTTGCCGCAGGCGCGGCCGTCCAGCCTGTGCAAGCCGAAGCCGCCCGGTACTTCCCCTGGCCGGGGATCACCTACCTGCCGGTGCGCGACGGCCCTGTGTGTCCATGGGCGCTGGTGTGGCGCACGGCTGGGCAAACAGCGCTCGTCAACGCGCTGGCACAGGCCGCACGTGACGTGGCCGCCAGCGTATGAGCGCGACGTGACGTGCTGCCATAAGACCGACGGCGAAAGAACCAGGAAGCGCACCCGCAACCCGTACCTCTTCCGCGGCCTGATCTACTGCGCCGCCTGCAAGCGCAGAATGCAGGGCCAGTACAACCACGGCGACGCCTACTACCGCTGCCGCTTCCCCCAGGAATACGCCCTCGTCAACCAGGTCGAGCACCCCCGCAACGTCTACTACCGTCATCGGCACCACAACAGAGCAACGAGATCGTCCTCCACCTCCGTGCTGCAGGCGGTCAACCGCGGGCGGCGGAGACGTCACCCCGGCGGGAGACCGGGGACTCCCTGGTGGAAGTCCCCGGCCGGGCAGGGATCAAAGCAGGCGCGACTCGATGGCGTCGATGATGCGCGGACGCAGCTCGGCGGCGCGGATGACGGCGTCCACCGAGCCGACCTCGACGGCGCGCTGGATGTTGTGCACGCGGTCGAACTCCGTGGCAACTTCGCCGAGCTTCTCCGCGCGTACCGAGGAGCGCAGCTCGTCGAGTTCCGCGGTCAACGCGGCGCGTGCGGTGCCGGCCGCGGCCGCAGCGCGGGCCTCCAGGTCCCGCACCCGGGGGTCGGCCGCCGTGCGGGCGTTGACGTCGGCGGAGAACACCACTGCGGCGGCGGGGGCGCCGCCGAGGACCGAGGCGTACGAGCCTTCCAGCGCGAGGACCGTCATGTTGGGGTTCAGCGCCTTCGAGAACACCACGAACGCGCCGCCGTGGTACCGCGAGATCACGCAGAAGACGATGGGCCCGCGGAAGTTCACGATCGCCCGGCCGATCTCGGCGCCGTACTCCAGCTGCAGCTTGCGCATCGACTCCGGTGAGCCGTCGAAGCCCGACAGGTTCGCCAGCACCACCAGCGGCCGGTTGCCGCTGGCCGCGTTGATCGCCCGCGCCGCCTTCTTCGACGACCGGGGGAACAGCGTGCCCGCCGTGTAGGTGTCCGGGCCGTCGGTGGGCGGGAAGCCGCGCCGTGGCACGGCTCGTGACTCGATGCCGAGCAGGCACACGGGGATGCCGCCGAGGTGTACGTCCTGCACCACCGCGGTCTCCGCGTCGGCCATGCCCGCCCAGCGCTCCAGCACCGGGTGATCCTGGTCGGAGAGCGCCCGCATCACGGTCCGGATGTCGAACGGCTTCTTGCGTTCCGGGTTGGCCTCCGCGGAGAAGATCTCGCCGACGGTGCCGAAGGCGCTGCCCGGCACGCCGTGCGGGAAGGTGGAGATGTCGCGGTCCACGGGGTCGTTGGTGCTCGCCCGCCGCGGCGCCTTCTCGCCGGGCGCGACGTACGTGTGGTCGTAGTGCGACATCAGCACGTCCCGTGCGGCGGTCAGGTTCGGCGCCCAGTACTGCGCCTGCCCGTTCGGTCCCATCACCCGGTCGTAGCCGCCGATGCCGAAGTTGTCCTCGGCCGACACCCCACCGGAGAAGTCGAGCGACTGCTTGCCGGTGAGCACCATCGCCGAGTCCGGCGTCATCACGAGGACGCCCCGGGTGTGCATGAGCATCGTCGCCTCGGCGTTCCAGTACGGCTGCGCGCCCACGTTGATGCCCGCGACGACGATGTTGATCTCACCGCCAGCCTGGGTGAACTCGACGATCCGCTTGAGCGCCGCGGCCACCCAGTCCATGTTCTCGGTGCCCGAGGTCATGGAGATCCGGGCCCCGGCGGACAGCGCCCACCACTCCAGCGGCAACCGCATCCGCTCCGCCAGGTTCAGCGCGGCGATCACGCGCCGGCACTCCGGCTCCGACAGGGCGCCCAGCGACTTCGTCGGGTCGCCGAGCAGCACGACCCGGGCGACACCCTGCGAATGCCGCGCGGTCGACGTGGTGACCACCCCGGCGACGATGGCGGCGCTGTTGCGCCCCCTCGGCCGGTCCACCGGCACCAGCGCGTGGTGGTCGTCGAGGTCATGCTCGACGAAGTCCCCGAGCAGGCCGGTCAGCTCGTACGGGTACACCGTGTTGCGGCTGCTCGCGCGTAGCACCTTCAGCCGGTACTCGTCGAGCGGCTCGACGGGCTCGACCGGCGGTTCGCCGACGGTCAGCTCGGCGCCGCCCGCGGCGTCGAAGGAGATCCGTACGGCAATCTTGGTCAGCTCGCCGGTCCGGCGGTCGCGCTGCCGGGCGATGAACAGGATCTCCTCCAGCCCGGCGCCCGCGGTCGTCGGGCGCACGCGCCCGGCGATCATCTCCATCTCCTCGCGGGTGAGTTCACTCGGCGGCCAGACGTAGACCACAATCCGGTTGGTGGTGAAGCGCGTCTTCGACGGTCGCCGCGACTGGGCGCGGCGGATCGAGTCGAGGCAGGCGGCGATGGCGTCCTCGGTGGTCGGCAGCGCGACCAGCCGACCGTCCTGCTCGCGCAGCTCGGTCAGGTCCCGCACCTGGGCGAACGCGACGAGGCGCTCGTCGGACGGGTTCTCCCGCGCCACGCACTGGAAGAGGTAGACCTCCTCGTCCGACGACGACAGCCGGGTCAGGTCGAACTTGTGCAACCGCTCCAGCTGCATCCGCTGCGCGATGTACGGGTGCAGGCCGCGGATCAGCCGGTCCTCGGTGATCCCCGTACCCGACGGGCGGAAGGTGAAGTGGTGGTGCATCACCGCGCCGCCGCGACCCGCGACGGTGGTGGTGAGCCGGCGGACCCGCGGCAGCGGGTGCGCGGTGATGACCTCGAGCAGCGCGGCAGCCATCGCGTCGAAGTCCTCCGGCTGGTCCTCCCAGCCGAGGTAGATGTCGGCGTCGACGGCGTCCTCGTCGCTGGCCAGCTCGGCGAGCCCGCGCAGCGCGCTGCCCAGCGCGTCGAAGCTCACCGCGGTGGAGACCACGGTGGAGTCCGCGCGCTCGGCGACCACGAACCGGCAGCCGGCGACCGCGCGGGCACGCACGCTGGTGAGCGCCTTGTTGCCGTAGTACCGCCGGGTCAGCACCTCCAGCATGACCGTGTTGTCGAGGTGGTCGCGCACGAGCCGCTGGCCGAGCAGCCGGACCAGCGGCTCGGTGCTGCGTACCATCTCCGCGATGCGCTCGGCGCGGTCCGGCGCGTCCGGGTGCGCGTCCAGGTGACGAAGGTGGCCCCGGACCTGGGCGTAAACGCGGGCGCGGTTGCGGCGCAGCAGCGGCTGGGCGAACCAGGCGAACACCACGCCGCGGGCGAGGTCGGCGACCACCGGGAAGCGGACCTGCGTCGCGGCCACCAGCCGCTCCAGCGCGAGGCCGGCGGGCTCGCGCAGCGTCTCGTCCGGCGGCGGCTCCCGCAGCCACGCGCGCAGCAGCGTCGCGACGACCGTGGCGTCGGCGGACGCCCGTTGCTGGGCGAGGAAGATCCGGAACACGGCGGCTTCGAGCTCGGGAGAGCGCTCCAGGTCGGTGACCCCGTAGTGCCCGAGCGCCTTGGCGAGCCTGGCCTGGAACGAACCGGGCAGGCCGGCCCGTTCGATGTCGAGGCTCTGCAGGTATGTGTGGAAGTACTCGCGGGCGCTGTAGACATGGCCGTCGCCGTCCTCGCCCGTCGGCCGGTTGCGGCTCAGCTCGGTGAGGTCGGCGAACACGGTGACCAGGTCGAGCTCCTCGGCCAGGGGCCGGTGGCCGTCCTCGGTGGCCGCCCGCCGCGCGGTGAGGTAATCGTCGAGCACTCGACGGTCGTCGTGCGGGTCGACGTCGAAGCCGAGCAGTAGGCCGCGCAGGTCCTCCTGGCCGCGCCTGCTGCGCCGGTACGCCGGCACGTCCTCGGACGCGGCGGGCAGGTCCAGCTCGACGGGAACGGCGGCCGGGCCGCTCGCGGTCTCGGCGGCCCCGTCGGTGAGTGGCTCCAGCCGCAGCAGCGGCGCACCGGCCTCCACCTGGCTGCCCACGGAGACGGCGCACTCCTTCAGCCGCGCCCGGAACGGCGCCCGCAGCACCGTCTCCATCTTCATGGCTTCGAGCACCAGCACCGGCGCGCCCGCCTCGACCTCGTCGCCGGCCTCCAGCGGCGTGGCGACGACCAGCGCGGGCATGGGGGAACGGACGACGCCGCCCTCGTCGCGGCTGACCCGGTGCGTCACGCCGTCCACCTCGACCAGGTGGGTGGGCCCGTGGGTGCCGGTGAGCAGGCGGTACCGGGAGCCGTTGACGATGATGTGGCCGGTGTGCCGGTCGAAGCGGTCGAGCTCGACGTCGGCGGTGCGTACGGCGGAGCCCGCTTCGATGCCGACGCGGAACCGGTGCGCGCCGACCCGCGCCACGCGCATTCGATAGGTGACGCCGCGCAGTTTGAGGTCGAGCGGTCGGCCGCTGCGGTGCTGCACCTGCGGGCGCCCGCCAGACGCCGTCGACAGCAGCCGCTGCCGCTCGACGCGCTCCTCCTCCTCGTACGCCTCGATGGCGGCGGCGGCCAGCGCGACCGCGGAGTGCCGGTGGGCGACGAGCCTGCCCTCGCCTCGGACGCGGTCGATCCAGCCGGTGTCCGCGGTGGCGTCGATCACCTCGGGCTGGTCGAGCAGGTCGAGGACGAAGCTCTTGTTCGTCGCCCCACCCTCGATGATCACCGTGGTGTTCGCCATCGCCCGGCGCAGCTTGCCGAGCGCCTCGTGGCGGTCGCGGCCGTACGCGATGATCTTGGCGATCATCGAGTCGAAGTTGGCCGGGATGGTGTCACCCTCGCTGACGCCGGTGTCCACCCGGATCCCCGGGCCGGTGGGCAGGTCCAGCCGCGCGATACGACCCGGCGACGGCGCGAAGTCGCGGTCGGGGTCCTCGGCGTTCAGCCGGGCCTCGATGGCGTGCCCGCGCTCCGCCGGCGGCTCGCCGTCGAGTCGCCCACCGGAGGCGACGTGTAGCTGCGCCTTGACGAGATCGAACCCGGTGGTCAACTCGGTAATCGGGTGCTCGACCTGCAGGCGGGTGTTGACCTCGAGGAACGCGAACACCCCGTCGCCGGGGTGGTACAGGAACTCGACGGTCGCCGCGCCTCGGTAACCGACCGCCACGGCCAGCCGTTCGGCCGACGCCTTGAGCTCGGCTGCCTGCGCCGGGCTGAGCACCGGCGATGCCGACTCCTCGATGACCTTCTGGTTGCGTCGCTGCACCGAGCAGTCGCGGACACCGAGCGCCCACGCGGTGCCCTGCCCGTCGGCGATCACCTGGACCTCGACGTGCCGGGCCCCGGTGACCAGGCGCTCCAGGAACACGACGCCGCTGCCGAACGCCCGCGCCGCCTCCTGACTGGTGCGCTCGTACGCGTCCGCGAGCTCATCCTCGTTCCTGATCACGCGGATGCCGCGCCCGCCACCGCCCGCAGTCGCCTTCAGCATCAGCGGGTAGCCGATCTCGGCCGCTGCCGCCCGGGCGGCATCCACAGTCTCGACGGCACCGCGGCTCCACGGCGCGACCGGCACACCGACCTCCTCGGCGATCAGCTTGGCGCCGATCTTGTCGCCGAGCTGGCGCATGGCCTCCGCGCTCGGCCCGACGAAGGTGACCCCGATCTTCTCGCACAGCTCCGCGAACGCCGGATCCTCGGCGACGAAGCCCCAGCCGACCCACGCGGCGTCGGCCCCGGTCTCCGTCAGCGCGCGCTCCAGCGCCACCAGATTGAGGTACGGGCGGGCGGACGCCGGACCGAGATCGTAGGCGATGTCCGCCGCACGCACGAAGGTCGCGGTGCGGTCGACGTCGGTGTACAGGGCGACGGTCTCGATCGGGACGCCGGTTTCCGCAGCCAGCTCTCGGACAGCGTGGATGAGCCGCATGGCAGCCTCACCACGGTTGACGATGGCGACACGGTTGAACACCCGATTGACCCCTTTTGGTAGACCCATAGCGTGCACGCCGCGAGAGACAACGGCTCCCGGCAGTGGTTACCCTTCCGCCTGCCGGCCGCGAGCGCCATGGCGCTATCACCGAACCACCCACCCGTCATTTGTAGGAAACCACCAAAAGTTTTTGGTCCCCGCACCGCCGGTTCGGCCCCTCGACCATGACCCGACGGCAATTGCCCCGGCCGCCCGTCGCCGCCGACGCCGGCGGCAGTTGGCGCAAGCAAGCCGGCGACGCCGCCTCGTCCCCGCCTCAGACGGCTCAAGGCCCGGCCGGCGGTCGCATCCAACGAGGGCGTCGCCGGCGGGAAGTGCGCGGTCAGGAGCTGAAGGGGTTCTTCATACTGCGGGCCCGCCCGCGCCGGCCGCCCTCGCGCCGCCGACGAGCGTCAGGTCGTGTCGACACCGCCGGCTCGGCGGGCGGGGCGCTTCGTTGTATTTGACGTCAGGACACCTTGACGATCTTGCAGGTGATGGTGCCAGAACCGGGTGAGGCGTTCAGGAACGTCGACTCCTCGCCGCGCACCGTGTCGCCAGCCGGCACACTCCCGACGTAGGCGGTATCGGTGTCGAGACGCGCGCCGGACACGTCTCGGTACTCGACCTCCAAGGTGACGCGGCGCGCCTTGCTGCCGTTGTTTTTCACCGTGTAGCCGATGGTCGCCGTCGAGCCCGTGCCGCTGCACGGGGTGACCTGCACGTCGAGCTGCTTCGGCAACCACGAATCAGCCGGAAATCGCAGGAGAGGCACCACTCGCCACGGCAACCCGCACCTCGCCACCGTGCTGGTCGAAGCCGCCTGTGCCACCTCCCGCACCAGCACCCGACGCGGCGCCCGCTACCGCCGCCTGCACCGACGCTTCGGCAAAACCAGCAGCAAGAAGGCCGCCGTCGCCATCGCCCACACCATCCTCGTCATCGACCCAGGCAGGATCGTCGCTGCCGCCAAGCCCCAAGCGGCCTCAAGGGTCTGCCCGACGCCATCACGACGGCGTGGCCAGAGCCTTGCTGACCTTCGCCCCGTAGACGTCGTCGAAGTGCGCCGCGATCTCCCTGGTCGTCAACCCGCGGGCGGTCAACGACAGCACGAGGTGGTCAGCGGCCGGGACCATCCAGACGCAGGATCCCTGAGGAGTGTGTGGTTACTCGGATCATCAGCACCCCTCGCCCGCCGACCGCCGTCGGGGAATGCCGGACACCGCCACTCGACTGAGTGTCGGCTGAGGACCCGCGTCGCGGCGACATGCAGTCCCGCGCAGGCCAGCAGCCAGGGTCCCGGCCACATCACGTGGTTCGGCTACGGAGACTGAGCTGCTACCCAGCCCTGCGAACATCCGCCTCTGGCACCCCTCTGTGTCAAGTGATGATCAAGAGGGATGTTCTAGGCTGGGGTGTGGCGGGTCCGGGAAGTGACTTTTCCGAAGTGTCGATCTC
>NZ_JARXXY010000072.1:0-11272 GCF_029893845.1 Micromonospora sp. A200 | reverse complement strand
GTTATGTCCACAGCAGACAGACGATCACCCGGTGGCCGCACCTCGTCTACCCGGCCCCCACCAGCGACATCTCAAACGGCGGCTGCCGTACTAGCAAGGAATCACTCCCGCGGAAGCAGCGAACGCCACTGGACCGCGGCGGCGCGCGGTCCGCCGGGAGGGGCATCCGCCGGGTACGGCACCGGGTGGCTCCCGGCCGGTGGTAGCTTCCATATGCGCAGGCCAACACGCAGACCTCCGTTCGGACGGAAGGTTGGGCTATGGACGAGACCGTGGCGCGGGCGATGATCGAAGCCCACTTCGAGGCCTCCAACGTCAGCGCACCAGGCGGCGGGCCGGGCGACGACATCGCCCGCGCATCCGAGATCTACGCCGACGACGCGGTGCTGGAGTGGCCCCAGGGGGGCGAGCGCGTCCGCGGCAAGGCCAACATCACCGCCCTCAGGTCCAGCTACCCCGCGCGACAGGAGTTCCAGCTGCACCGGACCGTCGGCTGCGGGGATCTGTGGGTCAACGAGTACACCATCCGGTACGACGACCGGCCGATGATGGCCGTCGGGATCATGGAGTTCCGCGACGGCAAGGTCGTCCGCGAGCGGATCTACTTCGGAGAGCCCTGGGAGCCGCCGGCCTGGCGGGCACAGTGGGTCGAGCGGATCGAACCGGCGGCCGGCCAAGCATCCGCATGATCACCATGCGTATCCGACTTTGACTCACTCGTCTCAACACGGTCGCGGTCATAGTTGTGACGGGCATGCTGGCCGTCTCCGTGTACGCCGTCGCGTTCAACCGCTGACTCCGTCTGCTCGGCCGGAGGCGCGGCACCGTCCATGCTCGTACCCGGTAGTTGTCACCTCCGGGCGGCCAGCCCAACGGCCTCGGTCTGCGCGCGCGACCGACAGTTCATCTCTGCCTGCATCAACGGGCATGCCCTCGCTTCGGCAGGCGTCAGGACGACATCACAGGTTGCTTCATCAGCTCGCGTCGGCAGCCAACCCCGCCTGCTGATTCGCCTCTGCCTTCGGCACTCCGGATGCTTGAAGCACTTCGCTGATGGCAAGGCGCAGCCGCGAAGCGAGAACCCTCCCGCAGAACTCAACATCTTCGGCGCAGGCCTGGTTGGCTTTCTCGATGGCCTGTTGCGCCCGCGCGCGCGAACGTTCAGGCTCTCGGCCGGCGAGGAAATCGCGATGCAGCAGCCTCACCGCCTGGCCCAAGTGCTCGATCGACGCGGGAAGGCTGGCCGGTATCGGCTCACGTAGCCGTACCGTCGATACGACCCAATGCGCCAACTCGCGGCTGTTGGAGTAGGCGCATTGGAGGTGCTTGGAGGCGTGCTGGTACCTGCGCAGGACGCCCAATCGTCGCCACCGCCAAGGTGAGAGAACCGCGACCTCCCCCGCTGCAGCGACCATCTCGATTGTCTTGTTTCGTTCCATCTCTGCCACGGCCAAGCGCTGCGAGGCGCCCTCGGCCTGTTGAAGGTCACGCCGCTCCAACGCCTGAGCGACAGCCGTGAGCTCACGGGCGAAGATGTCCAGCGTCGGACCGGCAGCGCGATGTACGACGCGCACGGGGTTGGCCGGCAGGATCAGCAGCGCCACGGCGATGGCTGTCACCCCTCCGACCAGCCCGTTGACGGTCCGGGCCACAGCGAGATGCGATTGTTCCGCAGCCAGTGTTCCCAGCAGCAGGGCGGTACTTCCCGCATGCACCATGACGGCACCACCCCCGCGTATCACGGCTGCCGACGAGATCGCGAATGCCACGATCAGGCCGATCTGTACAGGTCCCGTCCCGATGACCTGGATGATCAACTCTCCGGTCAACACTCCAACGAACACGCCGGCGATGAGTTCCGCCGCTCGCCTGATCCGATTGCCAAGAGCCGCCGCGATCGTGCCGATCGCGGCGGCGGGTGCAAAAAGGGCCTGCGAGTTGTGCAGGAGGTCGTCTGCAATGAACCAGGACAGACCGGCCGCCACGCCCGCCTGGACCGCGACGATGAAATAGGTGCGGAGCCGCTCGTAAGCCTCCCGACTTTCTCGCCGCACCATCCCTGGCCGCACACCCCGATCCCGGCCGCGCACGTCTCACCTCCGAGGAGCACCGGAGGCGGGGTCACGTCTGCCGACACCGCTCGGAGTGGTAAGCGTCCCCCTGGCTGATGTCGTGGGCCGCCATGTGCTTCCAGCTTCGAGGGCACGGCCCCATTCTTCGGGATCTCAGCCCTCCTGTCCCGGCATCAACAAGACGGATCTGATACGGGCCGAGCAGCGGGTACAGCCAGTTGGCGACGCCATTGAGCGGTACGTGGGGCCGCTCCCACCGCGCACGCCCCTGCTGAGCCGTGGCAGACGTGCCGCCGGCCTCAGCGCGCGGCGCCGCCCGGTCGACCTGGGCCGCTCCCGGACCGCCGGTGACCGACGCGTGGAGCCCTTATCACCGGGGCGTTGCCAGACGCCGGGCGGAAATCCCGTGCCGCGCCGGCCACCATATCGTCGGGATCGCGGCCGAGGGCCTGCCGGATGTGCGGCGGGATGACCTCGGATGTTGCCATTGCCAGCCGGACCTGCACCGAACGGTCGTGAACCAGGCGTTCCAGATCCGCCTCGTCCAGCTGGACCGCGCGGACCAGCGCGGCACGGACGTCGACCACGGGGTCCTGGGCAAGCGCGCTGCGCTGGTCGGCGGTGGTCCGCGGGTTGCGGGCGACCCCCTTGCGGACGCGTGCGGTGCGATCGGCCATCAGGGCGGTGATCACGTCGGGGTCGTGGGTGTGGGTGGCGAGTCGTTCCCGTACCTCGGGTGAGACGTCGTCGATCAGCCTGGCGGCCAGTTCGGGCTCCAACTCCCGCATCTCCGCGAGGAGACCACGAAGCTCCTTGTCGGGTGCCTCCGACATCACCCGGCGAACCGACTCGTCGCAAGCCGGGTTGCCGGCTACCGCCCAGCGGACCCACCGGTCGGCGTCCTTGACGAGACGCAGGAGATTGGCGATCGAGGTCGAAGGGTTTCTCGCCACCGCCTCCCGGACCTCACGATCATGGTCCCGGGTCAGCGGTCGCAGTGCCTGCGCCGGTGCGTCGGTCCGAGCCGCGACCGCCTTACGGACCACGGCCGACGGGTCGGACGCCAGGTCGAAGAGGGTCATCTGAGGCGTTGCGGGGTCCTGCGCGAGGGCAAGCCGCGCGTCGACGCTGCCGCCGCTCGCACGGTGGGCGGTGGTATCTGACCCGCGGTGACCCTCGGGCCTGCCGACGTCCTGCTGCTTCCCCATGGGCGCAATCATGTCACGGGCAGACTGAGGCAATGCGAGCCTGACCAGCGCGTTGACGATGGTCGAAGCGTTGGGTTCCGGACCCGCAGGGGTCGAGGGATCCGCCGAGTCAGGGGATCCGCCGAGTCAAGGGATCCACGAGCATCGAGCACACCAATGCCTTGACCGACTCAATCGAGAAAAGAGGGCCTCCACAGGCTCTGACCTGCGGAAACCCTCTCGCTGTCGGGACTGCCGGATTCGAACCGACGACCCCTTGCCCCCCAGGACTTGGGTTGAACGTTTGCGCAGTGCTGCTCAAACCCGAGCGCCCCGGCGCCCTTCCTGCGACGGGATTTGAGCGGCGGTCGGATCAGGCGCTGCTCGCGTAGTCGGGGAACGGGTCCTCGCCTTCACCGAGCAGCAGCGGCACGTCGTACACCGAAAGGTCCGGCCTGGGGCGGGCGTACCGGACGCGGTGACGCCACCGGTGGTGCTCGAACGCCGTGTCAACCTCGATGTCTGCCACGACGCTCGGCTCGACCTGGACGTAGTGCAGCGGCTCGGGCCGGTCGAACTGGCCGGACCATGCGGCGGGTAGCGGCTCGGGCCAGGGGTGGGCAACAAGCCTGCGATCCGTCGGACGTGGCGGGGACAGCAGCGTTGCCAGCTCCAGGCGCTGGGGCGTGGCCAGCGGATGCGTGCGGCCGGTGTATCGCAGCCGACCGCGCCGGTCGAATCGGCCGATAAGAACGGTCTCGGGATTGCGGATGCTGCCGGTGACGCCGCCGATGATCGCCTCCGTGGTGGCCCGGACTCGGAACTTCGCCCATCCTCGTCGACCAGGCTCATAGCGGCTGTCGAGCCGCTTGATCACCACACCTTCCACACCCGCGGCCGTCCATCTGGTCAGCCATTCGCTGACCTCGGCGACGTCGGTGCTCTGCGGGGTGACCGCCAGCTGCGGCGGGGCGCCGGCGAGCAACCGGACCAGCCGGGACCTGCGCTCGACCAGAGGAGCATCGAGCACGGGCTCCCCACCAGCGTCCACGAGGAGGTCGAAGGTGACGTAGTAGGCCGGGTGCTCACGGGCGACGCGCAGCAGGCCCTGGCCGGCGGTGACCCGCCGCTGCAACTGGGCGAAGTTCGTCCGCCCGCCCTCCCAGACGACCAACTCCCCGTCGAGCACCACCCCGGGCGGCACGAAGGCCCGCACGGCCCGCGTGATGTCCGGGAAGTACGACGTCAGGTTCCGGCCGGCGCGCGACTGGAGGTAGACGTCGGAATCTCCACGGAAGGCCAACGCGCGCCACCCATCCCACTTCGGTTCATAGACCAGGTTCGGGCCCTCAAGCACCGCATCTACCGGTGCAGCGAGCATCGGGGCGACGGGCCTCCGCAGCACCGACCCACCCAGTGAGGTGTCCCAACGCCAGGCTGGACTCACCCCTTCTAGCCCCGTCCGCCCAGGCCAAGAGCGCCGCTCATATTCGCCCCTCCCCCGTCATCGTGGGGCAGCGGGAGCGGGTTTCGGGCGCAGATCAGGCACAACGAATGCATTGGACCTGTACATTACGAGTCGGTTTCAGACGCCACCTGCTGCGGTGATCCGCGATCGTCCGCCCTTGTCCTCCTCGGAAGCGTCAGCTACGCGGCCGTTACCCAAACCGGCTTCAAGGCACCGCCAGCAGACGGTTGACAGAAATAGGAGCGTCCACTTCGCCGGCAGCCGATGCGGCGTCGCGGAGTAGACCGGACGGTTGGAAATCACTCAGACGGCGGTACGTCCCCCGTCGACCGGCAGGACCGCGCCGTGGATGAAGCTCGCCCGGTCGCTGGCCAGGAAGGTGATCGCGGCGGCGATTTCCTCAGCAGAGCCGGGCCGTCCGGCCGGTCCGCCCTTGGCCAGTTGGTCGAGTGCATCGCCCATGGACGCGGTGCCCTCGGTACGGGTCGGTCCGGGGCCGACCGCGTTGACCCGTACGCCACTTGGCCCGTACTCGGCAGCCCAGGACTTCGTCAGCAGCACCATCGCGGCCTTGCTCGACCCGTACAAAGCCAGCCCCGCAGCGCCGAACTCGGCGAGCATCGTGGTCACATTGACGATCGCGCCCCGGCCGCGCCTGGCCATGTCGGGTGCGAGCTCCGCGACCAGGAAGTATGGCGCCTTGACATTGAGGGCGTACACCGAGTCGAACGTCTCCTCGCTGGTCTGCTCGGTAGGACCGAACGGGAAGACGCCAGCGCTGTTGATCAGTACATCCACCTGCCCGAGCTGCTCCTTGCCACGAACGGCCAGCGAGCGCGCGGCGGCCTCGTCGTGAAGATCGGTGGCCACGAACCAGGCCTGACCCCCGGCCGAACGAATTTCCTGCACCACGTCGTTGCCCCGGTTCTCGTCCCGACCGGACAAGACCACGTGCGCACCAAGCCGGGCCAACTCGATAGCCGCGGCCTTCCCGATGCCACTGGTTCCACCGGTCACCAAAGCCTTGGTACCCGAGAGTCCTGAGGTCATGATCTGCTCACCGTCCTGTTACGCGAACATCGACTTCGGTCGAGAAGATCCGTGCGGCACGCCCTGACCGTTTGTTCAAGGGACGGACAGCCGACAGACCCGTTTAGGCGATTAGGCAGACTTATGCGGCCATAAGGAAGATTTTTCCGTACCAGCTACCAGCAGGGGCGCGAACTGCCACACGAGAGGCAATCTGCGGGGTCCCGTCACCCTCGTTGGCCCTCGACCGGCACAACGTGCTCCGGCCTTCCGCCCCGTCGTCGCCAAAGCGGGCCTTGACCCGCGCGACTGGACTCCCCGCGAGCTGCGGCACAGCTTCGTGTCCCTGCTGTCCGACAACGGCAGGAGCCTTGAACAGATCGCTGACCTCTGCGGCCACTCCGGCACGACTGTCACCGAGAGCGTCTACCGGCACCAACTCCGGCCGGTGCTCCTGAGCGGCGCAGACGCCATGGACCGGATCTTCGACGCTGAGGCGCAGTCACTCAGTCAGTCACGCAAGGTACGACAAAAGGGCCGTCTCGAACTTCCGAGATGGCCCCTCACCTGTGTCGGGACGGCCGGGTTCGAACCGACGACCCCTTGACCCCCAGTAGTCCGGTGGCCCAGCGGCATGCTCACGGCACGTTTGCCCAGGTCGCTCGCAAGCGTCCGGAGGCTAAGCGATGCTTGCGAGCGGAAACCTCAGGAACATCGGGCTGGTCACCGCCACCGGGTTCCGGTGGCGCGTACGTAGTTCCGCCACACGTACCGCCACGGGGTGACGGCGAGGATGACGACAACCAGGGAGCAACTGACCACGGTCTCGGTCGTGGCCGCGTCGAGGTCACCGGTGATGGCTTGGGGGAGGGCGACCAGTGCGAGCCAGAAGAGCTTCCAGAGCGACTCGAAGAGCAGCACGGGAAGCAGCTTGACCGGGTAGCGCAGGCCGAGGAACGCCAAGAGGGACATGGCGGTCAACATGCAGAGCGTCACGCCCTCGTAGAGCGGCAGGGTGGCGACGTCGGGCAGGAGCGGCCACTTCACCAGGGCGAGTCCGACACCCATCAGGAGGTAGCCGGCGCGCATCAGGTGCAGGCGGGTCAGCGACAGATCGGGATGGATAGCGGGTGCGGCGGCAGTGATGGTAGCCATGGGATTCACTCCTGGTCGAGGCGGGATGGTGGCGGTCGCGCCCGAGGACGTGATCGGGGCGTGGGTCAGCCCCGTCGCGTGGACCCGGGCTGTCTATTGGTGTTGCTGTTCCTGGGAATCGGGGTCGCGCGCGGCGTCGATGGACGTGAGGGAGATGAGGGTTACGCCGAGGTCGCGGACCTTGGTGAGCAGGCCGTGCAGCTCGGCCTGGTCCCTCACGGCAGCGCGAAGTGTGGTGGTGCCGTCGTCCTCGCGGGTGAGGGCGAGGCCGCCGAACCAGGTCAGCGGTGGTCGACCTAGACGTCCATCCCCGGATCGCGATGGCGATCCTGAGACATGCGGGCTTTTCGATCACGATGGAGATCTACAGCCAGGTCTCGTCCAAGGCTACCCGCCAAGCCCTGCGGGAAATCGGCCGAGAGCCTCGATCAATGAGCCGTTGCTGTACTTCGCTGCTGTACAAGATCAGAAAAGGCCATCCGGAAGATTCCGAATGGCCTTTGACCTGCGTCGGGACGGCCGGATTCGAACCGACGACCCCTTGACCCCCAGGACATAGCGGAAGGCGTTCGCGCACGTCAGCCGCGATCTACCGGGCGGCGGGGCATCGGTTGGGGTGCGGTGCGTGGATGTTCCGGCGGGCCGTGTGGTCCCCAGGCGGTCCCCATGCAATCCAGCCGGGTCAGTACCACGGCGGGCCATGAACCGTTCTCTTCGTCCCGAACAAGGTCAAGTTGGGTTTGGAATATGGCCGTCTGGCTATTCGCGCTGGCCAGGGTGTTGGTGCTCGGCGGCCTGGCGAGGTGTGGGAAGCGTCTCTCTGCAAGATCCTCTCTCCGCTCTCTCCCAAACCGACGGGCCTGTACTCGTCTCCTACCGGTGCCGGCTTCCCGTCGCGCAGGCTTCGCCCGGCCGGGCCGCGCCCGCCTGGTCCAGGTGGAGCGCCCCACCGGACGTACGACCTGGACCAGGCGGGCGCGGTCTGGCTGCCTGTGGTGTGCGGCGGGTGCCCGTCGGTCGGCTGGCCTTCCCGGAGTCGCCCGGGTTCAAGGGCGGGTAGCCCTTGCCGCCGGAGGCGGGATCCGGGTCGTAGGGCCGGAGGCCCTACCCGCCGGAGGCAAATCGATCCGAGCCTGCGCGGGCGTAGGCCGTAGGCTAGCTCGAACCCCGACGAAGCTGTCCAGGAGAGAGCTAGTGAACGAGAGCAGCCCCTTCCAGCGTCTGGATAAGCGTTTGGCTGGATCACCCCTCGACGAGACCAACTACGAGGGTGTTCCTACCTGGCTCACCAAATCACTCCGCAGCTGGATCGCGAGCGAACTGCAGCACCGTAGGGACTTTGATGGCTACCGCCTGGCCGAGCGATTGTGCCTGCGGCTGCGGCTGGACCCTTACACGAACACGTCGTTTCCGGAACGGGTCATTCACCATACGCTGGACGAAGATCTCTTGGTCGTCGTTGATGCGATCCTTCAGCTTCATCCGTGCTGGAAAGCGACCGGCATAGTTGCGCGTGAGTTCGTGGAGCGACTGTTCCTTCTCGACTCGATGCTGCTTGACGGTGCATCGGCCCTTCGGGTCGACTTCGACGGTCGCTGTCTAGTTCGACGCCTCGACTCGACAGCGGAGGCGGCGGCACGTTCGGCAATCAGTGCGGCTTCCCCGAGCGCAGCAGATCACTTGGCTGTCGCTTGGGTAGCGACGTATGGGTTGGCACCTGATCCGGACAAGGCCTTCAGTGAGGCGATCAGAGCTGTGGAAGAGGTAGCCTGCCCCCTCGTAGAGCAGCGCAAGGCGGAGAAGAGCCTGGCCACGCTCGGCACGGTGCTGGGTGAGCTTAAGGGCAATGCACACGACAAATGGGAGCTGTCGCTGCCCGACAAGAGTGGGCAGTCGCGGGGCGTGACTGAGTTGGTAGGCATGATGGAGGTGCTGTGGCAGGGGCAGGTCTCCCGCCATGGCGGAGGCCAGAAGTCGAGGCGTCAGCAGCAGGACGAGGCCGAGGCGGCAGTCAACCTCGCGGTCCTGCTGGTGCACTGGCTGTCAACTGGTGTCCTGCGCCGAAAGGCCTGAGTAGCTCATGTAGACCCTAAGCCCTCGGTTCGCCATCCTCGGCGTTCCGAGGGCTTCGACGTGTCCAGCCGCAGGTAGCGCCCCGCCGGGGTCGTCGCGCCGTGAGCGAAGCGGCAAGGCGCGACGTGCCCCGAGCGGGGCGCGAGCGGCCCGTCAGGGCCGCCTTGAAGACGTATGGAAAGTTCTCACCGGCTAGAACTCAGGCAGAATTACTTGGTCGGGACCGAGGGGATCGACCGAGTAGCGAGGGGCCACGCGGTGCTGAATCGCGCTCTTCTACATCAAGGCGGCCCGCAAGCGGGCCGCGCCGGCCGCGCTCGGCCTGCTGGCGGCGCGAGCGCCGGCATCGGCCGGCGCGCCGGCCCATTAGGGGCATGCCTCCGGCGGGGGCCAGACGACGCCGAGATGGATTGCCGAACGGTTGCGGTGGGTCGTTGGTTGAGGTGGGATGCATCCCGCCAGCCACCGACCCAGGCAAGCCGAGCAGACCAGGGCCAGGGTGGTGTGGGTCGGCGGCAGGCAGTGATGGCTGGGGCAGGGAACGCGGTGGTTGTTGCGCTGAGGCGTGGCAGTGCGGCCGGGCTGACCCGGTTCAGCCCTTGTCGAATGTGGTCGTCCATGTCAGGACGCACGCGTCGTTGCCGGCGGTGACGAGCAGGGTGGTGCCGTCCGGTCCGGTCCACGTCCCTACCGCGTACACGGCGTCGGTGTGGCCGTGGAGTTCGCCGGCGGGCCGGAGGGTGTAGGGGTTCCACAGTCGCACCACCCGGTCGTTGCCGGCGGTGACGAGCAGGGTGGTGCCGTCCGGTCGGGTCCAGGTCCCTACCGTGTTCACGGCGCCGGTGTGGCCGTGGAGTTCGCCGGCGGGCCGGAGGGTGTAGGGGTTCCACAGTCGCACCACCCGGTCGTTGCCGGCGGTGACGAGCAGGGTGATGCCGTCCGGTCGGGTCCAGGTCCCTACCGTGTTCACGGCGCCGGTGTCACCGTGGAGTTCGCCGGCGGGCCGGAGGGTGTGGGGGTCCCACAGTCGCACCACCTGGTCCTTGCCGGCGGTGACGAGCAGGGTGGGGCCGTCCGGTCGGGTCCAGGTCCCCACCGCGTACACACTGCCGGTGTGGCCGTGGAGTTCGCCAGCGAGCCGGAGGGTGTGGGGGTTCCACAGTCGCACCACCTGGTCGTTGCCGGCGGTGACGAGCAGGGTGGGGCCGTCTGGTCGGGTCCAGGTCCCCACCGCGCTGACGAAGCCGGTGTGGCCATGGAGTTCGCCGGCGAAGTGCAGCGTGTGGGGGTCCCACAGTCGCACCACCTGGTCGTTGCCGGCGGTGACGAGCAGGGTGCTGCCGTCCGGTCCGGTCCAGGTCCCCATCGCCTTCACGGCGTCTGTGTCACTCTGGAGTTGGCCGGCGGGCCGGAGGGTGTGGGGATCCCACAGTCGCACCACCTCGTCGTCGCCGGCGGTGACGAGCAGCGTGGTGCCGTCCGGTCGGGTCCAGGTCCCCACCGCGCTGACGAAGCCGGTGTGGCCGTGGAGTTGTTCGCCGGCGAAGTACAGCGTGTGGGGGTGCCATAGTCGCACCACCTGGTCGTCGCCGGCGGTGACGAGCAGGGTGCTGCCGTCCGGTCCGGTCCACGTCCCCACCGCGTACACGATTCCGGTGTGGCCGTGGAGTTCGCCGGCGAGCCGGAGGGTGTGGGGATCCCACAGTCGCACCACCTCGTCGTCGCCGGCGGTGACGAGCAGGGTGGTGCCGTCCGGTCGGGTCCAGGTCCCCACCGCGTTCACGGCGTCGGTGTGGCCGTGGAGTTCGCTAACGGGCCTGAGCGTGTGGGGGTCCCACAGTCGCACCAGCTCGTCGTCGCCGGCGGTGACGAGCAGGGTGGTGCCGTCCGGTCGGGTCCAGGTCCCCACCGCGTACACGATGCCGGTGTCACCGTGGAGTTCGCCGGCGGGCCGGAGGGTGTGGGGGTCCCACAGTCGCACCACCTGGTCCTTGCCGGCGGTGACGAGCACGGTGGTGCCGTCCGGTCGGGTCCAGGTCCCCACCGCGTACACACTGCCGGTGTGGCCGTGGAGTTCGCCGGCGAGCCGGAGGGTGTGGGGGTTCCACAGTCGCACTACCTCGTCGTCGCCGGCGGTGACGAGCAGGGTGATGCCGTCCGGTCGGGTCCAGGTCCCCATCGCGTGCACGGCGTCGGTGTGGCCATGGAGTTCGCCGGCGAAGTGCAGCGTGTGGGGGTCCCACAGTCGCACCACCTCGTCGTCGCCGGCGGTAACGAGCAGCGTGGTG
>NZ_JARXXY010000071.1:0-11603 GCF_029893845.1 Micromonospora sp. A200 | reverse complement strand
CGAGAGTTGCACGTCCGGTTCGGAGGGCGGGCCGAAGAAACGGACCGGACGAAAGCCCGGCACCGCGCTTCGGCCCGACCCCACTGGGGACGGCTGGGCCGACGGGACGTGTGGCTGACCCGCGAGGTCCGGTGGAAGGTCATCGCCCGCGCTGGCGACGCCGAGACGGGTCGGGTACTGCGGTGGGATTTCGACACCGAGTCCGAAGCCCTCGCCCTGATCCACCGCCTCCTCGCCGCGGACGCTGGCGGCAGCTGGCGCAAGCAGGACGGCGACGCCTCGTCCCCACCCCAGTGACGGCTCAAGGCCCGGCCGGCGGTCGCATCCCGAGAGACGGCGCCGCCGGCCGGAGGTGTGCGTCAGGAGCTGCAGGTGTTGAGCATGCTCTGCAGCGCGGACTTCTCCGTCGACTGCAGGGTCAGGCCCCAGCTGTATTTCACGGTGATCCACATCTTGCTGTAGGTGCACCGGTAGGACGACAGCGGCGGTTGCCACGTCGAGGGGTCCTGGTCGCCCTTGGCCTGGTTGACGTTGTCGGTGACCGCGATCAGCTGGGGGCGGGTGAGGTCGTTGGCGAAGCTCTGCCGCCGGCTGGTGGTCCAGGAGTTGGCGCCGGAGCGCCACGCCTCGGCCAGGGGCACGACGTGGTCGATGTCGACGTCCGAGGCCGCCGACCAGGTGGCGCCGTCGTAGGGGCTGTACCAGCGGCCGGAGATGGCGGCGCAGGAGCTGTCGACGACGACGGAGGTGCCGTCGCGCTTGAGGACCTGCTCGCGGGTGTTACAGGTGCCGCTGATGGTGATCCAGTGCGGGAACAGGTCCCGGGAGTAGCCGCTCGTCGAGCCCTGCGCCGCCACCGTCAGGGCGTTCAGCTGGGACTGCGCCGTGGCCTTCGACGGGATGCCGGGAGGCGTGGCCGACGCGGGCTGCGCGTTCAAGCCGGCCAGCAGAGTTCCCGCGAGTGCCGCGACGGCGAGCGCGGCAGCGTGCCGTCTGGTGCGCGGGAATCGGGGAGAGGTTTGGGTGCTCGACATGGCGGGCCTCCTCGTGGTGGTGGATGGCTACCGTCTCTAACGATCATGTCGATCGAAGGGCATGCCTGTAAAGGGATGTCGTACAGCCATCGACCGTTCGGCATCTTCCTGCGCCGCCCGCCGCAGGGCCCAACCCTGAGAGAAGGGAGGTGAGGACTGTTCGGGTCTGCCCAAGGTGTGTCTCGCGGTGAGCCCTGGCCGCCGGCGCGCCAGCCCACCCGATGCCGGTGGCATGTTGCGGCCACCGGTCGCGCCGATGCTGGCAAAGCCCGTCGGGATCGTGCCGACAGGCCATGGGCTGTCCTATGAGCCGAAGTGGGACGGCTGGCGTGCCCTGGCGTTCCGCCACCCGGACGGGGTCTATCTGCAGTCCAGAGCCGGGCGTGACCTTGGCGCCTACTTCCCGGACGTGCGCGAGGCGGTCAACCAGGCGGTGGCACCCGGCGCCGTGCTGGACGGGGAACTCGTGGTGTGGGCGGGAGAACGGACCGACTTCTCCCAGTTGCAGCGGCGGGTCACCGCCGGGACTGGCCGCGACGCCCTGGCCAGGAGCCACCCCGCCCACTACGTGGTCTTCGACCTCCTCAGCGCCCCGCCCGGCCTACCCCTGCTGGACAAGCCGCTCGCCGAAAGGCGTGCCCTGCTGACATCACTGCTCGCCGACGCCCCTGCACAGCTCACCCTGTCCCCGCAGAGCACCGACGTCGGGCAGGCCACCGAATGGCTGCACACCTGAACCGCCGCCGGCATCGAAGGACTGATGACCAAACGGCTCGACAGCCGCTACGAGCCCGGCAAGCGCGGCTGGCAGAAATACCGCGCCTACCACACCACCGAGGCCATCATCGGCGGCGTCACCCCCAGCCTCAGCAATCTGGAGACGCTCCTGCTCGGCCGCCTCGACGAGCACGGACGACTCCGCTACACCGGCCGGACTCACTTCCTACGGCCCGCCCAGCGGGCGGAGCTGGTCGACCTGCTCACGCCTCACACCGCGGCACCAGACGCCCCTCCGTGGCCGCAACCGCTGCCCGCCTCCTGGACGGGCCAGCTCGACCGGCCCCAACCCCTCCCCTACACCCCGGTCCTCCCCGCCGTGCCCGCGGAGATCGAGGTCGACACCGCCTATGAGCACCACCGGTGGCGCCACCTCGTCCGCTACCGACGCCCGCGCCTCGACCTGGCCATCGCCGACGTACCGCCGCTCAACAGCCAGTTTTGACGCTCGCCAACACCGTCACCCAGGCAGAGACGGCCGGTTCTCGACTCCATGAAGCCTGCGTGCCGGGTCCGGCGCTAGCACAGCCGGAACATGATCAGGGCGTTATCCACGGTGAGAGAGTTATCCACAGCCGCGGGAGCGGCCGCGGCGCGCCAACGTCTTGGTAGGGAAGCTGAGGTGGTCGGCGAGGCCGCCGCCCGGCTGCTGGCCACGGCCACGTGCAGGTGGAGCAGCCCGGCCGCAGGCCACCGACCACCGGTCCCCGCGTCAAGCAGCCGGCGCGGGGACCGGCTGCACCGGCATCCAGCAGCAGACGACAAGCAGCTCTTCCTACCTGGCTCGCAGTACCGGCACGGCAGGCACGCCGCTTGCAGCACAGTTGCCTAGCAGCCACCTACCGTCACTGGGTGAGCGTGTTGCTGCGGAGGTGAGCCAAAGCGACGGCCAAGTCCTCCCGGGCTACGGGGAGGACGCCTGCGGCAGGCGTGCCTGTACCAGATAACGACGGAGGTAGCACTTGACGCCACCTGCGGGTATACCGACACCGCCCCGACTGCTGCCAGCCCCCAAGGACGAGGATCCGAGGACAACAAGCCAGCGCTAGCCCATTTCCACCATTTCCTCGATGATCCCGGCCCACCAGGCACCCTCTATAGTGGCAGGACCATCGACCGCGACAAGCTCACGCCTGACTGCCTCGGCCCGTTCACGGTAAGGCCGCCCACTCTCTGTCTCAGCGAGAGCGGCTATCTCGCTCGCGTATCGGAGGAAAACAACGAACTTACCGATGTCGCTGTTCATAAAGGTGATTTCCGGAGAGCCATTTTCGACCGGGACGACTGACCATACCGATCCATCGGCGAGGTCGATCTGAACCTCACACACCCCGTGCCACGCCCGGCCGATCGCCAGACGTAGCGGAAACTCGGTGGATACGGTTACCGCCTCGATCGGGTAAGCGGAGAAGAATACATCCACCTCCCGCGGCAGTTCCACGTCGAGCAGCCCGGAAGCACCAGGTGGCACGACCCCGCCTAAGATCTGGCGCAGGTCGGATTCCGAGTAACGAATCAGGTCCGGCATCCTCTACAAACCTCCCATTCACGGCCCGTAGCCGTGGTCGCACTCTAAGAGCGTGTTTGAGATGGGGCTGATCAGGTCCAGGCGAAGGTGCGGCGGGCTTGACGCCGTGCCGGTTTGCCGCGGGTGTTACGGCGGGTCATGCCGGCGATGGCGGCCCAGCGGATCAGCGCTGCGGAGACGGCCGGGTGGCGTTCGTAGTCGCGGGCCAGCCGGCGGCAGACGGTGAGCCAGGACAGGGTGTGTTCCACCCAGCAGCGGGGGTGCACCGCGAAGCCGCGCTGGTCGGCGGGTTTGCGGACGAAGTCCAGCGTGGTGCGCAGGGTGTTGCGGGCCCAGTCGACCAGCCGGTCGGTGAAGCCCTGGTCGGCGAAGACATGCCGGATCGGGGTGACCATGTAGGCACTGAGCAGGGCGGTCTTGGCACCGTCGCGGTCCTGCCAGCTCGCAGCGATCACGGTCACGGTGACCAACAGGCCCAAGGTGTCGGTGATGATGAACCGCTTCCGACCGTTGATCTAATGGGCAGAAGTTGAAGCCGCTGAAGTCTGCTGGTCACTCGAGCGCGAGTTCTGAGGGTGGATCGGCTTGGCGACTTCAGCGGGGCCGTCGTCGGCCGGCCAGCGCCAGCACTACGTCCTCCGTTGATCCGTGCCTGCAGCCCTCAAAGAAGGCTGACGGGTGCTGACGCTGGCCGCCGGCGACGTGCCTCACGACGCGATGACAACGAAGATGATCGTGGTTCGAGTCGCCCGCGGGGATCACCTCCCACCGTGTTCGGGAGCCGACGAGCTCCTGATCAGACCGAGGGACCCGCGGGCTGCTGGGGTCACGAACGACCAATCGGATGTCGGGCCACCGAGCCCTTCCATTAGGGAGCCGCGTGCCCTGCACGACAACGACCAGCCAGCGTGCGCCTACCAACGGAGACAGCGTGGATCAACCGACCGTGTACTGCGGCATCGACTGGGCCAGTGACCACCATGACATCGCCGTCATCGACGACACCGGGGCCTTGCTGGTCCGGGCCCGCATCGACGACACCGCCGCAGGCCTCGCGCAGCTGCTGCAGGTCCTCGCCGAGCACGGCGACTGCGCCGAACACCCCATCCCCGTGGCGATCGAGACGTCGCGAGGACTACTCGTCGCGTGTCTGCGCGCCACCGGACGGCGGGTCTACGCGATCAACCCGATGGCCGTCGCCCGATACCGCGAACGACACACGCTCACCCGCAAGAAGTCTGACCACCTCGACGCCATGACACTCGCCAACATCCTGCGCACCGACGCAGCCGCGCACCGCGAGCTGCCCGCCGACACCGAGCTGGCCCAGGCCGTCGCGGTCCTCGCCCGAGCTCAGCAGGACGCCGTCTGGGACCGCACCCAGGCCGGTAACAAGCTCCGCTCGCATCTGCGTGAGTACTTCCCCGGATACCTCGCCGCGGTCGGCGTTCGCCGTGAAGGCGTCTCCCACCCCATCGCCCGAGTGCTGCTCGCGGCGGCGCCTACGCCCGAACAGGCTGCGAAACTCACCCGTGTCCAGCTGCGGTCACTGCTCAAGCAAGCCGGCCGCAAGAACACCATCGACGCTGAGGTGCAACGGCTGCACAACGCTTTCCGTGTTCCGCAGATGCGGCAACTGCCGCTGGTCGAGCAGGCGATGGGACGGCAGTCTCTTGCCCTGCTGCGGCAGCTGGAAGCCGCCTGTGTCAGCGCTGACGACCTCGCAGAGGCCTCAACGCAGGCGTTCGAGGCTCACCCCGATGCCGAGATCATCGCCAGCTTCCCCGGCCTCGGAGCCGTCAGCGGCGCCCGCGTCCTGGCCGAACTCGGCGATGACCGATCACGGTTCACCGACGCCAGAGGTCTCAAGGCCTACGCCGGAGCAGCGCCCGTCACCCGCGCCTCCGGCAAGAGCCGAGCCGTCCTCGCTCGCCGGGTCAAGAACCAGCGACTCGCCGCCGTCGGCTACGTCTGGGCCTTCGCCGCCCTTACCCACTCCACCGGCGCCAGAGCCCACTACGACCGCCGCCGGCAAGCCGGCGACCGACACACCGCCGCCCAACGCAACCTGTTCAACCGCATGATCGGCTGCCTTCACCACTGCCTCAGCAACCGCATCACCTTCAACGAAACCGTCGCCTTCCCCACCGTCGCCAACCAGCGACTACCTTCCGCTGCTTGACAGCACTTCCGCATCGGATGTCTTCTTCCCAGCGTCGTAGCCTCGGCTGTCCGTGCCGACCGTGTCGGCGCCCTTCACGCTCTGCGAGTCGGTGATCCCCGTCGAGGCTCCGGCGCCCGGCCCTGCTGCACCCGAGCCTTGACCCGCAGCGTGGCCAACTGCTTCTCCGTCACCCCGGCTTCTTCCCACCGGGTGAAGTTCCAGTACACCGTCTGCCACGGCGGCAGGTCAGCCGGCAGGTACCGCCACGGACACCCCGACCGCACCACGTACAGGATCGCGTTGACCATCTCCCACCGCGGATGCTTCTCCCGGCGGCCGTCCGTGTTCGGCTCCGGCAACAGCGGCTCGATCAGCGCCCACTGGGCATCGGTCAGGTCTGAGGGGTAGCCACGAGGCGCAGACACGTGCCACTCCGCCCGACCTGCCAGCAGGTTTCATCTCGCCACGCCGTCCACAACAGACCTTCTCAAACACCCTCTGAGGGTGCCGTCTACGGGAACCTCACCTCGACCGCCGTGACTCTGTTATCACTGTTGTTGATGATAGCGAACGAAAACTCATGCCGTCCCGCCTCTCTGTCTCCGTAAGCCCCCCGTAACTCCTATGTCTATGAGTCTTGCGTGAACCGAGTCAGCTGGTATTTGTCCTCGCGCCGTGTTCGGCGGTCGTTGCGTACGACAAGGAGCGCAATAACTACGGCTAGGGCTGAAAGGATGGCGCCCGAGACGGTGCCCCAGGCTTGAGGCCAGTCCGTGACGATTGCCTGCTGACATTACGAGCACGCCAAAAGGATACGAAGCCGTGTCCAGGCCTCCTGCCTCCTAGCGCGACTTATGTCCCGGCCCGAAGGCAACCGGGTGACTGACCGAGGCTGAGCCGTGCCGCCCCGGTCGCCCCAAGCCGTAGCACCGGGGCGCGCTTCGTCGTGGCCACCTCCGTCGTTAAGCGACGCTGCGGTCGGCGGAGTCACCGAGAGGCCGCCAATCCTCCTGTGGCCGGGTCAGCTTCTGTACCGGCAGACGATTCGAGGTCTTGCCGGACCATTGGCGGGAGATGAGGACGCGGCGGCCTGCCGGATGAGGGCGGGGAGGGTGCCTCGGATGGCCGCGGTTGCGTGGGGGCGATACGTACGGGATGACCCCGCAGTCCTAGCGCGGCATCCGGCACGGATAGTCAACCGCGCGGCGTCCACGGTCAACCCGCGGTCAACCCCTCCTCGGCAGACTGAACTGCGGTACACATTGGAAGGCGACAATCAATTGGGAGGTTAACAATGAGAAAAACAATCCGCGGCCTCGTCGGGGCCACGACGCTCGTCGCGGCACTTCTGGCGATGCCCTCGGCGGCCTCAGCCGAGACGCGGCAAGAGATCTGGAAATGCTGGACTGTTTACGGCACCGAGACAATTTCCAAGACCGCCTTCTACACCTGTCCGTCGGGCACAATCAACATCTGGTACACCGACCTCAACGGTGTGCAAATGAAACTCAGCGGGAGTTGCGCCAACAGGCTGTGGAACGACAGCGGCCGCACGGCCACGTACCTGGACGCGAAGGCGAAGTGCAGGATATGGCCCTGACGAGTACGGCCCCACCGGCAACGGCCGGTTGAGCTAAAGCTTGGTCAGGCTATTCCTGTCGCGACGAGATGGCCTGGCCAGGCTGCCGGCAGTATGTCGGTCTCTGTAACCGGTTTTGGCCAGGTAAATACAGCAACCAACCCGGCCGAGCAGGACCACGAGGAGCGGTTGCATGCTGCCTGATCTCGTACAGAACCCTGCCCAGCCCGCCTTGCCGGCAGGTCGGGACAAGAGGTCAAGCCCCGACAGCGAGACGGCCGGCGGTGCTTGACATCCATAGGAGTGCCCTATGTCATCAAGCCGGGGCGGCGTTGGCGGGAGCGGTGCAGGTCGGGCTGGAAGGCTGTGTGGTCTTGCCAGCATCGCCAGATGATGCGGAGCCAGGCCCGGGCGAGGATGCGTAGCTCGGCTCGCGGTTCCTGTCAGACCGGCGCCGAGCGGGCCCTGCGAATCGGTCCGGTGCCCCACCCAGCCGCCGAACCCACCACCTCCACCTGGTGTCGACCGACGCGCCGCGTTACCTCAGCGCGGCTGATCAGCGGTAGCACCGCCAGGCGTAGGGATCGCCGGAATTCGACGTCTGTGCGTAGGCGCCGGATTCGAACGTGTCGCGGCAGGCGACGTCCATGTCGACGATGGACGCGGAGAGAAGCCTCGTACACTGCCAACGGCCGTCGTCGCGGGGGTCCGCTGAGCCCCCGGTGTACCGATCGCAGTACCGCTGGGCCATGTTCGCCACCCCGCGGCTGCTCGATGGGCCGAGCAGGACCGGGTTCGGGCTCCGGGTCTGCGTCGGCCTGGCCGCGGTAGGGGTCGGCGTGGCGGAAGGCGTGACAGACGGTGTGGCGCTGGGCGTGACGGAAGGCCTAGCCGACGGTGTGGCGCTGGGCGGTGCGGAGGAGCCGCCCGGTGTCGCGGAACTTGGCGACATCGACGGTATCTCCCCCGGGGTGACCGGCTCCTCAAACGGATCCGGCGCGGTGGTGGCCGCCGACACCGGCAGCCCACTTTCGGGCGTTCGACCCGACTCCCACGTGAGCGCCAGAGCGGCGAGCAGCGCCCCCACCGCGAGCGCGCCGACCGGGATCAGCCAGCGCCGCCGGCTGGCTGGCCGTAAGCTGGCACCAAGCTCCCGGTTGTGCGTCCTTCGGGGCCGCCCGCCCTCGTCCGCCTCGAGGCCTCGCGCGTCGGACTCCTCACGGCGGTACTCGCTGCGGCCGGCGGAATCAGCGTGCGGGTAGTACTCCTCGTGGGCGTAGCCCGCCTCCGGTTGCGCGTACCACTCCTGCTGCGCGGCGTACGCGTCCTCGTGGACCGAGCTGGCATCGGTCGGTCCGTACGGTTCCTGGGCCCGGCGTTCCTCCCGATAGGCTTGGTCGTGCTCGGCGTACTGGTAGACGAGTGGGTCGGACCGCCGCTGGGGATGCTCATGTTGGGAGTGGGCTCCGGCGCACTGCTCGTACTCATCCTCGTACTGCGGGTATGCCCGCTGCCTTGCGGGTCGCCCCTGGTGCTCGCCGGTGTTCTCGGGCTGGCGCGACTCCTGATACTGGTCCGACACGTCCTCGCGCCACTGCGGCGCGGCTGCTCCCTGCTGCACGTACGACGAGTCGGAATCGCTTGCTTCCAGCCGCGACCGTCGACCGATCCAGCTGTCTATGAGACTCGCCGGGTTGTCGTGATCTTGGGCAGCTCCATCGGCGGAACGAGCGGTCGATCTCTCGGCCACGGTGGCTGGCCTCCTCGGAAAGCGCAGGTGCGGACAGCTAGCTGACCTTACGATCAAGCGCTACGCCGGATGCCAGCGTTACAGCGCTCTCATTCCCTCGCGCGGTGCAGAAGCGGTTTGCGCGGGAGCCGGCCCGGCCGCGCCGTACCGCCCGGTCAGCCACTGACCCCTCGCCGCTTGCCTCCCGCCCAACCACCAACGTCGGACCTTGCCCGCCCACAGGTGGATGCGGAGCAAGGCACCGACGGGGTTCTCCGCAAAAGCCGAGGCAGGCACACCCGCTTCCCTGGTTCGGGATTCGCCTCTGGTGTCAGCGCCCGTGCAGTGGAGGCCTATCGCGGTCGACAGATGCGGCCGCTCAATGCCGGGTCTCCCTCCCGGGTGGTGACCCAGATGGGGTTGAGGGCCAGCACGAGCGGTGGCGCCTGCCAGGCCGCCCCGAGCCGCTGCAGCAGCTCATATCCTCGCCACGGCTGGCTGACGGGCTCTCCGGAGAGAAACGCGATGGCACGTTCGTGAATGCTCCGGCGGCTCAGCAGTCCTCCATGCAGGGCGGGTACTTCGACCACCGGGATGTGGGTGTATTCCCCTGACGGCGCCTCGGCAGCGCTGATCAGCGGTAGGAAGGCCATCATGCGCACCTCGGGCACGGGGCAGAGGATCCGATTGCGGTAGAAGGGCGCCTCGACGATCACCGACCGCACGAACGGCTCGTCGGGATCATTGTCGACCCGTCGCGTCAGGTTTGTTATCGCCGCGATCGCCCGTAGCTGCCACCCCGTGACAACCCCCCAACCCTCGTGGCCGGGTGGAGGGTAGTAGACGCGCCCGGGCAAGATCAGGGGGCTGAACAGCAGGGCCGCCTCGACCGGCCCGCGGGGGAGCTTCTCGAGGTAGGTGCGGATCACCAGCGCTCCCTCGCTCTCGCCGGCCAGCGCCACCGGTCGGCGGGTGCGCGCGTGCAGCGCGTCGACCTGGGCGGCGAGCAGTACAGCACTGGAGTCCAGCGACCGGTGGGTGGCCTGCGACGGGTACGGCAGTGGGCGACGGTTGCGGTCCAGTCCGCGGTACGAGAAGCGTTCAACTCGCGGATCGGCCGGTTCTTGCCCGTTCCAACTGGACTCGAAGCCGGCGAGCACGATCACCGCGTAGGGCACCCGCTGCGGCAGCGGCTCGACCACAATCGGCGGTCGCCACTGCCCCGTGGTGCCGGAGGCGACGCCGAGCAGCGGCGGCACCCCCACCGCGGCGACCATTGTCACAACGATGGCCAGCGGCGCAACCGGAACAGTGGCCCACCGCAGCCGCCGGTGCAGCGCCGCGGCGGTCACGGTGCGTCTCCACAGCAGTCCGTTGGCGGCACCCGCCAGCCCGGCGACCGGGACCCGCCACCAGTCGGGCACGCTCACGATCGCCGCGCTGGCAGCGGTGATCACCAGAAAGTTCACGATCGACCAGGCCAGCAGCTGAACCGACGGCAGCCCCTTCCACCAGCGAGCCACGACCCCGGCGCGCTGCAGGAACGGAGCGATGACCAGCATCGGGATCACCGAGGCGAACAGATACCACGACAGCGCGACAGCGGAGAAGGCGACGGATAACGCCGCCCACGGCGAGATGATCACCGTGGCGAGGGCCGCGACTTCCAAGTTGCGCTTAACCAGCCAGCGGATCGACGGGCGAGGCACCCGCTGCGGCCAAGACAGCCCGGTCAAAGCAGCGGACAGCAGCCCCCGCACCACAATGACGACCAGCAACCCCGCCACGAACGCCTGCCAGGAGTCGTGGTAAACCAACAACCAGCGCAGGTCATGATAGGAATCGTAGGGCCACACCGCTGTCGACTGCGGCGCGAGCGCCTGGGCGGCATAAAACCCGGCCCCGACAAGCATGGCCATCTCCACCATCGGTGGCACCGCGGCGAGCACAAGCAGAGCAACACCCCGACGACCCTCCAGCACCATCTCGGCCCTGCCCTCCCACCTTCATCCGACGTTTGCAGGATCCCCGAAACCGCGGATACGCGGGAGGATTCACCACAACTCCCCGCCGGTTGACGCCGGCAGGGTGCGCAGGTCGACAGGATCGCCTGTGAATGACGCGATGGATGGCGGGCCAAGAGAGCAGACGATGTGACGGCCCCAGCGCCCCCCAGCGTGTTGCGCCACCGGCGCAGCAGCACGTCGCGGTACACGCCGACCTGGTAGTTGGGCTCGCCGAAGGCGAATGCGCGTGCGGCGGCGGGATCTGGCCGCAGCAGTGTGGTCGCTGATGGTCGGTTCCAGGCAAGCGGTCACGGTGGCGGTCACGCCATCGAGGCGACGGGTGAGGATGAGGCCCTCGGTCAGCTGGTGGGCCAGCCAAAGCCCGCGTCCGCCGGCGGTGTCGACCGCGGGCAGTCGCACCGGCAGGTGACCCGGCGCCGGCCCTTGGTCGATGATCTCGCAGGTTAGAACATCGTCCTGCCGGCGCAGCTCGAGATGTCCACGGCCCCCTCCGTGCCGTACGGCGTTGGTGGCCAGTTCGTGGACGGCGAGGACGAAGTCGTAACCAGCGTCCCCGGTCAGTCCGACGGCGGTCACCTGAGCCGGTTCGGGCGCCACGTGTCCGACCGTCGGCCCGCTTGGACCATGGTGGTCAACAACGACGTCGGGTTTTGGGGTCAGGGCTGGCACGCGCCGCTGGCCTGGTCTCTGTCCGGGATCGTCCCGTCGTCACGCTAATACTGACGTGGCACGCCTCGCCGTCGCTCGACGTGAACGCACCCGCGC
>NZ_JARXXY010000070.1:0-12459 GCF_029893845.1 Micromonospora sp. A200 | reverse complement strand
GGGCGGGGGTGCGGCCCGGCCGCCCGGCCGCCCCCCCCGCAACCGGGTGTGGATCAGGGTCGGGCCGGCCGACCGGGCAGGGTCAGAAGGCGCGGGCGTACTGGTCGGGCCAGCCGGGGTGGGCGCCGAGCTTGGCGGCGGCGCGGCGGGGCCAGTACGGGTCCCGGAGCAGTTCCCGGCCGAGCAGCACCAGGTCGGCCTCGCCGCCGGCGACGATCTGCTCGGCCTGCTCCGGCTCGACGATCAGGCCGACCGCGCCGGTGAGCACCCCGGCGTCGCGGCGGATCCGCGCGGCGAGGGGCACCTGGTAGCCGGGCCCGACCGGGATGCTCGCCCGGGCCGCCGCGCCGCCGGAGGAGGCGTCGACCAGGTCGACCCCGGCGGCGGCGAGTTGACCGGCGAGCACGACGCTGTCCTCGACGGTCCAGCCGCCCTCGACCCAGTCGGTGGCCGAGATCCGGGTGAGCACCGGCACCCGCTCGCCGACGGCGGCGCGCACCGCGCGAGCCACCTCCAGGGTGAGCCGCATCCGGGCGGTCCGGTCGCCGCCGTAGCCGTCGGTGCGGTGGTTGGTCAGCGGGGACAGGAACTCGTGCAGCAGGTAGCCGTGCGCGGCGTGGATCTCCACCGCGCCGAAGCCGGCGTCCACCGCCCGGCCGGCGGCGGTGGCGAAGGCGGACACCACGCGGGCGATGCTGGCCTTGTCGAGCGCGGTCGGCTCGCGGTAGTCGGGGAGGAACGGCTCGGTGCCGGGGCCGACCGGGGTCCAGCCGCCCTCGGCGTCCGGCACGCCGCCGCGCCGCTCGGCCCACGGCCGGTACGTCGACGCCTTGAACCCGGCGTGTGCGAGCTGCACCGCGGGCACCGCGCCCTGGGCGGCGACGAATCCGGTGACCGGGCGCCAGGCGTCGACGTGCGCGTCGGACCAGAGGCCGGTGTCCTGCGGGCTGATCCGCCCCTCGGGCAGGACGGCGGTGGCCTCGGTGAGGATCAGGCCGGCGCCGCCGACTGCCCGGGAGCCGAGGTGGATCCGGTGCCAGTCGGTGGGCAGGCCGTCGGGGCCGGCGCTGTACTGGCACATCGGGGCGAGGGCGACCCGGTTGGGCAGGGTGACCGCGCGCAGGGTCAGCGGGGTGAACAGGGCACTCATGAGGTGATCCTCCGGGAGAGGCGACGGGCAGGACCCGCCGGGGAGGGCCCGGCGCGGCCGGTGGTGCTCGCGGAGCCGGATGTCCGCTGGATGCGGCGGCTGTCCACGTGGTTCGGGTGCGTTTCCGGTCACCGGAGCGACCGGAAACGCACCCGAAGGGCGACTCAGGCGGGGACCGGCGCCAGCTCGTCGGAGCGGGTCGGCCGCTCGGCCTCCTCGGCGTCGATCAGCTCACGCCGGCCGGCGGAGTCGTACGCGGCCCGGTCCAGGGTGCCCTCCCGGGCGGCGACGATGGTCGGCACCAGCGCCTGCCCGGCCACGTTGGTGGCGGTGCGGATCATGTCCAGGATCGGGTCGATGGCCAGCAGCAGGCCGGCGCCGGCCAGCGGCAGACCCAGCGTGCTCAGGGTCAGGGTGAGCATCACGATCGCGCCGGTCAGGCCGGCGGTGGCGGCCGAGCCGACCACCGAGACGAAGGCGATCAGCAGGTAGTCGGTGACGCCCAGGTCCACCCCGAAGACCTGCGCGACGAAGATCGCCGCCAGGGCCGGGTAGATCGCGGCGCAGCCGTCCATCTTCGTGGTGGCGCCGAACGGCACCGCGAACGAGGCGTACTCGCGGGGGACGCCGAGGCGCTCGACGGAACGCTGGGTCACCGGCATGGTGCCCACCGAGGAGCGGGAGACGAAGGCCAGCTCGATGGCCGGCCACGCGCCGGCGAAGAAGCGCAGCGGGTTGAGCCGGCCGGCCGCCACCAGCAGCAGCGGGTAGACCACGAACAGCACGATCGCGCAGCCGACGTAGACGGCGGTGGTGAACTTCGCGAGCGGGGCGATCAGGTCCCAGCCGTACGAGGCGACGGCGTTGCCGATCAGGCCGAGGGTGCCGATCGGGGCGAGCCGGATGACCCACCAGAGCGCCTTCTGCACGATCTCCAGCAGCGAGCGGTTGAGCGCCACGAACGGTTCGGCGGCCTCGCCGACGAGCAGCGCGGCGGCGCCCACCACCAGGGCGAGGAAGACGATCTGGAGGACGTTGCCCTCGACGAACGCGCCGGCCGGGTTGGTCGGCACGATGCCGGTGAGGAAGTCGGTCCAGGAGCCGGTCTTCTTCGGGGCGCTCGCCGCGCCGGTGTCGAGCGAGACACCGCGACCGGGATCGGTGAGCAGGCCGAGGCCGATGCCGATGCTGACCGCGATCAGCGCTGTGATGCCGAACCAGAGCAGGGTCTTCAGCGCCAGTCGGGCGGCGTTGGCCACGCCGCGCAGGCTGACCACGCTGACCACGATGGCGGTGAAGACCAGCGGCGGGACGGCCAGCTTGAGCAGCTGGACGAAGAGGCCGCCGACGGTGTCGAGGGTGCTGGCCAGCCAGCTCAGGTCGTTGGCGCGGGCGAGGAAGCCCAGCGCCACGCCGAGGACGAGGCCGAGCAGGATCTGTGCGGAAAAGGGAATCTTGCGCAGGGCGGAAGCCATGAGGATGGGTCCAAGGTCTGTCGGAGGTCGGTGCGGGCGGCGTCAGAGAGCGGGCCGCGCCGGACAGACGCCGCTGGCCTGCAGTCGGAGGTCGACGTACAGGCGCACGGTGAGGTGCCAGACATTGGTCATCGCCTGGCGACGCTACTCCTGGCCACCGCGCACCGGGAAGGACCGAAGGGCGTGAGGCTCCTTACAGGGTGGGTCTGCCGTCCGTTGACCGCTTCGTCGCGGTCGGGTCCCGGCGCAGGCCCAGCGCCGTGGCCGCCGCCAGGCCCCAGCCGAAGGTCACCGCCAGCAGCACCCGCTCCAGGCCGCCCACCAATCCGCCCCGACCGGCGACCAGCATGGCCAGCGCGATCACGCCGGACAGCGGCAGCGCCAGCGCCCCGCCCAGGGCCGAGATCCGGCGCAACGCGGGCGTCGTCGCCGGGGACCAGGCCAGCGCGAGCATCGCGAAGACCACCGCCGCGACCGCCGCGATGCTCGACCCGCCGTGCACCAGGTCCGCCACCGTCGCCGCCTCGAACGGCGGCAGCGGACAGCCCGTGCTGCACGTCACCACCGCGGAGAGCAGAGTGAACCCGCTGCCCGCGCCGAGCAGCGCCCCGGCGAGGCGCAGCGGCGCCGGCAGTGCGGCGGCGAGCAGCAGCAGCGCCGCGGCCAGGGCGAAGACCCCGATCCGGTACGTCGGCGCGTACGCGCTGTCGGCGACGCCGGCCTCGCTGACGTACCCGGTCAGGCCCGGGCCGGGACCGGCGACCACGGCGACGATCACCGCGGCGGTGCCGGCCAGCACGCAGCCGGCGGCGGCCGACGCGGCGGCGGCCCGGGCGGGGCCGACGGCCCGATCCGGCTCAGCCACGCCCGTGCGGCGTGGTCCAGCCGTGCAGGTCCGGGCCGAGCGGCACGATGCGGGTCGGGTTGATCATCTCGTGGGTGGCGTAGTAGTGCCGCTTGATCTGGTCGAAGTCGACCGTCTCCCCGAAGCCCGGCGTCTGGAACAGGTCCCGCGCGTACGCCCAGAGCACCGGCATCTCGGTCAGCTTCTGCCGGTTGCACTTGAAGTGCCCGTGGTACGCCACGTCGAAGCGGACCAGGGTGGTGAACAGCCGGACGTCCGCCTCGGTGATCTGCTCGCCCATCAGGTAGCGGCGCCCGGCCAGCCGCTCCGACAGCGCGTCCAGCCGGGCGAAGAGCGCGGTGTACGCCTCGTCGTACGCCTCCTGGGAGGTGGCGAAGCCGCACCGGTAGACGCCGTTGTTGACGTCCCGGTGGATCTCGGCCATCAACGCGTCCATCTCCGGGCGCAGCTCGACCGGGTAGAGGTCCGGCGCGCCCGGGGCGTGAAACCGCCGCCACTCGGTGGAGAAGTCCAGCGTGAGCTGGGGGTAGTCGTTGGTGACCACCCGCCCGGTGAGCGTGTCGACCAGCGCCGGCACGGTCACCCGCCCGGTGTAGTCCGGGTCGGTGGCCAGGTACGCGTCGGAGAGGAAGCCGATGCCCAGCACCGGGTCGAAGCCGTCCGGGTCGAGGTTGAACCGCCAGCCCCGCTCGTCGCGGATCGGGTCGACCGTGCCCAGCGAGACGACCTCATCCAGGCCGAGCAGGCCGCGCACGATCCTCGCCCGGTGCGCCCACGGGCAGGCGCGGCACCAGATCAGCCGGTAGCGGCCCGGCTCCAGCGGCCAGCGGTCCTGCTCGTCCGGCCCGCCCCCGGGCGGCGAGGTGGAGTGCGGGGTGACCCGACCGGTGAACCGGTTGGGCTGGCGGACGAACGCGCCGCCGCCGGCGGTCTCTGCGCTGAACTGGGCCCGGGCCATGCCGTCAACCTATCGGCTCGGCCCGCGGATATCCTGGCGCTCGGGCGTCCCCGCGACCCGGGCCGACGCGCCGCCGCCGAACCCCTTCCACCCCCCGAAGGACAGCGCCGATGACCGTGGCATACCTCGTGGCCGGAGTCCGTACGCCGATCGGCCGGTACGCCGGCGCCCTCGCCGGGGTACGCCCCGACGACCTCGCCGCCCACGTGATCCGCGAGCTGGTCGCCCGCCACCCGTCGGTGGACTGGGCCCGCACCGACGACGTGGTGCTCGGCTGCGCCAACCAGGCCGGCGAGGACAACCGCAACGTCGCCCGGATGGCGGCGCTGCTCGGCGGCCTGCCCGAGGAGGTCCCCGGCAGCACGGTCAACCGGCTCTGCGGCTCCGGCCTGGACGCGCTGGCCACCGCCGCCCGGTCCATCGTGGCCGGCGAGGCCGACCTGGTGGTCGCCGGCGGGGTGGAGAGCATGAGCCGCGCGCCGTTCGTCATGCCGAAGGCGGCGACGCCGTTCGCCCGCACCGCCGAGGTGTACGACACCACCATCGGCTGGCGGCTGGTCAACCCGCTGATGAAGGCCGGCTGGGGCATCGACTCGATGCCCGAGACGGCGGAGAACGTGGCCGCCGAGTTCGGCGTCGACCGGGTCGCGCAGGACGAGTTCGCGCTGCGCTCCCAGCAGCGGGCCGCCAAGGCGCAGGCCGACGGCCGGTTCGCCGAGGAGATCGTGCCGGTGACCGTGCCGGCCGGGCGGCGCGAGACGAAGTTGGTCGAGGTCGACGAGCACCCCCGGGAGACGTCGCTGGAGAAGCTCGCCGCGCTGCCCACCCCGTTCCGCGAGGGCGGCACGGTGACCGCCGGCAACTCCTCCGGGGTCAACGACGGCGCGGTGGCGCTGCTGGTCGCCTCCGAGGCCGCGGTCGCCCGGTACGGCCTGACCCCGCTGGCCCGGATCGGCGGGGCCGCCGCGGCCGGCGTACCGCCCCGGATCATGGGCATCGGGCCGGTGCCGGCCACCCGTAAGCTGCTCGACCGGCTCGGCCTGGGCCTCGGCGACGTCGACGTGGTCGAGCTGAACGAGGCGTTCGCCGCGCAGGGAGTGGCGGTGCTGCGCGAGCTGGGCCTGCCGGAGGACGCCGAGCACGTCAACCCCAACGGCGGCGCCATCGCGCTCGGCCACCCGCTCGGCGCCAGCGGCGCCCGGCTGGCGCTGACCGCCGCGCTGGAGCTGCGCCGCCGGGGCGGCCGGCGGGCGCTGGCCACCATGTGCATCGGCGTCGGGCAGGGCATCGCGCTGATACTGGAGTCCGCCGCCTGACCCCTCGCGCCGGTCGTTGGCGCGAGGTCGGGCGGCGCCGGTGTCCCGGGCCCCGGCGGGTACCTCCGCCGGGACGCTGTCGGGCGGACAGGTGATCACCGCCCAAATGTGGATCTCCCGCGCTCGGTCGTACGCGCCTAGAGTGGTCAGCACCACACCTTCCGCGGGTCGGCCGGTGTCGCCTCCGCGTGCCTGCGCGCGTCCGGACACCGGTGCCCTCCCGCATCGCGGCGACGAACTGGGGCGAACCGATGCAGATGCCGGACGGAACTCCCGCCGAGATAGACCTGAGCAGGCCGAGCGCGGCCCGCGTCTACGACTACTTCCTCGGCGGCGCGCACAACTTCGAGATCGACCGGCAGCTCGCCGAGCAGATCGCCAGCATGACGCCGAACCTGGCGGCCACCATGCGCTCCGGGCGGGAGTTCCTGCGCCGGGCCGTCCGGGTGCTGCTCGACGCCGGCATCGACCAGTTCCTCGACATCGGCTCGGGCATCCCCACCGTCGGCAACGTGCACGAGGTGGCGCAGGCCGCCAACCCGCAGGCCCGGATCGTCTACGTCGACATCGACCCGGTGGCCGTGGCGCACAGCCTGGAGCTGCTCGCCGGCAACGATCGGGCCACCGCGATCCACGCCGACCTGCGGGAGCCGAAGCTGATCCTGGACGAGGCCCGGGCCAGCGGCCTGATCGACTTCAGCCGCCCGGTCGGCATCCTGCTCGCCGGGGTGGTGCACTTCATCCCCGACGTCGACCGCCCGGCCGACATCCTCGCCGCCCTGCGGGCCGCCGCGGTGCCCGGCAGCTTCCTGGTCATCTCCCACTCGACCTTCGAGGACCAGCCGCAGGAGATGCTCGACGCGCAGCGGCTGTCGGCGCGTACCGCCACTGAGATCACGCTGCGCTCCCGGGCCGAGATCACCGGCTTCTTCGGCGACTGGACGATCCTGGAGCCGGGCGTGGTGCACATGCCGCTGTGGCGGCCGGACTCACCCTCCGACGTGGACGAGCACCCCGAGCGGTTCGGCGCCTTCGGCGGCGTCGCCCGGTACGACCGCGCCGCCGGCTGAGTCCGACATGGCCGCCGTCCCGGATTCCGGCGGGGACGATCTCCACCGCCCCCGCGCCCAGCGGTACGCCGCCGACTGGGCCCGGGCGGTGCGCCGACTCGGTTTCGTGCCGCTGAGCGCGGACGAGACCGAGCGGCTGCTGCTCGTCCACACCGTACGGCTGGGCCAGGCCGTGCTGTCCCGGCAGTTCTCCGCCACCCCGGCGGAGGACGTGGGCCGGGCGCTGGTGGAGGCGCACCTCACCGAGCCCCGGGTGCTGGACTGGTCGGTGCACGCCCTCGGCCACCGGTTCCTGGCGCAGGTGCTGCCGGACCGGGTCCACCCCGCCGACGTCGCCGACCGGGTGGCGGCGTTGCAGGGGGCGCTCGCGGCCGGGTTCGCCCGCGCCCTGCGCAACCGGACCTTCAGCCAGCAGGAACGCATCGCCCGCTCGGCCTGGCAGGCCCGGGACGCGGTGGAGCGGGCGCTGCGCGACAGCGAGGCCCGCTTCCGCGCGGTCTTCACCGGCGCGGCGATCGGCATCGGCATCGCCGGCATCGACGGGCAGATCATCGAGGTCAACCAGTCCTTCGCCGACATGCTCGGCTACCCCGTCGACGAGCTGCGGCAGATCAACGTGGCGTCGCTGTTCCACGCCGACGACGCCGCCGGCATGTGGGAGCTGTACCAGGAGCTGATCGAGGGCAAGCACGACCACGCCCGGGTGGAGAAGCGCTACCACCGCAAGGACGGCACCGTCGTCTGGACCGACCTGGCGGTCTCGCTGATCCGGCACGACGACGGACGCCCCCGGTTCACGGTGGCGATGATCGAGGACATCACCGAGCGGTACGAACTCCAGCAGCGACTGCGGTTCCAGGCCCTGCACGACCCGCTGACCGGCCTGCCCAACCGGACGCTGTTCTTCGAGACCCTGGGACGGTGCTTCGAGCGGGCCGGTCCGGAGCAGCGAATCGCCGTCTGCTTCCTGGACCTGGACGGCTTCAAGGCGGTCAACGACAGCCTCGGCCACGACCTCGGCGACCGGCTGCTGATCACCATCGCCCGGCGGCTGGCCGACTGCGTGGCCGGGCAGGGCCATCTGGTCGCTCGGATGGGCGGCGACGAGTTCGTCATCCTGGTCGACGGCGGCGACGGGCTGGACGACGCCGTCGGCGTCGCCGAACTGGCCCTGGCCGCCGTCTCCGCCCCGGTGCTGGTCGGCGATCAGCAGCTCGCGGTCTCCGCCAGCGTCGGCGTGGTGGAGTGCCCGGCCGCGGAGACCAGCGCCTCCGAGCTGATGAAGGCCGCCGACACCACCCTGTACTGGGCGAAGGCGGAGGGCCGGGGCCGCTGGGCGGTGTACGACCCGGAGCGCAGCGCCGCCGACATCGCCCGGTCGGCGCTCGCCGCCGGGCTGCCGGCCGCCCTGGACCGGGACGAGTTCGTGGTCCACTACCAGCCGATCGTCTCGCTGCTGGACGGAGAGATGCTCGCGGTGGAGGCGCTGGTGCGCTGGCGGCACCCGGAGCTGGGCCTGGTCGGACCGGACCGGTTCATCGGGCTGGCCGAGGAGACCGGCCTGATCGTCCGGCTCGGCGAGTGGGTGCTGGGGCAGGCCTGCCGGGACGCCCGGGCCTGGCACCGCGAGTTCCCCGGGCAGCCGCTGGTGGTCAGCGTCAACCTGGCCGCCCGGCAGGCCGACGACCCGGCCATCGTCGACACCGTGGCGGGCGCGCTGAGCCGGACGGGCCTGCCGGCGGAGCTGTTGCAGCTGGAGCTGACCGAGAGCGCGGTGATGGGCACCGCCGGCGAGCCGCTGCGTTCGCTGCGCCGGCTCGCCGGGCTGGGCGTTCGGCTCGCCATCGACGACTTCGGCACCGGCTACTCCAACCTGGCGTACCTGCGGCGGCTGCCGATCCACTGCCTGAAGCTGGCCGGCCCGTTCGTCGAGGGGATCCGGGCCGAGGAACCGGACGCCCCCGCCGACCACCGGGACGAGCGCATCGTGGACGCCCTGGTCCGGCTCGCGCACGCGCTGGAGCTGTCGGTGACCGCCGAGGCCGTGGAGACCGGCGCCCAGGCCGAACGGCTGCGGGCGCTGCGGTGCGACACCGGTCAGGGGCGCTGGTTCGGCCCGCCGATGCCGGCGGAGGAGATCACCGCCCGGCTGCGCGGCGGGGAGGCGGCGGCGTGAGCGCTCGGGTCGGGCGTGGCGGGGCGTACCCGGATGGGGGTCCCGCCGGGGGCCGTGGGCGACGGGCGGAGGCGGCGTGGGCCTGACCGATTCACAGGCGGCCGTGTCGGTGGTGGCCGCGCTGGCCATCCTGGCCGGACTGGCCGGCGTGGTGGTGCCCGGGCTGCCGGCGCTGCCGCTGTGCTGGGGCGGCGTGCTGGTCTGGGCGCTCTTCGGCGGCGCGGGCCCGGGCCGGTGGGCGGTGCTCGCCGCGGCCACCGTGGTCGCCGCCGGCGGCACCGTCGTCAAGTACGCCTGGCCGGGGCGGAACCTGAAGCGGACCGGGGTGCCCACCTCGTCGCTGCTCGCTGGCGGCCTGCTCGGGGTGGTGGGGTTCTTCGTGATCCCGGTGGTGGGGCTGGTGCTCGGCTTCGTCGGCGGGGTGTTCGGCGCCGAGCGGCTGCGCCTGGGCAGCAACCAGCTCGCCTGGCCGGCGACCGTGCAGGCGCTCAAGGCGGCCGGGCTGTCAATGCTGGTGGAGTTCCTGGCCGGGCTGGTCGTCGCCGCGCTCTGGGTCGCCGGCCTGCTGTTCGCCTGAGCCAGCGGCCGGTCCGGGCGGTGGGCATCGGTTAGGGCCGACGCCGTGCGGATCACCGTTCTCGGCGGGTTTTATGCGTGGCCCAGATAGTGAACGGCCCGCCGACGGCTGGCGCGCTCGACCAGCGGCATGAGAGTGCGGCTGGTCGTCATCGCGGGCAGGTCCCGCCCCCAACCGGGAGAACACCTTCGAATGAGTAGGTCATTGGTCCGGTCTCCGGGCGGCGCGTGCGGACACCGCCGCCTGACTTGGCGGTCTCCGGCCCCTGCGGCCAATCGTCGATCGCCTGGTAGACAGCGGTCCAGAAGTCGTGCGACATCGGCAGCCTCTGGTCGCCCGCGTGCGCCCGCTGCATGATGAAGATCGTTGTCATGTCCTCGGCGGGATCGTTGTACCATGCGGTGCCGTAGAAGCCGGGCCATCCGTAGCTCCCGACCGAGGGGCCGAAGTGCGTGCGGCGGGTGCGGACCGACATCCCGAAACCCCAGCCCATGGTGTCGAAGTACTCCGGCCAGAACCCGGAGACCGCCTTCTGCGCCGGGGTCAGGTGGTCGCTGGTCATCAGCGTCACCGATGGCCGCGAGAGCACCGCTCGCCGTGCTGGGAACCGCCGGCGAGCAGAGCCGAGGCGAAGGCGAGGTAGTCGTCGGCGGTCGAGACGAGCCCGCCGGCCACCTCCTTCGAACGCCGGCGGCCGGCTCCACTGCCCGTAACGGTGCTGGTAACTGGGTTCTCCTCGCCGTCATGCGGCCCCCAGCTCCGTGGTGAAGGTCGCGATCGCGAGGAGCGCTGAATAGCTGGCCAGCCCGACGGTGAACCAGGCGAAGCTCGAGTGCCGCTCGGGTGCCAGTTCGTCGACGAAGACGTTGAGCAGGATCCCGCCACCGAGAAACGCCGTGAGCAGATTCATCACCACGCTGGTGGGCTGGGCGACGACCGCGGTCAACCAGCCGGCACCGGCGCCGGCGACGAGAACGAGGCGCCACCGGGTGGTGAGGCTGACCGGGAAGTGCTCGGCCAGCACGCCGTCGGTGGCCAGCACGTGCAGCCCCATGGCGACGGCGAACAGCGCCGCCGGCGCGAGGCCCGCGTCCAGCTTCGTGGCCAAGGTGTACGTGATCAGGCCGCTGTAGAGCGCGAAGAAGCCGAGTTGACACGCGAAGACCAGCCGGGTGGGCTCCTGCTCGTGCCCTTTCGTCCGATGGGTGGCACGTTCCAGGGCGTAGAACGTGAAGAAGCCGATCAGCGCGACGAGGAACAGGATGAATCCGCGCACCCGGCCGGCGCGGACCTCTTCCTCCAGGACGTGGGCGACCGCCTCGTTGCCCTCGGCGAGGCGCGGCAGGAGGTAGAGGAAGACGTACGCTGCGGCGATGCCGCCGCCGAGCGAGGTCGCCGCCTGGGTGGGCACCGGCAGCGTCCGCCGGATGTACGGCGCCAGCAGGTGAAGGGCTCCCAGGACCAGCGTCACCGCGAGCGTCGCCCACAGACTGCCCGCTTGGCTCAGCGTCACCGCAGCGTACGGGGTTGGTTGTCTGCCTGGTACGGCCGCTGCCCGAGCATGGATGCGATCCTACGAGCGGCACCCGGGCTGTCGAGTCGGAATGGGCAGCTACGTCGCCGGTTGGGGCGGGTTGAGCCAGGCCAGTGGCTGTCCGGACAGCGCGGCGTCGGCGAGTCGTTGTGCCGACGGGGTCTTCAGCGCGGCGAGCGATTTTCGATCCAGCGCTGCGTTGCCGGCTGCGCCGTAGCGGCGGCGCAGGTGCTTGATCTGGTTCGGGGCGATCACGAAGACCGTGAGCCCCGCCCTGAGGAGGGCGAGCTCTCAAGCGGCGGCTGTCCGACATCGTCTACCGGCAGATGGTCGCCGACGCCAAGCAGCTCGGGACGGGCCCGGGAGGACACGCGGGGGCGACTCTGCAATCCAGCGCGGCCGACCTGAACCCCGAGATCGACACTTCGGAAAAGTCACTTCCCGGACCCGCCGAACCCCAGCCTAGAACATCCCTCCAGATCATCATGGATGACACAGAGGGGTGCCACGTCCGGATGCGGGCACCCGTGAGCTGGTTACCTTCCGTGACGAGCGCTTCGCGGCATGACAGCGCATGTGACCTTGGGGCAGCAGTGCCGGGTAGCGCCGCGCCCGGCGGACCGCACGGCACCGCCTCTTCTGGCAGGATCCGTCGGATGCGCAGACTGATGGTGCTCCTTCTCGTGATGGCTGTTGCCGGCTGCGGCGACGGTGACGCGACCGAGACGGGAGCCACCGAACAGTTCACCCAGGGCGGCGTCAGTATGGAGCCGACGGTCAAGGCCGGCCAGGTTGTCACCGCACGGACAGTAACCGGCACGTATGAGGCACGGCGCGGCGATGTCGTCCTGATCCGTTCACCCGGCGGCCTCTGGGGTGACCGTAAGGCGACGCTGCTCAAACGCGTCGTCGCGGTCGGCGGCGAAACCATCGCCTGCTGCGATACCTCGGGCAAGGTGACGGTCGACGGTAAGCCGCTGGCCGAGCCGTATGTGGCTGAGGACGCGTCGCTCGACGAGCCGCTGAACCCGAACTACTGCGGGCCGCGCCGGTTCGCCGCGGTTACCGTGCCGGCCGACTCCGTCTTCGTCATGGGCGATAGCCGCGCCCGGTCGAACGACTCCCGGTGTGCCGGGCCGGTGCCGGTGTCGTCGGTCTTCGCCGTAATGGTCGACTGATCAGGGCGCACCTGACACTTGCGACGGACGTACCGAGGTGGCCGACGCTAAGCGCTCAGACGGCGGCATAGAAAGACGTTCTGCGTGTCGATGCAGGACGTAGGAACGTCCCCCTGATGCGCTTGTCGGGCTTGGTGTCCCATCGCAGGAGGAGGACGTT
>NZ_JARXXY010000069.1:0-14446 GCF_029893845.1 Micromonospora sp. A200 | reverse complement strand
GGCCGCTTCTTACCCATGCTCTCCATGATGCTGGACATCCTCCCGGAGCCCACCGGCTCCTGATCTCGGATGTCCGTCAAAGCGGGTCAGGCCCACCCGCCGTGCGCGGCCGGCGGCGTCAGGCCGAACCATGCAGAAGTAACGCAGACCATGTCTGCGTGCGGGTGTGCTCAGGCGTCGAGGGCCGCCAGTTCGGACTTCGCCAAACTGATCGTCTTGGCGCGCTGGTGCGCACAGTGGACACCCAGATGCGCATGTGATGCGATGCCTCGATGCCAGGCCCACACTGAAGTATCCACTTCGCACAAGATCCTCGTACACTGTGGAGGGAGGGCGTAGACGGATGTGATTCCGATCTTGGCGGGCCCTCGTTCCTCACCGCCGTCCTCCAGCAGCTTGACCGCGCGGGTCAGGTGGTCGCGGGCTTTGTCGGTCGCGCCGAGAGCGGAGTGAGCCAGGCCCAGCAACAGATGGACCCGACCCGTGACACGGGGGCCGTAGTCGGCAGCCAGGGGTAGTGCCCGCGTCGCCTCGTCAAGCGCCTCCGGCCAGCGCTTCGCTTCGGCCAGGCTTTTGGCCATCGCCGTCCGGGCCGACATCCGAGCCACCTGCGCCGGCGCCGGCGCAACCGGTCGCGCGTCGACCTCCCGCAGCACACCGCGAAGCTCGTTCAGCGCCTCGTCGAACCTGCCGAGCTCCATGAACATCTGCCCCAATCCAACGCGAATCTGGACGTACCCGTCGTGGTTGCCGACGGCGTCGGCCAGGTCCAGGCCGCGGTAGGCCGCTTCCATGGCCTTTTCGAAGTTGCCGCCCATCCGCCAAGCACGGGCCGTGTGGTGCAGCGCGTTGGCTTGTTCCTTCGTGTCGCCGAGCTCCCCGGCAAGCCCGTAGGCCTCCATCGCCAGGGCCGCGCTCTCCTCGTAGCGCCGCTCACAGGTGGAGACAGCCCAGGCGTAGTAGTTGATGTGGGTGATCTCCTGCCGACGGTCGGGCAACCGGGCGGCAGCGACACGGGACAGGCGGTAAACCTCCGGCCAGTGTCCCCAATGGACCCTCCGGTCCGAGTACCAGTGCATCGCCTCGGCCACGTCCACGACCTGCTGGTGCTGGTCGGCGGCGGCCGCCGACCGCAACGCGGCCAGGCAATTGTCCGCCTCGACCTGCAACCAGCTCTGCGCCTCCTCCGGCGTGGCCATGGAAACCAGACCCTGCCAGTCATCCGGCGGCGCGCCGAACCCCGGCTCGAACCACCGCCCCGCGACGATCGCCGTCTCCAACAACCAATCCACCATCCGGCGCTCGGTCCCCGCCCTGGCCTCCGCCGGCTCCTCGCCGCGAAGCCGGTCGGCCGCGAAGAGCCGGATCAGGTCGTGGAACCGGTAACGGTCGAACCCTTCGGGCTGCAAGAGGCCCAGGTCAACCAGCTCAGCCAACTGATCCTCGGCGTCGAAGAGCTCAACCTGGGTGAGCACCGCGGCGATCGGAGCGGCGAAATCCACCCCCGGCACGTGCGCGAGCCGCCGGAACATCGCCTTCGCCGGGTTGGACAGCTGGGCGTACGACAACTCGAACGCCGCCGCCACCCCCAGGTCCCCCACCGAGAGGTTCGCCAACCGCCGATCCGCGTCCGACAGCCGCTCCGCCAGATGCCCCATCGTCCACCCCGGCCGACTCGCCAACCGCGTACCCGCGATCCGCAACGCCAACGGCAGGTGGCCACACAACCGGACCACCGCACGGAGCTCCTGCTCCGCCGCCCGATCCGACGCCTCCCCCACAATCGCCCGCAACAGAGCAGCCGACTCCCCCGACGTCAAGGGCGCCAACCCGATCCGCAGCACCCCCTCCAAACCACCCAACAAGCGACGACTGGTCACCACCACCATTCCGGCTCCCAGACCCGGCAGCAACGGCCGCACCTGACCCTCATCCGCCGCGTTGTCCAACACCAGCAGACACCGCCGCTCCGCCAGAATCGCCCGCAACTGGCTGGCCCGCTCCTGCTCATCGTCGGCGATCCTGCGGGGGTTGACGCCCAGCGCCCGCAACAGCCGCGTCAACGCCTCACCGACCGGCGTCGGCACCGGATCCGTACCCCGAAGGTCGAGGTAGAACTGCCCGTCGGGAAACCCCTCCCGCAACTGCTCAGCCGCCCGGACCGCGAACGCCGTCTTCCCCAACCCCGGCTGGCCGTGCACCACCGCCACCGGCGTCGGACCACCGACAGACGCCGCCAGTGCGTGGCGGTGGAGCAACTCCAACTCCCGTGCCCGGCCCACAAAGTCACTGGCCCCCCGCGGCAGCTCACCCACCCGAGGCCGCCCGACCCGACTCTCCGACCGCTCCGAACGCGCCAACTCGACCAGACCAGCACGATCCCCATCGCTGAGCTTCAGCGCGTCGGCCACCGCCGCCAACGTCCGCTCCTGCGGCGCACGACTGTGCCCCCGCTCCATGTCACTGATGGCCCGGCCACTCACCCCCGAGGCCTCGGACAGATCCTCAATAGTCATCCCCGCCGACTGCCGGAACTCCCGCAACCGCTGCCCGAACGAAGAACCAGCCACCACACCTCCCACACGCTTTCGGATCATCCCGGCAAGATCACCCTCGCCGCCCACGGTGACCAGCGCACCGTCGTCACCGACAACAGCACCGGCGTGTTCGCTCCGCCTCGGGCGACGCCCTCATCGATACCAACCGCGAAGCTTGGCCGGGTTGAGCACGATCCAGAGAACGGCGATCCTGGCGTGTTGTGACGTCGGCGGATCAGGCCGATCCGGACACCGCTGCGGAAGAGCCGCTCCACCGCGGTCATGTCGCCGGAGCGGGCCGCCTCGCTCGCTGGCGAACGTTCATCGCGACCGCCCGCTCCACCGCGGTCATGTCGCCGGAGCGGGCCGCCGCGATGAACGTGGTCAGCAGCCGCTGGCGTGCGGCCTCGCTCGCCGGCGTACGCCTCTCCTCCGTCATGCGTTTGCGCGCCCGGCTGACCAGCTGGCGCACCGCGGGTTCGGTCGACTGCAGGATGTCGGCGATCTTCGCGTACGGGTAGTCGAAGGCCTCCCGCAGGACATACGCGCCGCGTTCGTGGGGCGAAAGCTTCTCCAGCAGCAGCCGGGCCGCGAACTCCAGGGCCTCGCCGTGCTCGGCCCCCAGGTACGGATCCGCGCCCGTGTCGACGGGTTCCGGCAGCCACGGCCCGATGTACGTCTCGCGCCGCACCCGCGCCGACTGGAGTGCGTTGATGGCCAGCCGGGTCGCCGTCGTCGCCAGGAAAGCGGCCGGCGCGACCACAGCGCCGCGGTCACACGTCTGCCACCGCAGCCACACCTCCTGCACCAGATCCTGGGCCTCGGCGGCGCTGCCGAGCATCCGATACGCGATCCCGAACAGGCGTGGCCGGACGCTCGTGAAGACCGCCGCCGCCTCCTCGAGATCATCCGTCCCAAGCGGATCTTGATTCACACCAGAATCCACCGCCCCTCGCCCCCCTGACCACGTCGCGGCTGCTACCAGGCCCATCGTCGTCCGAAAACGCTGCAAGTCCCAACGCCCGGCAGCAGCAGTGACGGCAACCACACGCCTGTCACAGATTCCGCGGCTGCGCTGTCTCGGCTGGTGGAGACACCGAACTCACCAGGAGAACACCATGACCAACCAGAAGCCGACCGTCGTCCTCGTACACGGCGGCTGACCTCACCCGGTCGAGTTTCGGCTTGGCCAATTCGATCAAAGTCGGCGTCCCGAGATCCTGGCTCCCGATGCTTGCCGCTCGCTCGACGTCGCCGGCGCCGTGGGCCACCTGCTTGGGCTTCTGGGTGTCCGGTACATCGGCGTCGCGGCCGCGGTCGAGATGGTTCTGTTCTTCCTGGGAGCGATCGGGGTCCACCTGCACCCCCGAACACACGTTCGAAGCGGGATCCAGGTATCGAAAGGAGAAGGGTGGCGCGGTGAGGTCTAGTCGACTGGAGGCATTCAGTGATGGGGTGCTTGCCATCATCATCACGATCATGGTGCTGGAGCTGAGGGTGCCGGAGGGTCACGATCTCTCCGACCTCGTCCACACGACCGGCGTCGGGCTGCTGACGTACCTCCTCAGCTTTGTCTATGTGGGCATCTACTGGAACAACCACCACCACATGTTCCACCTGGTTCGGCGGGTCAGTGGCGGTGTGCTGTGGGCAAACCTGGCGCTGCTGTTCTGCCTGTCGCTGTTCCCGTTCACGACAACCTGGGTGTCCGAATCGAGGTTCGAGCAGATCCCGGTCGTCATCTACGGTCTGAACCTGCTCAGCGCGGCCGTCGCTTACCTCGTGCTCCAGTGGGTGATCATCCGGCAACAGGGACCGGAGTCGCCGCTGCGCCAGGCCGTCGGCAATGACCGCAAGGGCAAGCTCTCCGTAGCGTTCGACGTCGTCGGGATCCTCAGCGCCCTGACGATCGGCCGGAGCGGGCATGCCGGAGTTTGGATTGCCATGGCGTGCTTCGTCGGCATCGTGATCATGTGGCTCGTCCCCGACCGCCGCATCTACCGGGTGGTCCGCCAGTACGAGACTCCGGGCTGAGGGCGCGAGGTCGACCTCGCCGCTCGTTGCATCCTCTCGAGCCCGACCTCCCCCGGTGCCAGCACTCGCAGCGGTAGGTCCGGCATCCGGTACTTGCCGGCGGCAAGGTCACGCTCCTGTCGCTCCATGTGTCCTGCAGCTGACGAGGCAGGACAGCGCTCCCGGCTGTGACACCTCGGTGGGATATCGCGACTTCGGGGGGCATTTCGGCGGAGGTGTCACAAGCCGGGGGGGTTCCCGGTCTTGACTGGTGACCGGATGGCAACTGATGCCCGGCCGACAGGAAGGTTTGTCATGAAGATCGTGGTAATCGGCGGCACTGGCCTGATTGGGTCGAAGGTCGTGGCGAAGCTCGGCGAGCTCGGCCACGAGGCGGTGCCGGCGGCACCGAACACCGGCGTCAACACCATCACCGGCGAAGGCCTGGCCGAGGCGTTGGCCGGCGCGTCCGTGGTGGTCGACGTGTCGAACGCCCCCTCGTGGGAAGACACCGCGGTGCTGGAGTTCTTCCAGACCTCCACCCGCAATCAGCTTGCGGCGGAGGAGGCGGCCGGTGTGGGCCACCATGTGGCGCTGTCGGTGGTAGGGACCGAGCGGCTGCCCGAGAGCGGCTACTTCCGGGCGAAAGTTGCGCAGGAGAAGCTGATCGAGGGCTCGTCGATCCCGTTCTCGATCGTGCACGCGACGCAGTTCTTCGAGTTCGTCCAGGGCATCGCCGACGCCGGCGCGGACGGTGACACGGTCCGGATGGCACCGGTGCTCTTCCAGCCCATCGCCGGCGACGAGGTGGCCCAGGCGCTCGTCGGGGTGTCGGTGGGATCGCCGGTGAACGGGCGGGTCGAGGTCGCCGGGCCCGAGCGGCTCCCGATGGACGAGTTCTTCCGGAACGCCCTGGCCGCTCTGGGCGATCCGCGTGAGGTGGTCACCGACCCGCACGCGCGCTACTTCGGAGCCGAGTTGAGCGAGCGGAGTCTGGTGCCCGGCGATGGGGCGGTCCTCGGGGAGCTCAAGTACGCCGACTGGCTGGACCGGACCAGGTCCGGCAAATAGCGCACCGGCCCCGCTCACCACCCATCAGCTGAGGAGGTACGTCCATGCCCGACAGCGATCCGACAGCCGCCGAGTCGAAACCCAGGTCGACCGCGTGGCAGACGGCGCTCACCATGCTGCAGGAGGCCGAGCCGCCGTTCATCCCGGCGGGAGCGCATGCGATGACCGTGGTCATCGAGTTCCCGCCCGGCGACCCCGGTACGCCGCCGCACCGCCACTCCGGCCCCGCATTCGGCTACGTGCTGGAAGGCGAAATGCTCCTCGAGGTCGAAGGCCAGCCAGAGCGGGTCGTACGCGCCGGCGAGGCGTTCTGGGAACCGGGTGGCGACGTCATCCATTACCAGGACGGCAACAACCGCGACGACATCCCGCTGCGTTTCACCGTCACGATGCTGTGCGAACCCGGCAAGCCGATGCTCACCCTGGTCGACGACGAAGAACTCGCCCAGCGCAAGGACCGCCGCGCCCCACGCCCGTCCTGACCACGCCGATCGCCCTCCCCGCTGCCCGCAACGGGCCGGCGCATCAGGCCGACATCCACCCAAGTCACACACGGAGGAAAGATGAGCACCCATACGGGAGACAACGACTCATTGCACGAGCTCGAGGCCGAGGTCGAGGCGGAACTGGCCATGGCCGAGTCGAGCCACCCCGAGGAGGCCATCAAGCTACCGGTCACCGAGTGGCTGTTCGATCCGGCTGACGCCCAGCGCGACGAAGTCGGCCTGCGCAGCCTTCTTGGCGCGGTCGAGGCGCTGGAAGGCGACCCCCGATTCGGCCATCCGACGGACGGACGTGCCTGAGACCCCGCACCACGCCGACTCGGAATCCACCTCTTCACCAGTCGGAACGAGACGCCTGTGAATCACCCACAACAGCAGGGGATCGCCGCTGCTCCCGCCACGTCGGCACGGATCACAACCCTCGACGATCTTCGCGAGCACCTGCAGTGGGCGATCGAGTTGGAACACGCGACCTTGCCGCCGTACCTGTGCGCGCTGTACTCGCTCGACCCGGAGCGGAACCCGGAAGCCGTCGACGTGGTGGCCAGTGTCTTCGCCGAAGAGATGCTCCACCTGGCGCTGGCCGCGAACCTGCTCAATGCCGTCGGCGGCCGACCACGGCTGGACACGCCGCGGATGTTGCCGCCACACCCCCGGCGACTGCCCCACGGCGACCACGCCCTGGAACTGTCGCTGCTCCCGTTCGGCGCGGAAGCACTCGACATGTTCCTACGGATCGAGCAACCGGCACCGCCCGGCGCCCCAGCCGAAGGCGACGGCTACGAGACGATCGGGCAGTTCTACGACGCGATCGAGCAAGGCCTGCGCCAGCTGTGCAACCGGCTCGGCGAGCGGGAGGTCTTCTGCGGTGTTCCGGCTCGCCAGGTGAACGCCGGCCACTTCCGGCACACTGCCGGGCGACTCATCGCGATCGACGATCTGGCCTCGGCACTGGCAGCGCTTGAGGAAATCGTCGAACAGGGCGAGGGCACGGCCCGTGGCGAAGTCTGGGACGGCGACCGGGACGTCTTCCATCCCGATCGGGCAGAGGTCGCGCACTTTTACCGGTTCCAGGAGCTCAGGGTCGGCCGACGATACCGGCGCGGTGACACCCCGCAGTCCGGTCCCACCGGCGAGGCGATTGCCGTGGATCTCGCCGGTGTCCGTCCAATGAGGCGCAACCCGCGACTCGCCCAACACGCTGCGGGCAGCGCAATCCGCACGGCCCAGGAAGAGTTCAACCACACCTACTGCGCCGTCCTGCATCTGCTCGAGCAGGCGTTCAACGGCAGCCCGAAGCTCCTCGCCGTCGCCACTGGCACCATGTATGCGCTCAAGGCACAAGCCCAGGCCCTGATGGAGATGCCCGACGAAGAGGGCACCACAGCCGGCCCCACCTTCGAATACGTGCCACCCGAGCTACGCCGGTGGAGCATCGGCGACCGGCAGCGGATCGTCGTACTCCCCGACGGCCCATATGTCGTGTACGGCGGAGTGCCGCTCAGACGCAAACACAAGATCGTCTCTGCGGACAACGACGCGCTCACCTGGAAAACCGGCGACACTCTGGCGACCGAGGACACCTACGCGCTGTGTCGCTGCGGCCACTCGAGATCCAAGCCGTTCTGCGACGGGACACACGCGCTGATCGGATTCGACGGTACGGAAACCGCCGACGTCCGACTGTACGAGGAACTACAGCATGTCCACGATGGTGTGGGCATCTCGGCCCAACGGGTCGGGGAGCTGTGCATCCACGCCGCCTTCTGCCTCGCACGCACCAGGCCGATCGCCGAGATGCTCGCCGATTCCGACGACAGCGACGTCCGCTCCGACATCATGGGCCGGATCGACCATTGCCCCTCCGGGTCGTACAGCTACACCCTCGAACGCGGCGGCGATTCCATCGAGCCCGACCTTCCGCGGGCCATTTCGGTCCTTGAGGAGGAGAACAGACTGGCCAGCGCACTGTGGGTCACCGGCGCAGTGCCGGTCCTCCGCGCCGACGGTCAGCCACTGCAGATCCGCAACAGGATGACTCTGTGCCGCTGCGGCCATTCGTCGAACAAACCACTGTGCGACGGAACCCACCGAAAGATCGACTTCCATGAGGAACCGCCGGCCGAGGCAGGCGACCGACAACCGAATAACGACGACCGCATGATCAGGCACGTCCTGGAGCCGGCGGCACAGGAGATCGCGGACGCGACTTCCAAGCCCCGTTCCTGTACGAAGTAAGGCCCGACGACGCCCGGAAGATGTTCCCTCAGCCGCTGCGTGTCGCCTTCTATGGGCGAGTCTCTACCGAGGACCAGCAGGACCCGGACGCCTCCCGTGCCCGGCAACTCTGACGGTCGCGAGCGCTGATCGATCCGCCAGGCGGGCGAGTGGTCGCCGAGTTCTTCGACGTCGGCCTGTCCCGCCCGCGGCACATCGCTGCGCCCGCCCGGCGCGGCGCCGGCCGGTCATTCCAGACCGGGCCGGCCCACGCCGGGACTCAGCGGATGACTACTTCACGTTGCGGGTCGACCGCACCACGATGTCGTCGTACTCCCCGTGCTTGCTAAGCCAGTCGTTCAGGAACGGGCAGATCGGCACCACCGTCCGACCCTTGGCCCGGGCGTCGTCCATCACGGCACGGGCCAGGGCCGATGCGACCCCTTTGCCCTCGAACTCTGGGGCGACCTTGGTATGGATGTAGGCGATGACGTTGCCGGTCAGCTGGTAGATGACCACGCCGGCCGTCGTGCCTGTCTCGTCGCGCGCCTCGAATCGCTCCCGCTCGGGCACGTCTGTCACGGTCAACTGCATCACACCATCCAACTACGGTTGTGGGGAGGTCGGCACGCCGCCGACTCGCCGCATGCGCCGCCCTTGGCCTACGGCCAGACCTCACGCGCTCCGGCAACGTCGCGGCGCGATGCTCTGGGGGGATCAGGGCCGTTCGGCCCGGTGCCGGACGATCGCGAGCGGGGCGTGCGCGTGGTGCAGCACCGCGTGGCTGACCGAGCCGAGCAGCAGCCCGTCGAGGGCACCGCGGCCGTGTGCGCCGACGACCACCAGCTGGGCAGTCTTCGACTCCTCCGCCAGTACGTGGGCCGGGGCGCCCCGAACCAGCCGGTGCTGCACGGCCACCTGCGGGTAGCGCTCGGTGTAGCCGGCGACCGACTCGGCGAGGTCCCGCCTCACCTCGTCGCCGAACTCATCCACGTCGTACACCAGGGGCAGGAAGTCGCCGGGGCTGGCCGGCGTGGGGTAGAGCCACGCGTGCATCGCGACCAGCGGGGCGTCCCGGTAGGCGGCCTCCTCGAACGCGAACCCGATCGCCTCGGTGGACAGTTCCGAGCCGTCCACGCCCACCACCACCGGGCCGTCGGCGCGCGGCTCACCCCGTACCACCAGCACCGGGCTCTGCGCGCGGGCCGAAACCTGCACAGTGACCGAGCCGATCAGCAGCCCGGCGAAACCACCGAGACCACGGTGCCCGAGCACCACCAGCGCGGCCTCCCGAGACTCGGCCAGCATCACCGGGGTCGCCGCGCCGTCGACGACGGCGCCGGTGACCGGCACCTCCGGGGCGACCTTGCCGGCCTCGGCGACCGCCTCGGCGACGTACCGCTCGGCCTGGTGGCGCAGGCCGCCGTCGGCCGGTCCGTCGGGGGCCGGGCCGACCGATACGCGCGTCAGCGGCCAGATGAAGGCGTGCACGACCCGCAGCGGACGCCGCCGGTGCGCCGCCTCCCGAGCCGCCACCCGCACCGCGTCCAACCCAGCGGCGGAACCGTCCACACCCACCACGACGGGGGCACCGGTCTTGATCGTCATGACATCCTCCTTCGTTCTCGTCAGCAAAGAGTGGGATGCCGGCGACCTGGCGGTCGTCGCCATCGCCTATGGCGCAGGGCTTACCCGACGCCGATCAGGGCGAGGCTGTCGTGGTCACACGTCGCGCGCCGGAGAAGCATGACCACGGCGTTGCCGGACTGGGAAGTCCGCGTGCTCACTCAGGGCAATCGAGCGAGGACGTTGATCGCCAGCTCCTCACGAAGTCGAGCAGATCGTTGTTGAGCTGCTGCTTCGGGGTGTCGGTGATCACGTGCGGTGGGCCCGGGCACACCTTGAGCTGGGACCTTGACGTTCTTCGCCGACGCCTGTGCTGCGGCCTCGGCCAATTCCTGCGTGGCCGGTTCGAGCACAACATCGGACATGACAGTCCTCCTAACGAGGCGATCCCTGTGCTCACCGACGCTAGGGAGGCCGAGCGCAGAAGCAGTGGCAAACGAGTGAGGGCACACAGTCACCCGGTTACTTCAGGCCGCGCCCACCTGTTCGGGTGGTGACCGGGATATTCGCCGTCTCCTGACGCGCACCCGGACAGCGACCGGGACGCCCGTCGGGTACGGGCCGGTCAGGGGCGCCGCTCGCCGCCGCTGTGCGGCACCCGCCCGGCCGGGATCACGCCGAGCCGGCCGGCCTCGTAGTCCTCGAACGCCTGGATCAGCTCGTCCCGGGTGTTCATCACGAACGGCCCGTAGTGCGCCACCGGCTCCCGGATCGGCCGGCCACCCATGATGAAGAGCTCCAGGGCCGGGGTGTTGCCGTCCTGCTTCGCGGCCGCGGTGACCCGCAGCGCGTCGCCCGGGCCGTGCACCGCGAGCTGCCCGGTGCGGATCGGCCGGCGGTCGGTGCCCACCGTGCCGCGGCCGGCCAGCACGTAGACCAGCGCGTTGAAGTCGGGCCGCCACGGCAGGCTCAGCTCCGCCCCCGGCTGCACCGTCACGTGGGTGATGGTAATCGGGGTGTGGGTGGAGCCCGGCCCGTGGTGCCCGGCGACCTCGCCGGCGATCACCCGGATCAGGGCGCCGCCGTCCGGGGTGGTGAGCAGCGCCGACTCCCTACCGCGGATGTCCTGGTAGCGCGGCGGATTCATCTTCGCCACCTTCGGCAGGTTGACCCAGAGCTGGAGGCCGTGGAAGAGGCCGCCGCTGGTCACCAGGTGCTCCGGCGGCGCCTCGATGTGCAGCAGGCCGCTGCCGGCGGTCATCCACTGGGTGTCGCCGTCGGTGATGGTGCCACCGCCACCCTGCGAGTCCTGGTGGTCCATGATCCCGTCGATCATGTAGGTCACCGTCTCGAAGCCGCGGTGCGGATGCCACGGGGTGCCCTTCGGCTCGCCCGGTGCGTAGTCCACCTCGCCCATCTGGTCGAGGTGGATGAACGGGTCCAGCTCGTCCATCGGCACCCCGGCGAAGGCCCGGCGGACCGGGAAGCCCTCGCCCTCGTAGCCGCTCGGGGCGGCGGTGAGCCGGCGGACCGGCCGGAAGCTGGTGGACTCGTCGAGCCGGGGCAGGCGGGGCAGGACGAGGACGTCGTCGACGGTGATGGCGGGCATCGCGGGGCTCCTTAGTTGTCGGCCGGGGTGGACGACGCGTCGCGGGCGGCGCGCAGGCGCCGGCCGAGCCGCTCGAAGACCCGGGTGAGGCAGGCGACCTCGGCGTCGTCGAGGTCGTCCATCAGGTGGGTGCACACCGACGCCAGGTGGTGCGGCGCGGCGTCGCGGAGGGTGAGCAGGCCGGCGGCGGTGAGGACCGCCTCGCTGCCCCGGCGGTCCCCCGGGCAGGATTCCCCGAAACCGGGGTGACCGAGACGTGCGCCTCACCTTCCGGCATGCGGAAGGTGAATGCTGTGCCCGTCGCCAGCGGGTGGCAACGGGCACAGCCGGATCAGCGGCTCATTGGGCCGTGGCGTAGGCGACGGCCCGAAGGACCGTCGCGGTCACCGCGTCGGGCTGCGAGGCCGCGATGGCGTGTGAGGCGCCTGCGGCCTCGTACACGCCCTGCGGCGCGGACCGGCTCACCTGGAACCGGAACAGCTCCACCGGGATGTTGCGGTCGGCGTCGCCGAACACCTGCCAGGTCGGCAGCGTCTTCCAGGCGGGCTTGTCATTGGACAGGCCATCGGTCAGCGCCTTCTCGGTCACCGGCCGCTGGGTGCGGCCGAGCAGGATCGCGTCCTCCACCTCGAGGTCCGCGCCGAACTGCAGGTGGAACTTCGCCGGGTCAATGCGGACCTCGTTGCCGTCGCCGGCGACCGGGTACGCCAGTAGCGCAGACCCGAGGGTGCTGCCGGCAAACTTCCCGGCGAGCTCGAACGCGGACTCGCCGTGGTCGGGGGTGAACGCGGCCACGTACACCAGGCCACGCACGACGTCGAGGTCCGTCGCCGCCTCGGTGATGACCATGCCGCCGTACGAGTGACCCACCAGGATCACCGGCCGGTCAAGGCCTCTGACCACGTCCCGTAGGTACTCGGCGTCCCCCCGCAGGCTGCGGAGCGGGTTGGCGACGGCGATCGCGTCAACGTCCTGCCGGGTCAGCCCGGCCAGGACCGGATTCCACGCGGTCGAGTCGGCGAATGCGCCGTGCACCAGCACGACGGTGGGCTTTTCGGGCATGACATGCCTCCAAGTCGGGTCGTCCCTGTGCTCAGGAACGCTAAGGAGGCCGAGTGCAGAAGCAGTGGCGAACGAGTGAGTGCGCGCGGTCACTGGCTTACCTGAGTAGGTCGCGACATCGTGATCACCAGGCACACCGCCGGATCTTCCTTCTTTCTCCGGCAGCGAGTGGAGGTGCCGCCATTCACGCCCGCTCCGGACGATGCTCGCGCCGACATCGACGAGGCCGGCGCGAGCGGTGGGGAGGCGGGTGGACAGCGGCCATGGATCAGCGCCGCCCGGCTGCTGACCCTGCCTGACGATGGCTGCCCGATGCGGCCCGAGTAAGAAGCCGTGTCCCCCGTCGCGCTCCGACCTTCCAGAACACGGCAACCGTCGGCAGGGCGCGGGCTACGTTGAGGTCGACCGCCAGCGCTATCGAGAGGGATTTGTCGTGTCCACCACCGCCTACCAGACTGGGCGCATCGGCCTGCTTCTCATTGACACAGTCAACGATTTGTTCTCTGAAGACGGCAAGGGATACCCGAACTTCAAGGACGAGTTCGACCGGATCGGCACGTTCGCCAACATCAAGCGCCTTCTCGCTGGAGTGCGCGCACAGGGAGTTCCAGTTTTTTTCGCTCCCATGTCCTACACCGAAAGCGACTACACCACCTGGAAACATCTCTCCGGCATCCACCAGGAGATGTACGACAACCGCATGTTTGAGGCCGGAAGTTGGGGTGCCGAATTCCATCCGGAGTTGTCACCCCTCCCGAATGAGGTGGTCATTGCACCCCACAAGAATATCGATGTTCTGGCCAACACCGACCTGGACGTCCAACTACGGCAGCACAATATCGAATATGTGGCGATCGGCGGCATGATCGGGACGATGTGCGTCGAGTCGACCGCACGGAGCGCGATGGAACGCGGTTACCATGTCACCACGTTCACTGACGCCACCGCCGCTGCAGGTGGTAGGGCGGCATACGACGCAATGATCTTACGGTATCCGATGATCTCGCACGCGACGCTCACTGTCGACGAATTCCTAGCAGATATCCGCAAAGCAAAGGGTTAGTTAGCCTCTGACCCTTCGGTAAGGGCTGGACTGCGGCGGACTGGTGCCCCTTCAGGAAGCCGGCGTCGTCGATGATCGACCCGCGGCGAGTTCGATCCGCCAGCGGGCGACCGCAGCGGCCCACGCGAGCTCGCCGCTCTGGTCCTGGCCGTAGTCGTGAACCTATGGAACCCGGCGAGGAGGTGGGAGGCGGTCCGGTACGCAGGTCGCGAGCCTCGCCGGGCCAGCCGAGGCCCTTTGACGGTCCCGTGGGTTGCTGTACTCCCGTGCTGCACGGCGACCCAGGCCGGGCGGGATCTGTGACCCCCGCCGGGTGCCCTTGCTACAGAGTTCGCTGTCTTCTCGATGCCTCCAGTAGTCCAGGGCCATGACGTTTCGCCTACATGCACCCGCCGCACAAGCCACCGCGTCCGCTGACGGTTGCCACGTCCAGGGACAGAGCAACGGCTCGTGGAGCCTCGCCGCGTTCGCCCGATCCGGCCGCCTGGCTCACACACTGCCGCCTAACATCGGATAAAGCCGACATCACGGGCGCGCTTGCTGCGCCCTCTATCGCGACATTTCGGTGGCCTACCGTAGCGGCCGGTCCGGCCGGTACGCCGACCGGGACGAATCGGAAGGACAGCGGCATGAGCTACATCACCGCCAAGGACGGCACCGAGATCTATTACAAAGACTGGGGTGCGGGCCCGGTTGTCACCTTCTCCCATGGCTGGCCGCTGAACGCGGACGCGTGGGACGGGCAGATGCTCTTCCTCATGCAGAACGGTTTCCGGGTCGTCGCACACGACCGCCGTGGTCACGG
>NZ_JARXXY010000068.1:0-14928 GCF_029893845.1 Micromonospora sp. A200 | reverse complement strand
CCAGTTCTGACCTTCGACAAGCCAGAACCTAGGCAGGACAACGGCATGCGCCATAAACGACGCACCGAACCACCCACACATGCGTCACAAGACCCCTTTTTTCGTCTCTGCTGTGGTGGGTAGTTGCTCGGTGGGTGCTCTGGAGCCCTCGGACCGGGCTGGCTCCGGTTGGACGCGGGTCCGCCCGGACGGCAACTCATGTGCGCGCTATCGCCGGCCGGGTAACTTCACACTGCTGTCGGTGAGTCGGTCGCGTGGGCGGATAGGGGCAGGTCGTGCGTCAGATCGTGCGGAGGTCGGTGCGGGCCATTCTTCTCGATGAGGATGACCGCCTCGTGCTGATCAAGAGGATCAAGCCCGGTCAAGCGCCGTACTGGACAACGCCGGGCGGCGGTCTGGAGTCGGACGATGTCTCCCTGGAGGCGGCGTTGCGCCGTGAGCTGCACGAGGAGCTTGGCGCCGACGCAGATCGGTTCGTCCAGGTGTTCTTGTTCACCGCTCCCGCCGGCGATGGCGTTTCGGTCCAGCACTTCTTCGCCTGTCGCTTGCTTCAGTTGCAGGAGGACGCACGTACCGGGCAGGAGTTCGCTGATCCCTCGCGTGGCGAGTACCAGCTGGACCGGGTGACGATTGACAAGCTGCCCGCGGTGGATCTCAAGCCGGATGCGCTGAAGGCGTTCATCGCCGCCAACGAGGAGGCACTGCTCTCGGTGTAGGGCGGCCTGACCGGATCATGGCCTGAAGTCCCCCGGGGCGGCTTCGATGGCTTCGTGCTGGCTGCAGGTGCCGTCCCGGGCGCGGCGGCCAGGGTGCCGATAAAGATGTGGCGATACGACGATGACTACACCCTGCATACCGCCGCCTCGTTACCCCTACGCTGACGGCATGAGGGAACAGGGCGCGAAGCAGATTCCGTCGACAGCCCTGTTGATGAACCGGCACACGGCGGCGCCGACCCAGGTGATCCCGGATGAGATCCGGGCGGACGTGGAGACGCTGTGGCGGTACCACGACATGCACCAGGAGTTACGCCCGTGTGATGTGGGGATCGGGCTGGGCAGCCATGACCTCGGCGTCGCGGTGATCGCGACGCGCCTGTTCCACGAGGGCCTGTTCCCGTGGATCGTGTTCACCGGCGCGAACGCGCCGACGACGGTCGAGCGGTTCCCTCGCGGCGAGGCAGTGCACTACCGCGAGTACGCGGTCGAGCAGGGCGTGCCGGCGGAGTCGATTCTCGTGGAGCCGCGCGCGACGAACACCGCCGAGAACCTGGAGTACTCGCGTGCGCTCCTCGCCGAGCGGCAGATCACGGTGCGCTCGGTCATGGTCATGTCGCGTCCCTACCAACAGCGCCGCGCGTACGCCACCTGCAAGCTGATGTGGCCGGAAGTCGATGTGGTGTGCGCGTCGAATCCTCTGGAACTGGACGACTACGTGCGCAGCATCGGTGACCCGCGGCGGGTGGTGGACATGCTGGTCGGGGACACGCAACGGATCGAGGTGTACGCGGAGCGCGGGTTCGCGATCCCGCAGGAGATACCGGACGAGGTACGGGCCGCCTTCGAGCGCCTGGTGGCAGCCGGCTACACGAGCCGACTGATCTGATCACGGCTACCAGCGCGGTCCTCCCGACCGGACGCCCATCCGTTCGCTGAGTTCGACGGCCAGTCGGGGCGGCCGGGGCCGGGTGAGAATGTCCCGGACGAGGTCGCGGGAGAGCCGGTGGTAGCGCACCTGATCCGGCCCGATGACCTCCGCATCCAAGAGCGCGCCGAGGGCGTCGTCGATGCGGTTCCACCGCGCCAGCGCTCGCGCGGTCTCGATGGCGTGGCGGACCTGCCGCTCGACCGGCAGGGCAGCCGTGTCGAGTGGGGCACCGATGGCGATGGCGCGCTGCAGGTCGCCGAGTTCCATCGCCACGGTCGTCTTGTGGATCGACACGTTGGTGGGTCCGAAGGCGGTCCACACGTGGTTGCCGTCGGCACCAAGCTGGGTGGCTGCGGCGTCGGCTTCGGCAATGTGGGTGTCGGCGGAGGCACGGTCGTCGTCTCGGGCCGCGGCGAGGGCACAGACGAGGTGCAGGCTGCCGTAGACCGATAGGAGTTGCGGTGTGGGCCTGGTCAGCCGTGGTTCGAGGAACTGCGCCGCGGTGGCGGCGAGGCCACGGGCCTGCGCATATTCGCCTATTGAGACCAGGGAGTGCGCGGCGGAGCGGCTGAGTGAGCCGATGACGACGTGGTCGTGGCTGGCGTTGGCGGCGACCAGTCCTCGGCTGGCGGCGGTCCAGGCGAGGTCACCTTCGCCGAGCTTGGTCAGGAACAACGCGGCGAGCTGGTGGGCGTAAGCGGTCATCGCGTGTGCGCGCTGGCCGTCGTCGCCGTTGTAGGCCTCGGTGGCGGTGAGGCAGTCGTGGATGAGGTAGGGGAGCCGGCGGGCGAGCGTGCCGTACCGCGAGTGCTGGTAGGCGGTCCAGATCTCGGCGACGTCGCTCTCGATCTCGTGCAGGGCGGGGGCCTCGACGGCGGCCGTGCTGGCAAGCGTAGGGGCGAGGTGCCGATAGTCGTGGAGCGCAGCGCGTAAAGCGGGGATGGTCTCCCGGCCGGACTCATCGGACCACTCGAACAGGCTGGGTGCGCCGATCAAGTCCCCAAGGGACACGTCGAGGGCTTTGGCGATCGAGCGAATGACTGACAGCCGGTCCAGGTCGGCGCGGTTCGTCTCGACCTTGCGCAACCACTCCTGTGTCTTGCCGACCAACCCGGCCAGCACCTCTTGGGAAAGCCCTCGCCGGCGCCGGTAGAAGGCGACGCGCTGGCCGATCGTCATGTCGTCCGTCATCCCTCGCACACCATCACCCTGCCCGCTGATCACCGTCGGACCCGGTACGGATTTTCCCGGTTCCTCTGCCAGGCCGCCCCTACGTTCAGTTCACCCCAGGTAACGGACGTGTGCCGATGCCTGCGACTGGCACAACTGACAGGGAGCGGAGGGGCTCGATGCGCGGCGCAGCTAACGACGGCCTGAGCCGCCGGCTCGGCCAGCCCCGGGGCAATTTCTCTCGGCGTCTTCCCCGTTCGCGTACCGCCATGAGGGCTGCGTGGGCGGGTGACCGGCGGTCTGCTCCCAGCCGCCGGGGTGTGGCGGTGGGCTCGTCCATGTTCCGGCGAGCCCACCGCCCGTCCGCCCGCTCAAGGAGGCTCGCGTGACGGTGTACATCTCGCGGCATGCGCTGGACCGTTCCTGGCGACAGAAGTTGATCCCCGAGGATCCGGCGTGGCCACAGGCTCCGCGGGCTGATCCGCCATTGCTGACCCACGTGTGGCGTCAGCTCTTCGAGCGGCAGGTGCGGGACGGCGGTCGCCGATGAGCAGCAAGCTGCCCGCGCTCGTGCCGCCGGAACATCTGCCGCTGCGTCCGCTCTGGCTGTGCCGGGCATGCGGGCAGCCCTGGCCCTGTGGACGGGCCAAGCTCGCCCTGTTGACCAGCTACCAGGACAGCCGGCTCAACCTGCTGCTCTACCTGTCCGGCCGCCTGCACGAGGCCATCGACGACCTGCACCGACTCAACGCGAGCACCACCGGCGACGTCCGGGACCTGTTCGACCGGTTCCTCGGCTGGCCGGCCCGGCACCGCAGCCGCCGCCCGTCCACCGCCGAACCGCAGACACCGGAGGAGACATGACCGTCCGGGACATCGGGATCATCACCGCGACGGGACGGCCGGCCATCGGCGGGACCTCCACACCCTGGTCCTGCAGCCCACCAGCTTCTGCAACCTGGACTGCAGCTACTGCTACCTGCCTGACCGCAGGTCCCGCCGCCTCATGAGCAATGCGTCGCGCAGGCGTTCGCCGTTCCAGATCTCGGCAATGGACGGACCGCGCTCAGTCCACGATGAGGCGGTAGCCCCGGCCGATGTCGGTGGCTACGAGCCAGCCGTAATCTCCGAGCTCCGCCCGCAGGCGCCATACGGCCTGGTCGGCGCCGATGCTCCCGGCGCGGTGGGACATGGGTACGAACCGTTCGATGGCGCTGCGGGACAGCGTGTGACCCGGGTAGTCGGCGAGGGAGCGCATGACCGTCGCCGGCCGCGACCCGAGCCGGATAGTCGTACCGTTGACCAGCACGGCATTGCCCTGCACGGTAAAGCGATGACCGCGGGCCTGGAACTGCCGGCGGCGCGCCACCAGGACCTCCACGAGGTGCCGGGCGAGTGCGTCGGGGCTGCCGTCGGCCGCCCAGGAGACCGGTATGTCCCGGGAGCGGAAGAACGAGGCCGACTCCGCGTGGGCGGTCGCGACCGCGACGTCCGTCGCCAGCGCACGCAGCAGCAGGTACCCGCGACCGGCCCGGGTCGTGAAGTCGACCAGCGCGCTCGCTCCGGCGGCGGTGGCGAACGTGACCGCGTGCACCTCGCGCTGGATGACCATCTGCGCGAGCCGGTTCAGCGGTGCCAGGCCGACTGGTCGAGCCGAGCCACGGGTCGGCACGACCATCACCTCGATGCCGTGCGTGCGGAGTCTGTCGATTGATCGCGCGGGCAGCGCGTCGTCGGTGGTCACCGCGACCCGGCGGCTCACCGGGTCGCGGCCGAGCAGCCAGGTCACCGCCTCGCCGAGGTCGCCGGTCGACGACACCCAGTCGTGGGTGAAGCCGGTCTCCACCAGTGCGGCGCTGACCGATTCGTTCATCGACAGGATGCTCGCGGAGCTGAGCGCGGACCGGAGCGGATCCGCCAGTCCCCATGCTGCCGCCGCGGACAGCCACCGGGTCCATCCCGCCGCGGTGGTGGCGAGGACATGATCGACCGGAGCCTGGATGAGCCGCCGGGTGGCGATGCGCAATCTCGCGTCCCGGGAGCCGGGCAGGGTACGCAACACCGGTAGGTCAACGATCACCGCCCCGTGTTGACGTAGCAACGCCGCGACATGTTGCAGGCCGCTGTCGGTAACGACCACCGTATATCCTGTCAACGTCGGGCCAGCTCCGGTCGACGTCATGCGGGGAGTCTGGGGGCGGTGCGTTTCTGGTACGTTGCCGGCCGTACAGCAAGTGGTGAGCCGTTTCTCCCATCGAAGCTCTTCGTGGCATGATGTCTCCGACACATCCGCTCGTCGGATTCATTAACCGCGGCGCAACAAATGCCTTGTGCACCTCGCCTCACGCGGAGTTGATGGCTCGGCAATGCCCTTGATTTCCGGCGACCCTACGGTCTCGGGCCATGACCACCTCCCTGAACCGCCGCGGCTTTCTTCGCCTCACCGGATCTGCTGCCGCCGTGGCGGCTGCCGGTAGCATCCTGACCGCGTGCGCTGTCGATGAAAACCCCGGCCAGCCCGCCGGCGCTGGCGGTAAGAACCTGCGCAAGGTCAAACTCGGATTCATCGCGCTCACCGACTGCGCGCCATTGATCGCGGCCAAGCAGCTCGGCTACTTCGCCGAGCGTGGCTTGGACGTCGAACTGATCAAGCAGGCGTCGTGGCCGGCGACCCGGGACAACCTCCTGAGCGGCGAGATCGACGGCGGGCACGTCCTGTTCAGCATGCCGCTGTCGGTCGCGATGGGCATCGGCGGAAAGGCCGGCACGACCGACCTCAAGATCGCCATGGTGCTGAGCAACAACGGCCAGGCCATCACGCTGAAGAAAGCGTACGCCGGTGCCGGTTACGGTGACCTGGGTGCGGCGAAGGAGCTCCTCGAGAAGGAGAAGCCCAAGCTGGCCATGACCTTCCCGGGCGGCACCCACGACACGTGGCTGCGCTACTGGCTCAAGGCCACCAAGGCCGACACCTCCAACATCCAGGTCTCGGCGGTGCCGCCACCGCAGATGGTGTCCAACATGGCCGCCAACAACCAGGACGGGTACTGCGTGGGCGAGCCGTGGGGTGCGGTGGCGGTCCAGAAGGACATCGGGTTCACCCACCTCACCACTCAGGACATCTGGCAGCACCACCCGGAGAAGGCGCTGGTGGTGGGTGCCAAGCTCACCAATGACCAGGACACGTTGGCCGACATCATGAAGGCCACGCTCAAGGCCGCCAGGTGGCTGGACGACCTCGCCAACCGCGACAAGCTGGCCGACATGCTGGCGCCGGTGGGCTACGTCAACGCGCCGGCCGCCAACATCAAGGGCCGACTGCTCGGCCAGTACGACCTCGGTGCCGGCCTCGGCACCAAGACCTACACCGGCGATCAGATGATGTTCTTCCGGGACGGCGAGACATCGCTCCCGCGACGCTCCCATGTGTACTGGTTCCTTGCCCAGTACCAGCGCTTCGGCCTCGTCAAGGAAACTCCGGACTACGCCAAGCTCGCCGACGAACTCATCCTGCACGACCTTTACGCGAAGGTCGCCGCCGCCGAGGGCATCAAGATTCCGGACGACGACATGGCACCTTTCCACATCAAATTGGACAACATCATGTTTGACCCGAAGAACGTCGCGGACGAGGCCCGGCGGCCATGACCTCGGGCGACGCAACACCGAGCGCCGTCGCGCCGGCCGCGAACGACTCGAGTGGTCCCACGCTGACGTCAGTCGCCCCGGCCGATGGGGCAGGCGAGGGAATCGGCGCGCCGGCGACGCCGGCCGCCGGAAACGGATCGCGGTCGGCGGCCCCGACACCAGACATCGACGTTGCCGGCCACCGTGGCCCGGCGACACCCTCCTGGTTGACTGCGTGGGGCAGTCGACTGGCCAGCTTCGTGGTGGCCGCCCTCTGGGCCGTGGTCGGTCTCGCGGTGTTCGTGGCGCTGTGGCAGTTCGCGACCCTTGGCTCAACCGCGGTGCCGGGTCCGCTCGACAGCGCCCGGACCCTCGGCGACCTGCTCAGCCGACCGTTCTTCAACACCACCAACGACAAGGGCATCGGTCTGCACCTGTACGTCTCGCTGAGGCGGGTGTTCCTGGGATTCGGTCTGGCCGCGCTGGTCGGCATCGCGCTCGGGCTGATCATGGGCGCGGTCCGACCCGTCTGGTCCGCGCTCAACCCGCTCGTGCAGGTGCTCCGTCCGGTGTCGCCACTGGCCTGGTTCCCGATCTGGCTCTACATCATCGAGGAACCGGCACAGTCGGCGGTCATCGTCATCTTCATCACCGCGCTGTGGCCCACTCTGATCAACACCGCGGCGGGTGCCGGTTCCATCCCCCGCGACCAGCGCAACGTGGCACTGGTCTTCAAGTTCCGACCGCTGGCGTACCTGTGGCACGTGCTGATACCCAACGCGCTGCCGTCCATCATCACCGGCCTGCGGTTGTCCATGGGCATCGGCTGGATGGTCATCGTCGCGGTCGAGATGCTCCAGGGCAACTCCGGCATCGGTTACTTCGTCTGGAACTCGTACAACGCCCTGGAACTCGACAAGGTGGTCGCGGCAATCGTGCTCATCGGTGTGGTCGGGCTCGTCCTCGACACGATCCTGCTCATGCTCTCCCGGTGGGTCACTCCTGAGGAGGTACACGGATGACCATCGCCATCAACGGCGTCCGCAAATCGTTCCGGCGCCGGGGGCACGCGCCCCAGGAGGTGCTGCGCGGCGTCGACCTGACCATCGACACCGGCGAGTTCGTCTCCTTCATCGGGCACTCCGGCTGCGGAAAGTCGACCCTGCTCAACATCGTCGGCGGGCTGGTCACGGCGGACAGCGGCACGGTGCGGATCGACGGGCAGCCGGTCACCGGGCCGGGGCCCGACCGCGCGATGGTGTTCCAGAACTACTCGCTGCTGCCGTGGCTGAGCCTGCGGCAGAACGTCCGGGTTGCGGTGCAGGAGTCCCGCCCGGACTGGAAGCGGGCCCGGGTCGACGAGATGGTCGAGCGGTACCTGACCGCGGTATCGCTGTGGGAGCACCGCAACAAGCGGCCGGGGCAGGTCTCCGGCGGCATGGCCCAGCGTGCGGCGGTGGCCCGGGCGTTCGCGGTTGCGCCCCGAACACTGTTGCTCGACGAGCCGTTCGGCGCCCTGGACGCGCTGACCCGCTCCCGGCTGCAGCAGCAGCTCGTCGACCTGTGGGACAGCGAGTCGGAGACCGAGACCGTGTTGATGGTGACGCACGGTCTGGACGAGGCGATCCTGCTCGCCGACCGGATCGTGGTGATGGCCAACCTGCCCTACCCGTCGGTGCGCACCACCATCGACGTACCGATCCCCCGGCCACGCAACCGTACGACTGTCGTGCACCATCCCGCGTACGACGGCATCCAGAAGCAACTCGTGGATCTCCTCATCGCGGACAACGACGTGGAGCCCGCCGAGGCTGCGGTGGCCTGAGCGCAACCGACGACACCTCCGCCGGATCTTGGAGGCTTGCGGGAACACGCCGTGAGAATCCAAGGTCCGGCTCCCACGTCCCATCGGCGCATCATCGCCGCCTACGTCGATCCCGGTCGTCAACCAGTCGTTGACGTACGAGAGCCGTCAACCTATGGTTGACGCATGACGGATCCCATCCAGATGACGAACCCGGTACGCCTCGACGACCTCATCCGGGCCATCAAGAAGGCCCATCCCGACGCGCTCGACCAGCTCAGCGACGCGGTCATCGCGGCCGACCACCTGGACGAGCTGGCCGACCACCTGATCGGCCACTTCGTGGACCAGGCCCGGCGCTCCGGTGCCTCGTGGACCGAAATCGGCAAGAGCATGGGGGTCAGCAAGCAGGCCGCCCAGAAGCGCTCCGCCGCGAAGGTCGACGCGGCCGCCGCCCTCGACCCGAGCGCCGGCTTCGGCCGCTTCACCCCGCGGGCCCGCAACGTCGTGATGGCCTCGCAGAACGAGGCCCGGGCCACCGGGCACGCGGAGATCCGCGCCGAGCACCTGGTGCTGGGGCTGCTGGCCGAGCCGGACGCGCTGGCCGCCAAGGCGATCGTCGACGAGGGCGTGTCGCTGGACGCCGTGCGGCAGGCGGCTACGGCGGCGCTCCCGCCCCCCGCCGACCAGGTGCCCGACCTGATCCCCTACGACGCGCAGGGCAAGAAGGCCCTCGAACTGACCTTCCGCGAGGCGCTGCGCCTCGGGCACAACTACATCGGCACCGAGCACATCCTGCTCGCCCTGCTGGAGCTGGAGGACGGCTCGGGCGTGCTCTCCGGGCTGGGCCTGGGCAAGGACGGTGTCGAGGAACGGATCACCGCCACCCTGGCGCTGTACCGGTGACCCTCGCGGGGGACCCGATGTCCCCCGCACCGGGGAGTTCCCGCCCTCTGGATGTCGGCAGAGTCCCAGGTGGACCGTCCCGCCGTCGCGCCCGGCCGGCACACCCGGCCTGGGTGGGGCGGTGACGGTCCGTCGGTGGCCGGGGCGCGGCACGGGGGGACGCCCCGGCCATCGACGGGTACGGGGTCAGGCGACGGCGACGGGGAAGCCGTAGCGGGCGGCGTGCTCCGGGTCGGTCGGGTCGACCTGCCGGATGCCGGCGTCGGCGAGGCGCTTGTTCACCTCGTCCAGCTGCTCGCGGACCAGTCGGGCCTCCTCCTCGGTGACCCGGCCGCGGTGCGGCCGGCCGGCGTGCTCGATGGTGCCGTAGTCGATCTTCTCCGCGCTCTTGCGCGCCTTCGGCGGGCGTACCCGCTCGGCGGTGCGCAGCAGTTGGGCCATCGGTACGTCGGTGGCCATCGCGTCGAACTCGCTGGCGGTCAGCACCACCCGGCGCGGCTCGCCGCCGCCGTGCCGGTCGTGGATCTCCACCACCGCCACGTCCAGCGCCGCGTCGTCGATGCTCTCCACCTCGATCGGGGTGGCGTCCAGCTGCACGGGCCCGGCCACCAGGTCAGGGTGCTCCAGCACGACGACCTTGACCACCTCGTCGTCGGCCCGCAGTACCGTGCCACTGAAGTCGGAGACGTGGATCGTCTTCTTGCCCATGCGCGGAGCTTCTCCTGTCGTAGGCCGAGTTTCGGACCACAAGACGCTACCCGACAGGTGTGCGAAAGCCCCGGCTGGACGCCCCGGGTGTGTCGCCGCTTTCTCCGGCGCGGTCAGCGGGCGGTGAGGCCCCGGCGGGAGGAGACGCCCGCGGGAAGGCTGTTGAGGTCGCCCCAGGAGAGCGCGGCATTCACCCCGCGCCCGGTCCGCGCCTCCCGGTACGGCGGTTGGCCCGGAAATCGCCCGGCGGCCTCGGCCGCCCGCCAGATCCTCGCGGTGTCCTGCTGGTACCGGTCATTCGGCTGATTCGGCATGACCATTACCGTCCCAAAAGAAGTTGTACATGTATGGAAATGAATATGACGCTCGATCGATGTCTCGGGTTCCCGGGCATCGACCTCGCTCGGTACGTCTACCCGGGCGGCCAGGCCGTCAACCGGCCCGCGTCGAGCGCAACGGAAGGTCGGCACGGCCGGCACGGCGTACGGTGATCACGACGAGGTGGTCGTACCCGAGCGGGCGAGGGAGGTGTCCGGTGCTCGACCGCCGGCTCTACCTGCACCTGGTCACCTGGCTGGGCCAGTGGCCGGCCGGCCCCGGTTTGCACGTCGTCGGCTCCCGCCGGCGCGGGCGACCGTCCTGGGACGGGCGGCTGCGACCGGCGATCGCCGTCCAGGCCGCCGGCAGCACCGTGCTCTCGGTGCCGCCCGAGCGGGTGGAGGCGATCCGCGCGCTGGCCCGCGGGCGGGAGGCCGAGCTGCTCGCGGCGCTGCCCGCCGCCGTCGGCCAACCGGGCTGGATGCTCGCCGACGACGTCTTCCGGTGGTGCCTGGACCCGGCCCCGCTGCCCGAGGTGGGGCGCTGGGTCCCGCCGACCGACCCGGCGTTCCCTCCCTGGCTGCGGCTGTTCGACCGGGAGGTGCTGGTGGTCCGGGACACCGACGGCGGCTACCTCGCCGGTGTCGGGATCAAGCGACACGACCTGTACGGACACGAGCTGGCGGTGGGTACGACGCCGGCCGCCCGCGGCCGGGGCCTGGCCCGCCGGCTGGTCGCCCAGGCCGCCCGGCGGGTGCTCGACGAGGGCGCCGTCCCGACGTACCGGCACGACCCGGCCAACGTCGCCTCGGCCCGGGTGGCGGAGGCGGCCGGCTTCCCGGACCGGGGCTGGCGATCGTACGGCGTCTATCCCCGGTGACCGGTCCCGCGGGCGTGGCGCCGCGCTGACCGCGCCGCGGCGTCGTGGTGGCAGGGCGCGGACCGTGGATTCCGGGCCGAATCCACGGTCCGCAGCCTTCCCCAGGCCCTCCCATGCGCCGGCGTACCCGCCGACCGGTCCCGTTGCTGGTGACGCTACGTACGGATTGACCCCTGAGCAAGGGGTAACCGACCCTTTCGGCGTGTCCGGTAGTGGACTTGAGCTGCGGCAAGAGCCGTGAGCCCGGTGGGCGACGACGGTGACGGAGCGTGCGGGGTGGGCGGGCGGCGGACCGCGACCCAGGCTGTCGCGCCGCCCGGCGGGTATCGTCGTGCCGCGACGGCGGCAGCTCGGCGAGGAGCGGGACATGCGGGTGGACAGGCAGCACGAGGACGATGGGCGGATCGTCCTGCGGCCCGTCGGCGACCTGGACATCGCCACCGCCGTCGTGGTGCAGGACGCCCTGGCCGCCGCCCTCGACCTGCCGGACACGGTGGAGCTGGTCGTGGACCTCGCCGAGGTGCCCTTCCTGGACTCGACCGGCGTCGCCGCCCTGCTGCACGGGGCCGCCGAGGCCGTCGGTCGGGGCGCCAGCCTCCGGGTGGTCGACCCGCAGCCGGTGGTGGCCCGGGTGCTGCGGATCACCGGCGTCGACAGCCTGGTCGGGCTCGCGCCCCGGCACCGGAACCCGGCCGCCGTCGACCCCGACGCCCCCGCCGCCTAGCACCCCGGCCCCCGCCGGCCCGCGCCACGCGGCAACCGGGCCTCAACCGATCAGCCCCAGCGCCTCCGCCGCCGCCCGGCCGTTGGCGTGGCTCGCCCCGTAGGTGGTGACGAAGGCGCGCGCGCCGGTCGGCCGCCAGCGCCCCGGCCAGCCCATCTCGACCACGGTCACCGGGTACGCGGCGGCCAGCGCGTCGACCAGCTCGGCGCCGCCGGGCAGCCGGTGCAGGTGCCGCCCGACCAGCACGATCGGCCGGCCGTCGGCGAGCCGCCCCAGCGCGGCGGCATCCGTCTCAGTGGCGACGACGCGTACCTCGTCCAGGCCGTCCAGGTGCGGGCCCAGCCCCCAGGGCACCCGCCCCTCGGCCATGGTGGCGGTGGCGTGCAGCTGCACCACCAGCGGCCGGGCCAGCCCGTCGACCTCGCCCTCGACGCGGACCGCGCGGCGCGCGGCGGCGTACCCGAGGTCGGTGGGGATGGTCGGCGGGATGCCGGCGGCCCGGGTCCAGGCGGCGAGCGCGGCGGTGCGGCCGGCCGCCTCCTCGACCCGGGCGCGGTCCAGCCGGCCGTCGCCGATCGCCGTGACGATCTCGCCGGCCACGTGCTCGACCAGCGCGGCGTCGACCTTCGCGCCGATGCAGAGCAGGTCCGCGCCGGCGGCCAGCGCGCGCACGGCGGCCGGCCCGACCCCGCCGGCGGCCAGCGCGGCGCCCTGCATCTCCAGCGCGTCGGTGATCACCGTGCCGGTGAAGCGGTACTCGCCGCGGAGCAGGTCGACCAGGACGGCCCGGCTGAACGTGGCCGGCCCGTCCCCGGTGAGCGCCGGCACCCGGATGTGGGCGGTCATCACGGCCCGGGCGCCCGCCTCGACGATTGCCGCGAACGGCGGCAGGTCGCGCTCGCGCAGCAGCGCCGGGGACACGTCCACGGTGGGCAGCTCGTGGTGCGAGTCGGCCACGGTGGCGCCGTGCCCGGGGAAGTGCTTGGCGCAGGCGGCGACCCCGACCGACTGGAGACCCTCGACGGCGGCGGCGGAGTGGGCGGCGACCCGGGCCGGGTCGGCGCCGAACGACCGGGTGCCGATCACCGGGTTCTCGTCGGCGGTGTTGACGTCGACGGTCGGGGCCAGGTTGACGGTGATGCCGAGGGCGGCCAGCTCGGTGCCGATGGCCGCGTAGACCCGGCCGGTGAGCGCGGTGTCGTCGACCGCGCCGAGCGCCGCGTTGCCCGGGTACGGGCTGCCGGTGGCGTGCGCCAGCCGGGTGACGTCGCCGCCCTCCTCGTCGATGGCGATCAGCACGTCCGGCCGGCCGGCGCGCAGCGCGAGGGTGCTCGCGGCCACCTGCGCGGGATCGTGGACGTTGGTGCCGAACAGGGTGTGCCCGGCCAGCCCCTCGGCGACCAGGTCGACGGCCCACTGCGGCGGCACCGGCCCCGGATAAGCGGCGAGCAGCGTGCCCAGCGCGAGCCGGCGCAGTCCTGGATCCAGCCCCACGTGTCTTTCCCCCTTCGGTGCCGGACGGCACGAGTGTCGCACCGGGAGCGGTCGGTCGTCCGAGTTCCCGGGTACGGGGTGGCCGATACGCTACGGGCACCCGCCCGCAGGTCGATTCGGTTGGCGAAGTTTACGGAAATCAGAGGACGTGGCATGAGTGCGACCCGGCTGCCCGGCACACCCCGCCTGTTGCGGGCGCTCAACGACCGAGCGGCACTGGAACTGCTGCTCGAACGGGGCCCGCTGACCCGGGCCCGGCTCGGCGAGCTGACCGGCCTGTCCAAGGTCACCGCCTCGCAGCTGGTCGAGCGGCTGGAGGAGCGCGGGCTGGTCACCCGGGTCGGTGAGCAGGCCGGCGGGCGGGGCCCGAACGCCCAGCTCTACGCGGTACGCCCGGGCAGCGCGCACGTGGTCGGCGTGGACGTCGGCGCGGAGCGGGTGGTGGCGGCCTGCGCCGACATCACCGGAGCCGTCATCGGCCGGGTGGAGCAGTCCACCCGGGACACCGACGACCCGGTCGGCGTGGTGCACAACGCGGTGGTGCGGGCGGCGAGCAGCGCGGGCGCGGAGCTGTCCAGCGTGCGGCGGGTGGTGCTGGGCACCCCCGGCCTGGTGGACCCGGGCACCGGCGACATCACCTTCGCCTTCAACCTGCCGCGCTGGCACCGCGGCCTGCTCGCCGCGCTCCGCGAGGACCTGCACACCCCGGTGGTCTTCGAGAACGACGTCAACCTGGCCGCCGTCGCCGAGGCGCAGTCCGGCGCGGCCCAGGGGCTGGGCGACTTCGTGCTGGTCTGGGTGGGCGCCGGCGTCGGTCTGGCGATCATGCTGGGCGGGCGGCTGCACCACGGCAGCAGCGGCGCGGCCGGTGAGATCGGCTACCTGCCGGTGCCCGGGGTGCCGATCCCGCGTGACGTCTCCCGTCGGGCCAAGCCGGCGTTCCAGCAGCTCGCCGGGGCGGACGCGGTTCACGCGGTGGCCCGTGAGCACGGCTTCGACGCCGGCTGCGCGGCCGACGCGGTGCGCGACGCCGTCGCCGCCGGTACGGCCGGCGCCCCGATGCTCGACGAGTTGGCCCGGCGGCTGGCCCTCGGCGTGGCCAGCACCTGCGTGGTGCTGGACCCGCCGCTGGTGGTGCTCGCCGGCGAGGTCGGGCAGGCTGGCGGGGCGGCGCTGGCCGAGCGGGTGCAGCAGGAGGTCGCCGCGATCACGCTGGTCCGGCCCCGGGTGGTGCCGACCGGGCTGACCGAGGAGCCGATCCTGCGGGGCGCGCTGCGTACGGCGCTGAACGCCGTCCGGGACGAGGTCTTCGGGTCGACGGTCGGCTGACGCCCGTCGCCGTACGCCACCCGCCATGTGAAGGAATTCTTCACCACCGGTCTGCCTGCGGCAAGATCCCGCCGGGCGGGCCGGTGGGCCGGGCCGGGCCGGGGCGGTCGCCCGCCCCGGCCCGGCGGCCGGACGCTCCTATGCCGGGTCAAGTGGTTGGGGTGGGGTTTCGAGGCGTCGGTAGAGCTCTCGGGCGATGTAGCGCTTGAGGCAGCGTTTGATCTCGCGGTCGGTTTTGCCTTGGGTGCGGCGGTGGTCGGCGTAGGCGCGGGTGCGTTCGTCGTAACGCAGTCGGGACAGGGCGATGGTGTGCAGGGCGCG
>NZ_JARXXY010000067.1:0-15478 GCF_029893845.1 Micromonospora sp. A200 | reverse complement strand
CGCGCGGCCGCCACGCGCCGCCCCGACCGCGGGCCGGGGCGGTGGCTGCCTGTGCATGTGGGTCTACGTACGCCCGCCCCCGCCCCCCCCCCCCACGCCGCAAACCGGGCAACGGGGACTCCCCGGGTGGCCGTCCGGGGCGGAAATGGGCGGGGACCCGGCGTCGTTAGGATGAGGGTGCGACGGACGAGTCGACCGGGCGGTCGCGTCGGCGGGCTCCGGCCCGCCGCCGAGGAACGTCCGGACTCCACAGGGCAGGGTGGTTGCTAACGGCAACCCGGGGTGACCCGCGGGACAGTGCCACAGAAAACAGACCGCCGGCCCATCGGGTCGGTAAGGGTGAAACGGTGGGGTAAGAGCCCACCAGCACCCCGGGTGACCGGGGTGGCTCGGTAAACCCCACCCGGAGCAAGGCCAAGAAAGGGTCGTCACCGCAAGATGACGACCCGGCGCAGACGCTTGAGGGTTGCCCGCTCGATGTCTGCGGGTAGGCCGCATGAGCCTGTCGGCAACGGCAGGCCGAGATGGATGGCCGCCGCCGGCACGTACCCCGCGAGGGGTACGCGCCGCGCACAGAATCCGGCGTACAGGTCGACTCGTCCGTCGCCCACCAGGTCAGCCGCCCTTACATGGTGGCTGACCTGCTGTTTCTTTGGTTGCTGTTGGTCGTCGCTGGTCGCCCTTTGACGGCCCCGTGGCGGCCCATACGGCCCAGAGACTGCCCAGGCAGCGCCGTCAGTTGGAAGAGCGTGCTCAACTGGTCGTGATGCCCGAAACGCCTGCGCCCAGCGGCCTACCCGTTTGCCTCTCGCGCCCGCTTCGTGCCCGACGGATGCCACGGCTACTGGCCCACGGATGGCCCATGAGTCTAGGCGTCACCTGGCTTGGAACCGGCCAGTCAGGCGATACGCGGCGTGCATTTCCAGGACAACTCGGGTCTGTGCTTGCAGCGGGCCGGGTGGTGTTGCGGGATCAGCGAAAGCCACTTCGAGCACCTCCGTGCTCTCCGGCTCGATTACTCCTGACCATCGTTCCGCTTCGAAGCACATGGCGAAGCAGTGCATCCGGTTCCCGTTGGGATAGGTGATGACGTGAGCATCCGGCTCCGATAGGCAACCGAAGGCAACGAGATCGGAGCCGTCGACTATCAGTCCGGTCTCCTCTCGAACCTCATCGATCGCGGTACGGACGAAGCTTCCTCCTGGCTCGGCGGCCCCTGCCGGTATCTCCCACAAACCAGAATCACGACGTCGCTGGAACAAGACGTGCTCGGCCGAGTCGAGGAGAACGACCTGCGCTCCGGGCATGAGCAGCAGTCGAGACCCGACCAATTGTCGAAGTTGCCAGGTGTAGGAACCGACATAACCCATCCGGTGATCAAACCAGAAGCGTGGCGTTGCCGCGCTAACCGTGGAGCGGCGAATCTCCTCCGTCGGGCAGTCATAGACCGTCCGGGGATGCTGGTAGCCCTTGTGGTGCCCAGCGAGGTGATCCGCAGCGGCATCTCTGAGGAGGGTCGGGGGTCGGGGCGGAGACCCGAGTCTTCAAGGTCTTTGTGTCCCGTCAGCGTGGCCGGCCGGCCGGCCCGGCCGATGCCGGCCGGGGTGGGCTGGGCGGGGTGCAGCTGGTCATCTCCGATGCTCACACCGGCCTCAAGCAGGCCATCAGCGCGGTGCTCCTCGGCGCGGCCTGGCAGCGGTGTCGGGTGCATTTCCTGCGCAACGTCCTGGCGCAGGTGCCCAAGGGCAACGCGGAGATGGTCGCCGCCGCGATCCGCACCATCTTCGCCCAGCCGGACGCCGCCCACGTGCGTGAGCAACTCGACGTCATCGCCGGCATGCTCGGCCGCCAGTTGCCGAAGGTCGAGACGATGCTCCGTGACGCCGCGCATGACCTGCTCGCCTTCACCGGGTTCCCGCCCAGTCATTGGAAGAAGATCTGGTCGACGAACCCGTTGGAGCGCTTGAACAAGGAGATCAAACGCCGCACCGACGTCGTCGGGGTGTTCCCCAACCCCGAAGCCCTGCTCCGCCTCGCCGGCGCCGTCCTCGTCGAAGCCCACGACGAATGGCAGACCGGCGACCGCCGCTACCTCGCCGAAGGCTCCATGGCCCAGATCGCCGCGCCACCGAAAACCACTGCTACCAGCGAACTCATCGCCGCATAACCAGACCCGTTGTCAGCCCGACAACGAACCGGAAAACTGAACAACGCACAGAGCCCCACGCAGGCGACCTACACCACGCCACGGGACGCGACCCCTGGTTGACACAGTCCAAGTCACGCACCGTGATGCCACGAAGGAGTCGTCGCCAAGCCTGAGCGTGAGGCACCCGCAATGCTTGGCATCCCCGCCCAAGTGCGGGCACGGCGCGCGCCGGGCGGACCACAACTTGCCTGTCTGCGGTTGGTCAGCCCTGTCGCGTTCGCGCGTGGCTCGTCGCCCAATCGAGCGCGTAGTCGGCCACCTGCTCCCAGCCAGGCTCGACACCGGTGAAGTGTGAGCGGTCCGGAAACTCGTAGGTCTCAGTCGTCGCCTCGGAGTTGCGGTATTTCTTCGCGTTCGACCGGATCACCGAGGGCGGCATCAGGTGGTCTTTGCCGCCCATGATGAACAACAGCGGAGCACGGTCGTCCAGGTCGTAGTCGACCCAGGTCTCCTGGTGGCCCGGCTTCCAGTTGGCTATCAGGCCATAGGCCCAGACCCAGTTGCCGGGCGCCGGGATGTGGAGGCGGTCGTACGCCGCGTCGGATTCCTCCCGGCTGACCGTGTTGGCGAAGGCATAGTGGAACTGCTCCTTGGTGAAGCCCACCGCGCGGTGCCGGTTGGCCGGGTTCTTGAGGACTGGGAACAGGGACTTGATCTGGGACGGCGGGTTCACCCGCACGCCCTCGGTTGGCGCCGAGTCGATCACCACCGCGGCGGCGCCCAACCCGCGGTTCACTAAGAGTTGGGTGAAGGTCCCCCCGAAGGAGTGGCCCATGATGATCGGCGGACGGTCCAGGCTCTCGACCACCTCACTGAGATGGTCGACCGTTGCGGGAACGGAGGCCTCGGCGATGACCTCGGGCTTTTCCCGCAACGCCTCTACCTCGATCTCGAATCCCGGGTACGTCGGCACGAAGACCTCATGGCCCTTCGCCCGGTAGTGCTCCACCCAGCGGTCCCAGCTTCGGGCGGTCATCCAAAGCCCGTGGATCAGCACGATCGGCAGGGCATTGGTCGTCGGCTCGCTCATGATGCTCCTTCCGATGAGGGCTGCAGCAATCGTCGGAACCCTCGGACAGCGGTAACCTCACCCCGCAGGGATGAAGTCGCGGCCCGCCGGCGCACGCTCTGCACCGCCTCCGGGTCGCCGGTCGCTTCCATGAAATGCTAGCCATCCGCACATCGCCCGGAAGCGGAAGCGACGTGTACGCCCGGACGCGTCATCAGTTCGGCGCATCTGGTCACGGACGGTTACGCGCTGGCCCGACCAGCTACTGATCGTGTCACCCATCAGGTGAAGCCGCCGTGTCACCCATCAGCCGGAGTCGGACATGCCGGCATGCATGCCGGCAGCCGATTTGTCGAGTCTTAGGACGTCCGTGACAGAACGGTCTCGGGACGTGGGTGACACTTTCCGGCTAACCGGGTGGTGAGGGCGGCTCGGGTGGGCGTCCTCGGGCACGGGCTGCGTCGGATACGGCGATCCCGGCGAGGACGAGAGCGGCGGCGGCGGCGACCAGCACCGGCGGCAGGAAGATCGTTGCCGGCGAGATGGCGGCGAGCACGAGGACCCCGGCCACGCGGGTTCGGGACACCCGGCCGAACACCGTGTACTCGAAGATGGCCCGTCCGGCGAGGAACAGTGCGGGTCCGCCGAGGATGACGGCGACCCACGCCGGTGGTGTGTGCCCGAACGGGTGGGCGATGACGAGCTCGTCGCCGACGGAGATCGCGACGATGCCGGCGACCATGACCGCGTGGGCGTATACCGCCGCCACGGTAACGCGGAGCGGATCAAGGGCCGCGGCGACGGCCCCGCCGAACACCTCCCCGGCACGGTGGATGTAGATCCGCCACAGCAGCACCGTGGTCGCGAACGCCACCACGACCGCCGAGCCGTGGTCAGCCTCGAAGCCGTTGCTGCTGAGCCCCAGCCCCGTCACCAGGATCAGCTCGCCGAGCGCGATGATGAAGAACTGCCGGTACCGTTCGGCCAGGAACTCGCCCGAGATCGCAAACTCCGCCGCACTGCCGCGGCCCAGCCTCGGCGTGGGCCAGCCGAGTCTGGGCGCCCCGTAGTCCACGGCCACCGCTAGCACCCACAGCACCCCACGCGGCCAACCGTGTATGAGTGCGCCCGCGAGCCACGGCACCGCCGACACGCCGTACCAGAACAGCAGCCGCATCTCGGGTCGCTGCCGCTCGTCGCCCGGGGTAACGATCACGAGAAACAGGCTGCGACCGACCTGGACGGCGACGTACGCGCCGGCGAAGACCAGGCCATGTTCGCCGAACGCCTCAGGTACCGCGGCCGCCAGCACCAGGCTGCCGAACATGCACCCGATGGCCAGCGCCTGTATCGCCGGCCGTCGCGGGTCGAACCTGTCGGCTTTCTCCGCCGTCGCGAACCACACCCGCCACACGGCGAGCAGCAGCACCAGCGTCTGGAAGGCGCCGCTCCAGTTCAGATGGTCCCGCAGCCCGTGCGAGAGCCGGAAGAGCGCGAAGACGAACACCAGGTCGAGGAACAGGTCCAGGAACGTCGCCCGCTTCTCCTCCGATCCCCGCGGCAGCCGGGCTGCACCACCCGTCATCCGTTCGCCCCGTTTCTGCCGCTTCTGTCGGCCTCTGAGACAGTCGTACCACCCGGCACCGCTGGTGGAGGTGGATGTGCTGCTACGCCCTGGGGTCGAACGGCCTCGCCCGTGGCGGGCGACGGTAGCGGCCGATCAGTTCCTTCCAGCCGTCGCTGCCGGTTCTGATCAGCTCGTCGACCTTGGCCAGGCGTCGGGCCAGTGCCACAGGTGGCGGAGTGTTGCACCTTCGGTCGCTCTCCTGCCAGGTGCCGGTACTTGTGTTGGCGAACCTGCTCGTCCCAGACCTCCTGCTCGTAGTCCGGGTCCGGCGGGATCCACTTGTGCGACCCGTCGCTGTAGTGGAACTTCTCGTCACCCAGCCGGAGGATGCTCACCGCACCCACCCAAGGAACCGCCGGTGCAAGCTACCGGCTGGCATCCAGGTCAGATCCTCCGAGGCGCGAACCAGTTGGGCACCCATGTAGAGGGCCAGGGACACCGGCGCGCCGTGGAACTCCGCACGCAGCTCGCGCTGGCGGGTCGGGCAGGGCCAAGGGCCGTCGCATCCTCCGCAACTCCAGATCGGCAGCACGGGTCCGTGAGTGGTCACCGCATCCAGCCGAGGAAGTGTGCGGTCATCGACCGGGCCTGCCGACTGGTTGCCCACTGCACCTGGCAGCAGGGATACGGCGTCATCCGCGCCCACCAGATGCGGCAGCCGACGCACATCCCGGCCGCCCCTGGCAGGTGCGCGGCAAGAATCTGCTGCTCCTGATTGTCGTTCACCGCTCATCCTCCACCGGCCAGTGACCTCTGTTGATCGGGATGTGATGCTGGGCGCGGCACGGAAGTTCGGCGCCGCAGCGGCAGACGTGTCGCCACTTGCGCCACGACCAGACCGGCTTGTGGCGGCGGGCCAAAGTCATCGCCACGGCGAGCAGATACTCGTCGTACGAGACTCGGCGCGATGGCACCCTGCGGGCCGCTCTCACGGCGCTGTCCCACGGGGCACAACACACGGTGCGGGGCGACTGCCCACTGGAGGCCGTCCGGTCGGAAACATGCTTGGACTGTCCTGTCCGGCAGCGGTCGCCGGCCATGTCGAGCCGTCATGTCACGGTGGCATGACCTGCCTCGACCTGCGCGTCGTCGCCGCTTAGGCTCCGCTAAGAGCACCTTGGGTAGTCAGTCCGCGACGCTGGGAGCCGGTGTGCTGCTCGATCCGCTTCGGATTCCCGACGACATCTGGTCCGACGCCGTCGTCCGCGACGCTCTGACCCGACGTGACGTCGGCGCACTCTTTCGACGCGTCAGCCAACTGACCGGTGCGAGCCAGACCCGGATCGGTGCGGCCGTCGGCTTGGAGCAGGGGTACGTCAGCCGAGTCATGGCGGGACGGAAGGTGACGTCCATCGACGTGCTGGAACGCATCGCCGAAGGCTGCCGGATGCCTGACCAGGCCCGGATGGCGTTGGGGCTCGCCCCGCACGACCCGTCATGTCTCCTGGGCATGGCTTCGCCAGCGGGGGAGCGGCAGAGTGACCAGCCGGTCTACCGTTCCTGGCGCGAGGAGGTCCGCGCCGCCGTGCAGTTGTGGGAAGGCGATGTGAACCGTCGAGACGTGATCCGGCAGGTGGCGTTCACCTCCGCCGGCTACACGCTGCCGGCCCTGCGCTGGTTCACCGCACCCGCCGCGCCGGCCGTCGAGCAGGGCGGCCGTCGGGTTGTCGGCCAGCCCGACATCGACACCATCCGGGAGATGACCAGCACCTACCGCCGACTGGACAACCAGTACGGCGGCGGCCACGCCCGGGCCGCCGTCACCCGGTACCTCCACCAGGAGGTCACACCGCTGCTCAGCGACGGACGCTATGACGCCGCGACGGGACGGCGACTCCTCAGCGCAGTCGCAGAGCTGACGCAGCTTGCCGGCTGGCAGGCGTACGACATGGCCGACCACGGGGTGGCGCAGCTCTACCTGACCCGTGCCCTGGACCTGGCCCGGGCCGCCGGCGATCCCGGCCTGGGGGCGGAGATCCTGTCCGCCATGAGCCACCAGGCCACCTACCTCGGGCACGGCACGACAGGCGTCGACCTCGCGCGGGCCGCACGGGAGACGGCACAGCGCGCCGGGCTCACCGTCCTGACCGCGGAGGCGTCCGTCATGGAGGCCCACGGGCATGCCGTGATCAGGGACGAACGGGCCTGTGCGGCTGCCCTCCATCTGGCGGAACAGGCCCTCGACCGGGCCGACCGAAGCAGCGATCCCCAGTGGCTCGGCTACTTCGACGAGGCTTACCTGTCGGCAAAGTTCGGTCACTGCCTGCACGTGCTCGGCAAGCCGGCCAGGGCCGAGGCCTTCGCCGCCCGCTCCTTGCGGATGGACGAGCGCTATGTCCGCGGCAAGGCCTTCAACCTCGCTCTGCTCGCCACTGTCCAGGCGCAGCGGGGCGACCCGGACCGGGCTTGCGCCATCGGGACCGATGCGTTGTCGCTCACCACGCGACTTCAGTCGGCCCGAGCTGTCCGCTACGTACGCGATCTGCAGGCCCAGCTCGCGCCCCACCGCCGCCGGCCCACCGTCCGGCAGTTCATCCGCCGTGTCGACGCGGTCCTCGGTGCCCGGTCCTGAGGTCTACAACTCGCCCCGCGCCTGCCTGGCGACCAGCTCAAGCACCGCGATAACCGTGCCGGCCCCGACGATCTCGCCGCTGGTCACCAGTTCGCGCGCCTCGGCCAACGGGATCCAGGCCACCTGCTCGGCCTCGTTCCCGTCCACCGGAACGCCCGTGTACTGGGCCCTGCGCGCGAGGAACAGCAGGTTCTCGGCGTCCGCGGTGCCCACCCACGGCTGGAACGACAACAGCGGCTCCACCTCGCGCGGGCGCCAGCCCGTCTCCTCCTCCACCTCACGAACCGCGCAGGCCACCGCCTGTTCCCGATCGTCGACATAGCCGCCGGGAAGCTCCCACACCCACCGGTCGAACACGAACCGGTGCCGCCGGATCAGCAGCAGACGCTGCCCCTCGTCCAGAACGGCGACCATCGCCGACCGGGGCGCCCGGATCACGTACTGCTCGAACCGCACGCCGTCGGGCAACTCCACCTCGGCGATGCTCAGCCGCGCCCGCCGGGTGTCGTCGACGACCCGCTCACCGTGGATGGTCCATCGGGTCAGCTCCGTCGCCTGCTCCTCCGCCATGGGGATCAGTATCGACGCACCGCTGCCGCGCCCGTCATCCACCCACCACGGATGTCGATGGGGCGCCAGCCGGCGACGACTCGGCAATTTCGCCACCCACCGCCGCAACGGGCTGCCGCCTCGCACGAAGATCCTCGCTAACCCGCGGACCGCACCCCCGCGCCCCTGTGCGCCCCACATCGCCGGGTCGGCTGGTAGCGCGCCGACGGTCTCGGCGGCTTGGCTGACACTCTCATCGAGCACTGTGACTCGATAGCGTTGCGCGATGCGTATCGCGTCGCCGCACCGGCAGCTGGTCACGGCCACCTACCTCGCGTCGGTCGTCTTCGGTGCCTTCTGGGGCACCTGGGGCTCGGCCGTGCCACGCGTACGCGAACAGGCCGGCCTGGACGACGCCCAACTCGGCACCGCACTGCTGTTCATCAGCGCCGGCGCTCTGCCCGCGATGCTGCTGACCGGCCGGGCGCTGGACCGGTGGGGGTTGCGCTGCACGGCCCTCGTTGTCGTCGCCTTGGGCGGGGCAGGGCTCGCAGCGGCCACCACGGCCGGCGGGCTCGTCAGCCTGTGTGCCGGGCTGGCCGGTGTGGGCATGGCCAGCGGCGCGGTCGACGTCGCCATGCACTCGGTCGGCGGTCGCGCCGAGCAACGCTCCGGCCGGCCGATCATCACTCGGGCCGGCGCGGTGTTCTCCACCACGGTCGTCGTGTCCAGCCTCGGCACCGGCGCGGCGTTCGCCCTCGGGGCACCCACCTGGGTCCCGTTCGCGGTCGTGCTGCTGCTGTCGGTCCTGGCCGGTGGCGCTGTTCACCGCGCCCTGCCCGCCGCCGTCTCGGGCCCCGAGCCTGCCGCACCGAGCGGCATGACCGGCATCCGCATGCCGGTCGTACCGCTGCTCCTCGTCGGGGTGCTCGGCGCGCTCGCGTTCGCCAGCGAGAACGCCCACCAGAGCTGGGGTGCGGTCTTCATGGAGGACGTCCTGGCCACCGGACCGGGGCTCAGCGCGATCGCACCCGCGGCGTTCGCCGCCGTCGTGGCGACCACCCGCTTCGCGGTCAGCACGCTGAACCCCGCTCACGCCCGGACAGTCCTCGTCCTCGGGTCCGTCGTGGCAGCCGCCGGCGCGGCGGTCGTCGCCCGCGCCCCGTCCGTACCCGTCGCCCTGGCCGGACTCGTCCTCGCCGCTGCCGGGACCGCCGGACTGTTCCCGACGCTGCTGAGCCTCGTCTCGCGCAACGTCGTCGAGTCCTCGCGCGGACGTGCGACCTCGATCGTGACGGTCGTGTCCTACCTCGGGTTCCTCCTCGGGCCGGTCTACGTCGGACTGTGGGCGTCCGCGACGGGCTTGCGGGGTGCGATGCTCGCCGTAGCGGCGCTCGGCCTCGCCCTCTCCGCACTGACCCTTCCGCTGCTGGCCCTCAGCCGCTACCCGGTGACGCCCCGGCCTGCGGCCCACCACGGCGCCGAGGCCCGCGTCCCCTCGGCCCACTAGTCATGATCCGCCGAAGCACACACCGCCCGACGCGGCGACGCGTCGACAGATCGTCGTCGGTGGTCGTCCGGTCAGAGGCAGGTGGGCCGGAGATCCCGAGGCGTGTAGAAGACCTGCACGTGGTAGGTCCCCTCGGCGGTGCCGACCACCTGAAGCCGCCACGTGCACCTGGTGTCGTCCGACTTCCCGGCGTCGTAGACATGGACGCCATGGTCGAACGTCTTCCAGCCGCTGGAGCGACCGAGGTCCGCGTAGAAGCGCCACACGTCGTCGGACGGCGCCGGCTCCGGTGACCTCGCGGTCGAGCATTCCGAAGCTGGGTGGCTCTGCGCCGCAGCTGACGGTCTCGGTGGTCGGCCCGGCGGTGCCGCCGGGTGGCGTCCGGGTCAACACCGGCTCCTGGCGCAGTGCGGCGACCGTCTCCGGGTCGGGGTGGCAGGCGCTGGCGGAGAGGTCCCCCGATATCGCGTCGCCCAACCGGCCGCACCCGCCGACGCCCATTGCCAACGCGGCCAGCACGACCGAGGTGCGGAAATCGCCGACCCGTCTCACCGGCACACCCCAGACCTATCGTTCTTCAGGCGGTGAGCATAGGTCTGCGCACCATCCCGATCCGGCGACCGACCCCCACTGTCGGCCTCTCCACCTCCCGAGGGGTGGCGTACCGCTACGACACGATCGGTTCCGCCCAGGCGGCGTGCCCGAACTCCCAGGTCCAGGAGATGCCCTCCGCGTCGCCTGTGGAGATCCGGACGGACGCGGCGATCAGGTGTTCGCCGGCCGGCACGACGGCCACCCGCTGGCGGACCCGTTCGGCGTGCAGGATCCGGTACCGCAGTCCTTCGATCTCCACCACACCGCACTCGGGCCCGGGCCGGTCGGAGGTCGACTCCACCGTCACCGCCCACCCCGCCCTGATCGCCTTGTGCACCCACACCTCGAACGCCCGCTGGCGACCGTCCTGCTCGCTCACCCGGGCAAGGATCTCGACCGGGTCGGTGCCGGTGTCCATCGTCGTCCTCCTGTGCGGCCGGAGCCTCGAAGCCTACGGCGCGCCGGCGCCCGCCGCGGCCCCCACGTCGGGCAGGAGCACCCCTACAGTCCACTCGTGCCGATGCTCTCCGCGCCCGCCGTACCGCCCGGATCGATGGCCGCGCTGGCGCAGCCGGAACTGCGCGCCGAGGGCGTACACCTGCGTCCGTGGCTGCCGGCGGACCGTGCGGTCGTGGTGGCCGCGTACGCCGACGCCTCGATCCGGCGTTGGCACTGCCGGTCGATGACCGCCGACGAGGCCGCCGACTGGATCGCCGCCTGGCCGGGCCGGTGGCGGGCGGAGACCGGCGCCGGGTGGGCGGTGTGCGACGCCGGGGTGGTGGTCGGGCAGATCAGCCTGCGCCGGGTCGTCCTCGCCGACGGCCTGGCCGAGGTGTCGTACTGGGTGCTGCCGGCCGCGCGGGGGCGCCGGGTCGCCCCGCGGGCGCTCGCCGCGGTGTCCGCCTGGTGCTTCGACACCCTCCGGCTGCACCGGGTCGAGCTGTGCCACTCCACGGCGAACGAGGCGTCCTGCCGGGTCGCGCGGCGCGCCGGCTTCACCGCCGAGGGTACGAAGCGCGGCGAGGGCCTGCACGCCGACGGCTGGCACGACATGCACCTGCACGCCCGCCTGCACACCGACGCCTGATGCCGAACCGCTGTCCTTGATCGGCCGGCCTACACTCCCGCCGGTGACCCCCCGGACGGCGCGCCTGCTCGCCCTGCCCTTTGCCCTGGCCGCGTTCCTGTTGCGGATCGGCGTCGAGTTCTGGCTGAAGCCGCTCACCTGGCGGATCGACTCCACCGCCGTGGCCCTGCTCGCCTGGGCGGCGGGCATCGCCGGCAGCATCGTGGTGCCGGCGGTGGGTCACCTGCTGCTCACCCGCGAGGCCCGCCGTCGGCCGGCCACCTTCCGGATCGACTCCGCCGGACGGCGCTTCACCGCACCGGCCGCTCCGGCCTGGGCCGGACCGTGGTCGGCGATGGTGAGCTGGCTGGCGGCCGGGCTGCTGATCACCGAGCGGGTGCCGGGCGAGGACCGGGTCCGGTTCTTCGAGTCCGGCGAGGCCCTGGTCTGGAACGTGCTCGCGGTGCTGGCCGTCCTGGTGGTCGTGGGGCTGGTGCTCTGGGACGAGCGGCCCCGGCTGACGCTAGACGAGGCGGGGATCACGGTGCGGGGCCTGGTGCGGGGCAGGACGCTCCGCTGGGACCGGCTGCTCGTGGGCGGACCGCCCGGACCGGCGGGGAAGGGTTTCGCCGCGCTGGTGCTCGCCGAACGTCCCGCCACGCCGGACCGCCCGCCGGTGCCGCGGTCGCTGTGGATCGGGCCGGTGCACGTGGACCGCGACTTCCTCGCCGGCAGCGTCCGCCACTACGTGGAGCACCCGGAGCGGCGGTCCGCCATCGGCACCGCGCCCGAACTGGACAGGTTGCGCGCGGTTGTCGGCGGGGCGGGCTCCTGACCAGTTGCCGGCCGCACCGGCCGCACCGGCCGAGGCGGTCGGCGGAGCGGGGGCGGTGGCCGCCTAATCGGCGAGCGCCGAAGACGGGCCAGCACCCTATGTAGAGAACAGATATAGTCCGTCGCATGCGGATGACGATTCCGGTGGCCAAGGTGCTCGCGGCGCTGCTCGCCGAGCCGGACGCCGCGCGCTACGGCCTCGACCTGATGAAGGCGACCGGCCTGCCCAGCGGCACCCTCTACCCGGTGCTGCACCGCCTCCAGGACGCCGGCTGGCTCACCGCCGACTGGGAGGAGGTCGACCCGGCCGCCGCCGGCCGGCCGGCCCGGCGGTACTACCGGCTCACCGCCGAGGGCGTGACCGCCGCCCGGCAGGCGCTCGCCGAGCTGCGCGCCCTCGCCCCCAGGACCGGTCCGGCCCTGGGCGGGCCGGCCGGAGCGCCGGCATGGTGACCCGGCGGGTGGCCGAGGCGCTGCTCCGCGCGGCCGCCCGGCGCTGGCCCGTGGTGCTCCGCGACGACCTGCGCCGGGAGTGGATCGCCGAGCTGCACGTCCTCGCCGAGGCCGGGCAGCGGGTCCGGATGCTGCGCTTCGCCGCCAGCCTGGCCGCCAGCCGCGCCGGTGCCCCGCTGGTCGACCGGGCCGTGTGGCGACGGCAGGTGCGGCGTACGGCTGCCGCGTTGCTGCTCGCCCCGCCCGCCTGCGTCGCGATCGTGGCGGTCGCCCTGTTCGCGACGGCCGCCGTGCACGGTGTGCTGGAGCTGAGATTCGGGTGGGCGCAACGGCTGCAACTGCCGCTGTTCTCGACGCTCTGCGCCGGGCTCGGAGTGCTGCTCGCCCTGGTGGTGGCCCGGGCGGCCCGACACGGCGTACGGGTGGGGCCGTCGGCCACCGCGGTCGGCGTCGGGCTCGCCGTCGCGATCACCGTCGTGCCGGCCGAGGTCGCCCTGCTCGACGACGCGCGGCAACTCGGCCGCGTCCTGCCCGGCGTACTGGTCTGGCTGGCCGGGCTGACCCTGGCGCTCTGGGCCGCGGCGACCCTGGCCCGGCGGGGACGGCCCCGACTCGCCTGGACGGTCGGCGTGCTCGCGGCGTTCGCCGCTGCCGACGTCGCGGTGGTGGCCACCGTGGTCGCCGCCATCCCGCCGATCGACCCGGGACAGCCGGTCACCGAGCTGCCGCCGGACGGCGTCGACCGGATCTCCGCCCCGCTCTGGCTGCTCAACTGCTGGACCGACTGGTCGTTCGGCCTGCCCCGGCCGACCGACTGGGAACGGTTCCTCATCACCGACCTCGTGCTGGTCGAGCCCAACTTCTACCTGGCCTGCACCCCGTACGCGCTCACCTGGGCGATCCGGACGGCGCGGGCGGAACCCGCGGCGGAGGCGGCGACGGCGCAGGCCGCGGCCTGAGTCCCGATCGGAGGTCGGGCCCGCCGGGTCAGCGCGCGCCCGAGAACTCGTCCCAGGTCGCGCCCGCCGGCAAGTACCAGGAGGCCGGATCGTCGGCGAGCGCCCGCGCGATCACCAGCCGGGCGTGCGCGTCCAGTTCGGGCAGCCGGTCCGGCCCGAACCACTCGACCGCCACCGACTCGTCGTCGTTGACCCGGGCCGTACCGGAGACGAGTCGGCAGTGGAAGCCGAGGTTGAGGTACTCGCAGCGGTCACCGTTCGGGTAGGTGTGCGGGTGCGACACGACGCTGCTGAGGCGTACCGGCTCGACGTGCAGGCCGGTCTCCTCCTCGACCTCGCGCACCACGGCGGTGGCCGGCTGCTCGCCCGGCTCGACGAAGCCGCTCACCACCGACCAGCGACCGTCGTCGGAGCGCAACCCCAACAGCAGCTCGCCGGCGTCGTTGCGGACCACCGCGCTGACGCTCGGCAGCCAGAGCAGGTCGTGGCCGACGTGTTCGCGCATCCGCAGGATGTAGTCCGGTACGCCCATCCGGCGACCCTAACCGGCACGGCCCGGCCCGTGCCGACCGATGGCCGCGCCGCCGGCGTCAGCCGGACCAGGCCACCGCCCGGCTCACCGCCGGTAGTGGCGGTCCAGCCCCGCGTGAATCGTTCATGCCGCCGTCCCGGTCAGGCCGGGCAGGGCACCCGCTCCAGCGCGGCCGGACCGGTGCCGGGGCGCACCAGCTGCGCGAAGCACCGCTCGGTGGTGGCCCGCTGCCAGCCGAACACGCTGGCCGCGGTCTTCGCCACGCGTACCCGGAAGACCAGGCGCACCCCGGCCGCCCGGGGCTGCGCGCCACCCTCCACGGCCAACACCTCGACGCCGTCGACCCGCTCCGCGGCGCGGCGCAGATCCGCCTCTGCGGCCGCCGGATCGGCCAGCAGTTCGCCCCGCGCCCGCTGCGCGATGGCGGTCACCTCCCGCTCGGCCCGCCGCTCCAGCCGCTGCTGCGACCGATCCCGCAGCAGCGGTGCCGCCACCGCCACCGCCGTCACGGCGAAGACCGTGACCACGGCCGCGGCGAGCAGGCCGCGGCGTACCCGTGCCGATGTTCTGCCCCCGAGACGCACCGGGGAATTCTCCGCCACCGACCGCCCTTCCGGCTGCCCCGTCCGTCCGGGTACGGCTTCCCGCATTCCGCCGCGCGGCCCCCACCAGCACGTCTACTGTGGAGGTCGTCGCGACTATTTGCGCGATCCGGTGGCGGCCGGGCTGCTCCCGGTGCACAGTGATCTCATGAACGACAGCGGAAGTGGTGGGCACTACTACTGGTGCACCCGACACCACCGGGTCGAGACCGATGCCGACGTGTGCCCTGCGAAGCACGTTCTCGGACCGTACGCCTCGTCCGCCGACGCCGAGAACGCCCTGCAGACGGTGCGGGAGCGCAACGAGGCGTGGGAGGCCGAGGACGCCCGCTGGGCCGGGGAGGGCAGCTAAACGGCGCGGGACGGCCCGTGTCGAGGAACTCCGTGCCTCCGCACCGGGGGCGCGCGAGCGCATGTCCCCAAGGAGGGAACCGAGATGGCCGAAGCACAACAGGCCACCACCCGCCCGGCCGCCAAGAAGTCCGCCGCGACCACGCGGACCGCGGGCGCCACCCGCAGTACCGCGGCACGCCGGCCCACCACGACCACCGCGGCGGCCCGGAAGGCGCCGGCCGGCCGGGCGGCGACGAGCGCGGCGGGCGCCGGGGCGGGACGGACCCCGACCACCACGGCGACCGCCGCGAAGAAGACGGCGGCCAAGAAGGCCCCCGCTTCGAAGACCACCGCCAAGAAGGCGCCCGCCACCAAGACCACCGCCAAGAAGGCCCCCGCCGTCAGGACCACCGCCAAGAAGGCCCCCGCCGTCAGGACCACCGCCAAGAAGGCCCCCGCCGTCAAGACCACGGCGAAGAAAACCGCAGCGTCGAAGGTGGCGGCGACGAAGGCCCCCGCCCGCAAGGCCGCCGCGAAGACCGCGCCTGCGGCGAAGAAGACCACCACCGCCGCCGCGAGGAAGACCGCGCCTGCGGCGAAGAAGACCACCACCGCCGCCGCGAGGAAGA
>NZ_JARXXY010000066.1:0-16293 GCF_029893845.1 Micromonospora sp. A200 | reverse complement strand
GCGCGGGTGCGTTCACGTCGAGCGACGGCGAGGCGTGCCACGTCAGTATTAGCGTGACGACGGGACGATCCCGGACAGAGACCAGGCCAGCGGCGGCATGCCGGCCTGACCCCAAACCCGGGCATCGTTGTTGGCCACGGTGGTCCAAGCCGGGCCGACGATCGAATACGTCGCGCCCGATCCGGCGTTGGGGATTCGAAGCCGATTCCGGCGCGTCGCGCGCCGACGGCAATGGGTACGCGACCCGGCCGCAGCGCAGGTTGAGGTAGGGGCCGGCCAGGTCGGGAGGTAGGTGCTGGGCGGCGACGTCGGCGGCCGGGACCCACAGCAGACTCCGGATGCCGTCAGTGGTGGGTGGGTGGTGTGGGGAGACCTCGGCCTGCCCCCGTCACGCGGCTGGTGGCCGCGCTGCCATCCGGGTGGTTTGCGGGGGCGGTAGCTGGACGGTGTTGCGCCTGGGCCGTTCGGGGCGATGTCCATGGCGAGGGGCTGTTACCTCCGGCATGACGCAGGCATGATCCGACCCCCAGAGGAGCTTCCATGCGTATTCGTCCACCGCTCGTCGTCGGGGCGGCCTTCGCCCTCGTGTTGACACTTTCTCCATCGGTCGCTTCAGCGGTTGTTGATGTCGAGTCGGCGGGCGCCGAGCGGCTTGATGTCCGCCGTGCCTCAGCGTCGGTGCGACCGACCGACGGGCAGCTCACCGCGGTGCGCGACCTTGTCGGTGCCGCCGGAGCCGGCACCCGGGTCAGCTGGGACGGGCGGTTCGGTACGCCTCGGACGATCCGCAAGGACGGCGGCTGGCTCACCGGGCAGCGGTCGGGAGATGCGGCCTCCGTGGCTCGGTCGTTCATCGACGCCAATCGGGGTGCGTTTGGTCTTTCGGCGGCTGATGTCGCGTCGCTGACCGTGGTGCGGGACCACGAACTCGTCGGTACCGGCACTCATGTGGTGAACTTCGCGCAGACCTACAACGGCCTGGTGGCGGTGCGCGGCGGGCGTCTCGGCGTGGCCGTGACCCGCGACGGGAGGGTGCTCTCCTACGCCGGCAACTCGGCACGCGGTGGTGGGCTCGTCGCCGCGCACCGGCTGGCTGCCGGCGACGTGTTGGAGGGTGTGGCGGGGGAGTTGGCCTCCGGCGTCGCCTACACCGCGCAGCCGACCGGGCACCGTGCCGGCTTTGAGGTCTTCGCCAAGGGCCCCTTCGCTGGTGAGTCCTATGTACAGAAGGCGGCCTTCCCGACCCGGGACGGCGCCCGGCCGGCCTACCGCGTGCTGTTCATCAAGTCGTTGGACCAGGCGTGGGACACCGTTGTCGACGCGGCGACGGGGGAGACCCTGTATCGGGCGTCCCTGGTAGCGCGTGACGCCGAAGGCACCGTCTACGAGAACTACCCGGGTGCCCCGGCCGGCGGCGCCCCGGTCGTCAAGTCGTTCGGGCCGACCGCCCAGTCGCCGTCGGGTTACCTCGATCCCACCGGGCTGGGGGGCGTCGCAGGGGCGACGACGTTCGGCAACAACGCCAACACGTACGCCAACTACTCGAACTTCCTGGTCCCCGCCGACCAGGGACCGAGGCCGGTCAGCCTGACCGCCCAGTTCAACTACGCGTACGCGGCCAACTGGGCGCGCAGCAAGGGGCAGACGGTTCCGCCGGCCTACGTTCAGGATCTCGACCCGGCGGCGACGAACCTGTTCTGGCACCACAACCGCATTCACGACGAGTTCCGGGCGCTGGGCTTCACCGAGTCCGGCGGCAATTTCCAGGTCGGCAACGGCAGCAACGGCGGTCAGGGCGGCGATCCGGTCCTCGGGCTCGTCCACGCCGGCGCGGCCACCGGCGGCGCACCCACCTACACCGGGCGGGACAACGCCTACATGCTCACGCTTCCCGACGGCATCCCAGCGTGGAGCGGCATGTTCCTGTGGGAGCCCGTCAACGACACCTTCGAGGGACCGTACTCGGACGGCAACTTCGACGCGTCCGTCATCGAGCACGAGTACGCGCACGGACTGTCCAACCGGTACGTCAGCGGCGAGGACAACGCCCTCAACACCCACCAGTCCGGGTCCATGGGCGAAGGGTGGGGTGACTGGTACGCCCTGAACTACCTCTACGGAGCGAAGCTCGCCACCACCGCCGTGGTCGGGCAGCACGTCACCGGCAACACCGAACGCGGCATCCGCAACTGGAGCTACGACAGGAACCCCACCGGTTTCGGCGACCTGGGCTACGACCTCGGCGGCGCCGAGGTCCACTCGGACGGGGAGATCTGGACGGCCATCCTGTGGGACATGCGCAAGGCCCTCGTCGCCCGCTACGGCGCGGCAGCCGGTGCTGAGATGGCCGCGCGGCTGGTCACCGACGCGATGCCGCTGTCCCCGGCGGATCCGTCGTTCATCGACATGCGCGACGCGATCCGCACCGCGCTGGACAACCGCTACCACAGCAGGTCCGACTACGCCGCGCTCGTGGACACCGTCTACGGCGCCTTCGCCAAGCGGGGTCTGGGCCTGCACGCCGCCAGCGACGGCGGCGACGACACCGACCCCACCCCGTCGTACGAGCATCTCAACCCGGCCCGCAACGGCACCCTGACCGGCGCCGTCGTCAACGCCGCCACCGGCAAGCCCATCCCCGGCGCCCGCATCAACCTCGGCGTCTTCGAAGCAAGGGTCACCCCGCTGCGGACGTCGTCCACCGACGGCGGGTTTTCCGCGCCGGTGACCGCCGGCACCTACCCGGTGACGATCACCGCCGACGGCTTCGGATCCCGGACCTTCCCTAGCGTGAAGGTCACCGCCGGTAACACCTCCGCGATGCGGTTCGCGTTGGCGCCCAACCTGGCGTCCGCTGCCAATGGCGCCACCGTCGTCTCAGCCACCGCCACCGGCGCTGGGCGGCTGATCGACGACACCGAGGCGAGCAGCTGGAAGGCCGCCACGGACACCGGCAACGCCGTGATCAAGCTCGCCGCCCCGGCACAGATATCGTCGGTCCAGGTCAGCGCCTTCACCGCCTCCCGATTCGAAGGGCTGCGCGGATTCACCCTGCAGACCTCCACCGACGGGGCCACCTGGCAGACCGCACTGGCCAAGACCGACGCGTTCGGCTACCAGACTCCCCGCCCCACCGCACCCGACCTGCACTACAAGCAGTTCACCCTGCCCAAGCCGGTGCAGGCGCAGTACGTGCGGTTCTGGACCGACACCGCGCTCGGCGAGACGAAGAAGGATGTGCAGGTGGCCGAGCTGCAGGTCTTCTCACAGACCGTTACTGGCGTGGAGCCGCTGCCGCCGTCGCCGCCGGACGCGCCGGTGACCGAGACCGGGGTGATCGTCGCCAGTAATCCGTCCACCGGCACGGCCGACGACACCACCGGCGTCACCGCCACGGCGTTCAAGGCGACCTGCGCGGTGCCGACCGCGCCTGCCCAGGGCGCGGACGGGTGGGTGACCAAACTGCCCGACAGCTTCGGAGACGGAGCCCATGAGGTGCAGGCGAGCAGCGACACCGTCATCCCGTACGACTTCGACCTGTACTTCTACGACGAGTCGTGCACTCTGCTCGGCTCGGCGGCCTCCTCGGCCGCCGACGAGTCCGGCACCATCCCGAGCGGTACCCGCTACGTCCTGACCCAGCTGTGGCTGGGTGCCGCGGTGCCGTTCACCGTCACCGCGACGGACACAAGGTGAGGTAGGGCAGGGTCGACCCCGAGCGCAGCAGCGGCCGCTGCCGCTGAGCGGGGAAGCAATACGCCGATGGGCGGGACCCGACCGGGAGGCGGGTCCCGCCCATGCGCGTACGCCGACCGCGCTGCGGCCGCTGACCGCCGTCGCCGTCATGGCTATTCGGCCATCGCTGATCAGCTACCGCCGGGGAGGGACCAGGCCTTCATGAGCTGCAGATACTTGCCTGTGGCAACGGTTGGGAAGCTGCCGGATGCGGGTAGCCTGCGGGCGTGACCGACGACGCTGGAGCCTTCGACCCGGGGTATCCGGCGCTGGCTGCTGTCACCGGCGTCGTCCTGCTGATGTCGCAGGACTTCACCGAAGCGACGGTCGCCACGCTCCGACATGCCCTGCACGCTGAGGTGACCGCCGTCGGATTGACCGGGGACGCTGGTTACGACTTCGTCCTCGCCGTCCACGAACTGGTCACCAACGCCGTACGGCACGGAGGGGGCCGTGGACATCTCGAGCTGCGCCGGCAGGACGATGTTCTAACTTGCGAGATCATCGACCAAGGGCCGGCGCCGGGTCACCTGCCGGTGCGACTGCCCGCGGTCGACACCGCCGGCGGACGCGGGCTTTGGCTGGCCCACCAGCTGACCGAGGGCCTCATCCTCACCCGTCGCCTCGATGGCGTGACCGCCACCGTGACCGCTTGCCTGGAACCGACCATCAGCGACCACACTGCTGCGCCCAGTCCGCTGCGCAGAGGCGAGCCCAACCACCCGCGGAGGACGACCAGCGACGGTTGAGCCGAGCTGAATCCAGCAGGTCCGCGTCCAGGGCGACCCACGCCTGATGCTTGACAGTGAGGATCGAACTCAAGGCTGCCAGCCAGCTGCTGCGGCCAGATCCCGCCGCCGCACGCGCATTCGCCTTCGGCGAGCCCAACTACCAGGTCGGCGTGTACCGCGACGTGCTGCTGCGCGGGTGGCGCAACACGCTAAGACGCACCATCGGGGAATTCCCGGGCGGCCGGACCGGCGGCGATCGGTACCTGGTGCTGGGCCTCGGCACGGGGCATGCCGTCGGCCTCGCCGTGCCGCCTAACTCGGATGAGCTGGCGTTTCAGGATGTGATGCTGAGCTGACGGAGCGCCACCGGAAGTCGGGGCCCACCGACCCCGGATTTCCCCGACCTCCGGCGCGGCGAACCCGACGAATCAACGCCGGCAGGCTTCGGCGACATTCCAGGTACGGCGCTCCACCGGGCTACGTGATCGGGTTGCCCGGCCGGGCGTCGGTCAGGATGGCCGAGCGTGGTGGTTCGGACAGTCGTCGCCGTAGGTCGGCGGCACGGAGCGAGTCGATCGCCATCACGGAAACGCTGGTGGCGGTCAGGATAGTCAGCGCCAGCAGCGGCGACAGCGGGCTGGTCACCAGCGCGAGGACCATCACGAACAGGATTCCGACAACGCGGACCCAGCGGACCTCGCGCTGGACACGCCACCAGAATGCCTGGTTGGCGAGAAGATAGACGGTTGTCCCGGCGAAGAGGATGGCGTGTCCCCACGGGGTACGCGCCGGTCCTGACGGTTCGCTCAGCACGTCGAGAATCTCACGCAGGCCGACGGCGAGCAGCATCAGCCCGGCAATCATCGGCAGGTGGAGGTAGGCGTACGCGTCGCGGGCCAGCGCCGCCCGCTGATCGCCAGTGCGGGCTTGCAAGGTGCGCTCTCCGACAACGGCGTCGGTGTCGAAGTACGCCCACCAGAGCGTGGCCAGCAGGACCATGCTGGTGACGATGGCACCGACGACCGACCACGAGATGGGGCGGCCGGAAACCGCCACTCCCGTTGAGATGATCGATTCTCCCAGTGCAATGAGGATGATCAGGGCGTACCGGTCGCTCCAGTGTCTGGCCGAACTCACGCACCAGAACCGCAGGACGAGGTAGCCGCCGGCGAGGTCGACGACGATGGCTGCCAGCCAGAGGCTCGCCACCAGCTGCCCCAGCACCTCCGGAGCGTCCGGTCGCGCGGACGTCAGGGCGGCGACCATCAGCAGGACGAGCGCCGTCAAGGTCGGGACGCTCGCCCGCAGCACGTGTGCGGGTGGCGCCCGGTCCGGGCGGCCAACAAGCCGGAGCGCGGCCAGGTGCAGTAGGCGGAGGGCGATGTAGCAGGCGACGACGACCGTCGGCCCGGGCAGGCCGTCCGGCACGTGATCGAACGCCTGCGGGATGGCGATACCAATGGTCAGGGCCAGCGCCACGACCAGCAGGACACTCAACCGGACGGGGATGGACTCGCTGCGCAGGACGTTTCCCACCTGCGTGTAGCGGGACCAGGCGATCCACAGCAGGGTGAGCACTGCCAGTGCCTGGGCGACCCCCGGCCCGGTGGGATGCCGGCTCGTCAACACCGTGACCTGGATGAACGTATAGACGACCACCAGATCCAGGAACAGTTCCTTCGGCGTGACCCCGGTGCCGGTGGTCCGGTCTGCCGCCTCCGCCACCCGTTCGTGCAGCGCGCGGTGCCGCCGACGGAAGACGGTGAGGTCAGCCAGGACCATACCGGTGAGAAGGGCGGCAAGCAGCCCTACGGCACCCACCGCCGGCAGGTGGACCGCGACCGGCACCGCGGCACCCACCAGAACGACCCCCAGCAACGGGCTCCGACCCAGCAGGCGAATGGTGCGGTACTCGAGAGCCACCATGCCAAGCAGGTACAGAAGGACACCTCCGTAAAGGACCAGCGTGCCCAGCTCGTCCCACCTGGCTGCGCTGGCGGGCTCGACCGAACTCAAGGCACGTTTGAGCCCCAGCGCGAACAGGGCGAGGCCGACAATCATCGGAAGGTGCAGGATCGTGTACACGTCGCGGCCGAGTCGCGACCTGGCGGATGCCGGCTGCTGCTCCAGTGCCCGCTCGGCGGCGAATCCGGCGATGTCGAAGTAGCGCCACCAGAGCACGGCCACCACGATGAGGCCCAGTGCCGAACCCCCGATGACCGACCAGGTGATCGGGGGATCACCGATCAGGCCGCGGCTGGTGCCGATCGAGATGATCGTCTCGCCCAGCGCGATGAGCATGACCAGCCGGTGCCGCTCTGCCCAGTGCGGCACGGAGGCAATTCGAAGGCCACCCATGCCGATCGCTCGTACGCCGATGAAATCGACAGCGGCGGCGGCGAAGAATAGGGCCAGCCGGAAACTCTCACCGTCGATGCCCGAGGGTAGGAGACGAGGAAGTAGCGCGCCGCACAGCAGCAGAACCGCGCCGCCGGCAAAGGGCAACCACCTGCCGAGGACGGACGCTCGGATCCGCTGCTCGCCTGATCCGGCGTACGTCAGGATCAGCAGTGCAACGAGCCGGGCAAGCAAAAAGGCGACGACGAAGATCAGCGGCCCGAACAGGCCTCCCGGCCGGTCGGTGAAGGTCACCGGCGCGGCGATGCCGATCAACAGGATCGTCGCGGCCACGCCGAACATGACCAGCCGAATGATTCCCCGGTCTACCCGGACGAGATTGCCGAGCAACGCATATGAGCTCCAGCATCTCCACAGCAGCAGGATCACCAAGACGCCTTCGAACACGCCCTCGACTCGGAAGTTCTCCGCCATGAGGTTCGTCGCAGCGAGGAATGCGTACACGAAGACCAGGTCGAGGAACAGTTCCAACTTGGTGACGCCGGCACCCTCGGTGGAGAAGTGAAGGTGCGGGAGGACTCGCGCGAGGCGTTGGTGCCGCTGCCGCACCGGCCGCCTCCTGCTCACCTTTCCCACTCTGCCAACCGCCGGCTGACCGGATGGCGGGTTTGGCAAGTCCCGTCCAGCATGCACCTTCGATGCCTCGGCACAGTGCACCCGGAAGGCCCGTGATCCGCCGAGCGGTAGGCCCTCGCCGCCGGACCGCTGTCGCTCAGCCCCTCCCTCCCATCTCGCCGTCTATGCAGGAGAGCGGGAGCGAGGAGCGCGCCATCGACGCCCAGATACGCGACCTGTCTACCGCCGGTTGCACATCCATGAGGCGATCCGGTGATACCGCCCTGACGGGCGTCCGGGCGGGTCGAAGCTCCTTCTATTACATTCCCGCCGTTGCGGGTGCGCCTCAGTCCCGGTGCGGCCCCGCGATTTCGCCCGACCCGCGGGCGATCAGCCGGGTCGGCACGAGGTGGGTCCTCGGCTGCCACTGCTCCCCGTCGAGGCGGCGGAAGATCAGGGAGGCGGCGACCCGGCCCATCTCGGACGGGTTCTGCGCGACGACGGTGACGCCCGGCTGGAGCAGGTCGGCAAGGGGGAAGTCGTCGAAGCCGACGAGGGCGACTTGCTGCTGCCGGCCGAGTTGCTGCAGCGCCCGGATGGCGCCGATGGTGACGAGGTTCTGCGAGGTGAAGAGGGCGGTCGGCGGGGACTCGCGGGTCAGCAGCCGGCGGGCCGCCTCCTCGGAGTCGCGCTCGGTGTGCAGGTCGTGGACGATGTTCGCGGCATCGGGCCGGATGCCGTGGTCGCTGAGCGCCTCCTTGAAACCCCGGAAGCGCTGCCGGGCGGTGGAGATCGTCTGGAGGTCGCCGAGGTAGGCGATGTCCCGGTGGCCGTGCCGGACCAGGTGGTGGGCAGCGGCGGCGGCGCCGTCGTGGTTGTCGGTGAGGACGGCGTCGACGGGCAGCCCGACCGGGGGCCGGTCGACGAACACCACGGGGGTGCCGGCGTTGACGTCGCCCATCAGGTAGCTCTGGTTGTCGCTTGCCGGCACCACCACCAGGGCGTCGGCCTGCCGCATGGTGAAGGCCCGGACCAGGTCGCGCTCCCGCTCGGGGCTCTCGTCGACGCTTCCTGCGAAGATCAGCACCTCCCGTTCGCGGGCGGCGTCCTCCAGCGCCCGGTGCAGCGCCGAGGAGAAGGGGTTGGCCAGGTCCTCGAGGACGGCGGCGATCGCCGCGCTGCGGCCGCCAGCGCGCCGCAGGCTGCTGGCGGTGAAGTTCGGACGGTAGTCGAGCTGCGTGATCGCCCGCTGCACGGCCGTGATCTTGGACGGGGAGACTCCCGGTTCGCCGTTGACCACCCGGGAGGCCGTCTTCGTGCTCACGCCAGCGAGCAGGGCGACGTCCCGTAGCGTGGGCCGGGCCCGGGCGACCGTCGAATTGGAAACCGAACCGTCCATGAGCGCTCCTAGCGGAGGCGACGCCGGGGACCGCGGTACGTGCCGCGGCCCCCGGACTGCTGATGATCGGGTCCCAGGTTATCGCCACACGGACCGCAGCGGCCGGACGGTGAGTGACCGCACCAGCACCTCCCCACCCTCGGCGAAGAGCCGCGTCTGGTCGCTGCCCGGCGCGGGGAAGATCTGGTCGGTGATGGTGGTCTGACCCGCCCCGCCGAACACCTCGACGGAGGAGCGGTCCACGTAGATCGTCATGCGCACCCGGTCGCCATCGACGGAGAGCGGGCCGGAGTGCACGCCGGGGAAGAGCGCGCTGAACCCGACGTCGCCGGACCGGGTCCGGTCGACGTAGAGGCGCCGCGCGGCGGCGTCGTACCCGATCACGGTCCGCTCGCCGCCTCCGCCGCGTACGTGCAGGCCGAACCGGTCGGCGTCGCGGAGTTCGAACTCGGCCTCGATCTCCAGCACGGTCCCGTCGGCGGCTGCCGGCAGGTCCCGCACGCCGGGTCCGACGACGGCGTCTCGCAGGGCGTACGCGCCGCCGGCCCCGCGGAGCCGGCGGATCTGGCTGACCGGTCGCTGGACCAGCCGCACCTCCCCGTCGATCGTGGCGAGCCCGAACTCCCGGGGCAGTGCCATCGCCCCACGCCACGGGGAGGTGGGGATGCCGCCGGCGTACTGCCAGTTGTTCATCCAGCCGACGAGCACCCGCTCACCGCCCGGGACGCCGTTGTACGAGATTGCGGCATAGTAGTCCTTGCCGTAGTCGACCCAGTCGTAGCGCTCCAGTTCGCTGCGGGCCGGCCGGTCGGCGAACATGACGTGGTCGACGAGGATGTGGCCCCAGCCGCCGGAGTTGAAGTCGTTGATCTCCAGGTGGGCCCGACGGCCGGCCAGGTCACGGACGTCCCAGGCGACCCAGTCGAGGCGTTCGCTGTCCTTGCCGGTGGCGGTGCGGACCACCTCGTCCTCGACGACCAGGTTGACCGCGGTCTCCACCGACCGGGGCAGCACCGGTTCGTCGGTCGCGATCAGGTGGTCGACCAGGAGGTGCCCCCAGCCGCCGGTGTTCTCGTCGACGATGCGCAGCTGGGCGCTGCGGCCCCGGTACTCGGCCACGTCCCAGCTGCGCCAGTTCACGAAGCCGGAGAAGTTCCCGGTGCCGGTGCGGACGACCTCGCCGTCGATGAGCAGTTCCACCACCGTCCGCGCGTTCGCATCGACGTGACCGCCGGCGCCGACGAGCACGCTGAGGTGGTTCCGGTCGATAGGGAACGCTGGCGAGGTGAGCGTCCCGGTCGTCGTGTCGGCCTCGTAGAAGGTGGTGAGCAGTTTGTCGCCCACGTGCCCGCGTTCCGAGCGGGCGGGCCCCACCACCGGCGTCCGGCCGCGCAGCCCGCCAGTCGCCGTCCAGCCCGCCTGCTCGTACGTTTGGCCGTCGGGCAGCTCGAAGTCGAGCACGGTCTCGGCGCCCTCGGGCACGAACTCGGTGGTCGTGCCGGGCAGGTGCGGGTGCGCGCCACCGCCGACGAGAAGGTTCAGGAAGTCCTGGTCGAGGGTGAACTCGGGGGAGACCATCCGCCCTTTCGGGGTGTCGAAGCCGAGGAAGCTGTTCACCAGGGAACGGCCGCGGAAGCCGCTGACCAGCTGCTGGCCGGGAACCGTCCCCGGGTAGGGGGCGGTGCCGAAAGGCCCGGGGGCAAGCGTCGGGTCGTTCTCGATCGTCCAGCCGGCGTAGTCGCCGTCAAAGTCGGCGAAGAGTGTTCCGGCCGGGGGCTCCGGCTCGCCGGTCACCATGTTGTCGGCGGTGAAGGTGGTCCCGTCCCAGTCGCCGACAAAGTACTGCGCGCCCGACCCGCCGGCCACTGACCCCGGGTTCAGGTTGACCACCAGCACCCACTTGGTGCTCTGCGGGTCGCCGTCGACCGGCACCTCGAACAGGTCCGGCACCTCCCAGACCCCGCCGGTGGCGTTGGCCGGGCCGAAGTCGCTCAGGTAGGTCCACGCCTTGAGGTCGGCGGAGCGGTAGAAGCGAACCTTGTGCTCGGTGGCCAGCACGATTGCCATGACCCAGTAGTCGGCCTCGGCGTCCCAGAAGACCTTCGGGTCGCGGAACTCCCGCGACCCGAGGTCGAGCACAGGGTTCCCGGCGTACTTCGTCCACGTCCGGCCGCGGTCGGTGCTGTAGGCCAGCGACTGGGCCTGGATGCCGGTAGCCGGGTAGGCGCTGGTGTAGACGGCGACCATCGCCGGCACGCCAGGCCGGCCGAAGCCCGAGGTGTTCCGCTCGTCGACGACGATCGACCCGGAGAAGATGTGCTCGTCGGCCGAGTAGGGGAGCGCGACCGGCAGCTCCTCCCAGTGGAACAGATCGCGGCTGACCGCGTGGCCCCACGACATGTTGCCCCACTGCGCACCCTCGGGGTTGTGTTGGTAGAAGAGGTGCCATTCGCCCTGGTACCAGACCAGCCCGTTCGGGTCGTTCATCCAGTTCCGCTCGGGACTGAAGTGGATCTGCGGGCGGTACGGCTCGTCCCTCGTGCCGCCGGTCGCACCGCTGGCGGTGGCGCCGGGCATCGCCGCCACCACCGCCGCGGCCGCGCACGCGGCCAACCATCGTCGGATTCTCATCCACATCCTCCGTCCGTCATGGACGCCGACCGTCCGGCCGGCGGTGGGCGCCCGGGTACCCACGCTGGACGCCGTCAGTGGTGGGGCGCCAGGTGCAGCGCGGTGGGCGCCGGGTGGAGCGATCCTGCGACTGTCTGACATCGATGTCAACAGTGCCGGTACGACTGCGAGCAGCAACTGGAAAAGTGGTTGTCATGCCATTGACATCTTCGGGCACGTCACTGGAAACTGCGCTGACATCGTTGTCAACGCTGCTTCCCGGCAGGGCGCCGGGGACGGTTCCGAGGGAGAAGACATGATCCAGCGCATTGGCCGTCGCCCTACGGCGCTGCTGGTCGCCGCCGCGGCGGCGACCAGCATGGTCGTCAGCGGTTGCGGCGGCTCCGGAGACGAAGGAACCGGCGACGGCGCCTCGAAGGTGGCCGTCTCGCTGATCACCAAGAACTCCACGAACCCGTTCTTCGTGACCATGCAGCAGGGTGCGAAGAAGGTCGCTGACGCCGAGGGCGTGAAGCTCACCCTCGCCGCAGGCAAGGAGGACGGCGACGAGGCCGGCCAGGTGCAGGCCATCGAGGACGCGATCGCCCGGGGGGACGACGGCATTCTGATCACCCCGAACGGTCCCGGGGTGAACCCCGCTATCAAGAAGGCCCGTGACGCCGGGCTCTACGTGATCGCCCTGGACACCCCGCCCGACCCGGCCGACACCGTGGACATCACGTTCGCCACCGACAACTTCAAGGCGGGTGAACTCGTCGGCAAGTGGACGGCGGCCCAGCTCGCTGGCAGGCCGGCGACCATCGCGCTGCTGGACCTGTTCAACGACAAGGTCGTCTCCGTCGACTACAACCGGGACCAGGGCTTCCTGGCCGGGATGGGCATCGACACCGCCGACAAGAAGAAGAACGGCGACGAGGCGAAGACCGGCAACTACTCCGGCGGCATCTACACCATCGCCTGCAACGAGCCGACCCAGGGCGCCGAGGACGGCGGTCGCACCGCCATGGAGAACTGCCTGACCAGGAACCCCGACATCAACGTCGTCTACACCATTAACGAGCCGGCCGCGGTCGGCGCGTACAAGGCGCTGCAGGCGGCGGGCAAGACCCAGGGCGTCCTGGTCGTCTCCGTCGACGGCGGCTGCGACGGCGTACGGCAGGTCAAGGACGGCGTCATCGGCGCCACCTCGCAGCAGTACCCGCTGAAGATGGCCGAACTCGGCGTGCAGGCCATCAAGAAGATCGCGAACGACGGTGAGAAGCCGCAGGTCACCGGTGGCCTCGACTTCTTCGACACCGGCGTCACCCTGGTCACCGACAAGCCAGCCACCGGAGTCGAGAGCATCACCAGCGCCGACGCCACCGGGCGCTGCTGGGGCTGAGTCCACCGCTGTCCCGGTCGAGGCGCCCGGGAACGCGCATCCCGCGCCCTCGACCGGGCAGTCGTCCGCCTCCGTCGACCACCCCAGGGAGCAGCCCGTGACCACGACCACTCCACCAACCAGCGCAGCCCAGCAGTTCGCGCTGCGGCGGCACTCACCGCTGCAACGCGTTCAGCACCTGCTGCACGCCCACCCCGCGATCAGCCCGTTCCTCGTGCTGGTTATCGCGTTCGTCGTCTTCTCCACCCTCAACCCCCGCTTCGCCTCGCCGAACTCTCTGTCGCTCGTCCTGCAGCAGGTGGCCGTGATCGGCGCGCTCGCCGTCGGGCAGACACTCATCATCCTCACCGCGGGGATCGACCTGTCGGTCGGCGCGATCGCCATCCTGGCGATGATGCTCTCGGCGAAACTGGCCGAGGGGCAGGGGCTGCCGGGCGTACTCGCCGTTCTGCTCGCCATCGCGGTGGGCGCCGCGGCGGGCGCGCTCAACGGCGGCCTGGTGACCCGGCTGAAGCTGCCGCCCTTCATCGTCACCCTGGGCACGCTCAGCGTCTTCACCTCCATCGGGCTGCTCTACTCCGACGGCCAGAGTGTCCAGGCCACCGATCTGCCGCCCGTGCTCAGCTGGACCGGGGAATCCTTCCCGGTGGGCGAGTTCCGGATCACCTTCGGCGTCGTCGCGGTCGTGCTCCTCTACCTGCTGGTGGGCTACGCCCTGGCCAAGACCGCCTGGGGCCGGCACGTCTACGCGGTCGGCGACGACAAGGAGGCCGCGCGGCTCGCTGGCATCCGGGTCGACCGGGTGCTGCTGAGCGTGTACCTGGTGGCGGGGGCCATCTACGGCATCACCGCCTGGATCCTCATCGGACGGGCGGGCGCGGCCAGCCCGAACGCCATCACCGACGCCAACCTGGAAAGCATCACGGCTGTGGTGATCGGCGGCACCAGCCTCTTCGGCGGCCGGGGAGTGCTGCTTGGCACCCTGCTCGGCGCGCTGATCGTCGGGTTCTTTCGCAGCGGCCTCTCCCTCGCCGGCGTCGACGACCAGTACCGGGTGCTCGCCGTGGGCCTGCTGGTGATCCTCGCCGTGGCCGTCGACCAGTGGATCAGAAAGGTGCGAGCATGACCGCCACCACGCACAGCCCAGGCAGCCGGCCGCCCGCGGCAGAACCGGCGCAGCGTACGCCAGTGCTCTCGGCCCGCAGGTTGGTGAAGACCTTCGGCAAGGTCGTCGGGCTGGACGGGGTCGACCTCGACCTCTATCCCGGCGAGGTGCTCGCCGTCATCGGCGACAACGGCGCCGGCAAGTCGACGCTGATCAAGTGCCTCACCGGCGCGCTGAGCCCGGACGCTGGAGAGCTGTTCCTGGAGGGCCGGCCGGTGCACTTCAAGCGCCCGCAGGACGCCCGGGACGCCGGTATCGAGACGGTCTACCAAACCCTGGCCGTCGCCCCGGCGCTGGACATCGCGAGCAACCTCTTCCTCGGACGCGAAAAGCGCCGCCGCGGACCGCTCGGCTCCGTCTTCCGGATGCTCGACCAGCAGGGCATGCGCCGCGAGGCCGCCCAAGCCCTCGCCGACCTCGGCATCGGCACCCTGCAGAACGTCGCGCAGGCGGTCGAGACGCTCTCCGGAGGCCAGCGGCAGGCCGTCTCGGTGGCGCGGGCCGCCGCCTTCGGCAGCAAGGTGATCGTGCTCGACGAGCCGACCGCCGCGCTCGGGGTCAAGGAGTCCAGCCAGGTGCTCAGACTGATCGAGGAGCTGCGGTCCCGCAGACTCCCGGTGATCCTCATCAGCCACAACATGCCGCACGTGTTCGAGGTCGCCGACCGCATCCACATCCAACGACTGGGTCGCTGCGCCGGCGTGGTCAGCCCGTCGTCGCACACCATGGCCGAGGCGGTGGCCATCATGACCGGTGCCACCACCCTCGAACAGACTCCCGGCCCCGCAACAAGCTGATCCACGGCCCGGCACAGCATCGATGCCATGCAGAAAGGAGAGACGTGATCACCGTCGTGGGTGAGACCCTCGTGGATCTGATCGAGGAGACAGCGGGGACGATGGCGGCGTACCCCGGGGGAAGCCCCGCGAACGTCGCCACCGCTCTGGCCCGACTCGGTCAGCCCACCACCCTGCTGACGCAGATCGGGCACGACGCCCACGGGCGGATGCTCCGCGCTTACATCGAGGGCAACGGCGTACGCCTAAGCCAGCAGTCGATCCTGAACCTGGCGCAGACAAGCGTGGCGACGACGCACCTGAATCCCAAGGGCCAGGCCACCTACGACTTCAACATCGAATGGCAAGCCTTCCCTGGGCAGATGGTCGAGGATGCGCACGGCGATTGCCTGCACACCGGATCGCTCGCCACGGTCCTACAGCCGGGAGCCGACGACGTGCTGGCACTGGTGCGGCGGGCACGCCCGTCGACGATGATCAGCTTCGACCCGAACTGCCGTCCCTCAGTGACCGGCGACCCGATCGGCGCCCGAGGAAGAATCGACGCCTTTGTCAGTTTGAGCGACGTCGTCAAGGTCAGCGGCGACGATCTGGACTGGATCTACCCGGGCCGCCCCTACCAGGAGGCGGGGCGTAGGTGGCTGGCCCTCGGCGCACACGTTGTGGTCGTCACGCTCGGCGAGCTGGGTGCATGGGCGGCGACCCGCCGGCACGAAGTCGAAGTTGCGGCGCACCATACGGATGTGGTGGACACCGTCGGGGCGGGGGACGCCTTCACCGCCGGGATGCTCGCCGCGCTCAGCGAGGCCGACCTGCTCAAGACGGAACGGCGCAGCACACTCGCCGCCGCTGACCGCGCCGTCCTCACCGAGGTGGTCGAGTTCGCCGCCGAGGTAGCGGCACGCACATGCGCTCGTCGCGGCGCCAACCCTCCCGTCCGCGCCGAATTGAGCGTCCCTCGAGCAGAAGTCAGCCTGGGAATGCTTCGTGCACAAGCATGAAAGCCAGGTGTGCGTGGAGAACTCCAGCTCGGCCCGCTCTACGAGCATCAACCGCTCGATCGCCTCTTCGGCGGCGCCTCCTCGGCCCGCTGCTCGGGCAGCTCGCCGAAGACCATCATGGTGCCGTCGGCCGGCGCCTGCGGCGGATCGGCCGATGCACCCGTTGACCCGCGGCGTCGACTACGACGGCGGCTGGGCCGCGTACGCCGGCGACCCCTTCAGCGCGTGCCCGGAAGTGCGCTGGCGTGTGGCTACGTCGGCGCTGGAGCGGCCGTCCCGCGGACAACAAGGGAGGCGTGGCTGCACTGCAACACCACAACAACGGTTGTTCCAGGCGCACCAACCCACTCGGCCCGCACCGACACGCTCGCGGGCCGCCCTGAATGCGGCTACCTATTGACTGGTGCTACGACCGCAGCCAGGCCAGGCTTGGTCGAGGTGACCGGCGGAGTCGCTCTCATCGCGGCTGCCCACCGCAGG
>NZ_JARXXY010000065.1:0-16673 GCF_029893845.1 Micromonospora sp. A200 | reverse complement strand
CGAGGAAGACGGCTCAGCTCATCGCGAACGCCAAGGACATCTACTACCCCGGCGCGCCGCACGGCATCACGTCCACGCTCCAGGACCAGGTCAACCAAGATCTGCTCGCGTTCCTGCGGAGTTGACCGAGGCGACATAGCTTGGGGTTCCACTGAGTTGGCCAGACTGGCCCCTACCCTCCCCTCGACGACTCGCTTACAAGCTGGTGCGGCACATCCGTCCCCGTCTGGGAGTGGCCGTCAGCTCGGAGCAGCGTCCATGCCTGGTCTCGCTCGTGCGTCGGCGTCCGGGGCGGTCGCTGTCAGCGTTGCTGTGACAGCGGCTCCGCCACCATCGCCAGACGAAACCGATCCGGCGGGGGAGCCGAACGACGTTGTCATCGATTGCTTTCGGGGCGTTGCTGCTCTATCGCTGCCTTGGCGTGCGTCAGGCGACGTCGCCTTCGCCGGCGCGGATTGCTGCGGCCTGGTGCCGGGCAAGCGTCCGCATGCGGCCGAACAGGTCGATGAGCAGCCGCAGCTACCGGCTACTGGCACGTGGCTGGCACGTTCGGACCCGACCACCCCGAGCCTGGCCGCCGGCGACAACCTCGCCTACTGGCGGGCGGAGAAAGGCTGATGATCGAGGACTGCCGTTCCTCGTCCACCCCAGCGCATCCGCTGTGGATTCAGTAGGGATGAACACGTCGCGGCGAGCCTCTCAAGCCGTTGCCGCACAACCGGAAGCTCGTCAGAGGTCACCTTAGGTAATCACCTCCAACCGTGCGGTAACCGCACTGGAATGTCACTGGAAGGGCATTCCGGCCTCATAGCTTTGTGTCACCAAGGCGGCGAAAGCGTTCACCGCCGCCCTATTGCATCACCTCAGCCGGGACGTGATCCTCGCACGATCATCAACCTGGTTGATCTTCCCTTGTCATCAGGAGGCTTTGCCCAAGTGAGCACCATCGTCCTCATCCACGGCCTCTGGCTCACCCCACGCAGCTGGGAACACTGGGTCCCGTACTACGAGAGCAAGGGCCACCGGGTGCTTACGCCCGCGTACCCGGGCTTCGACGTCGAGGTGGAGGCGCTGCGCGCCGACCCGACACCGATCGCCACGATCACCGTGCCAGAGACCATCGCCCACCTGGAGAAGGTCATCACCAGCCTGGACGAGAAACCGATCCTCATTGGGCACTCGTTCGGCGGAACCTTCACCCAGCTGCTGCTCGACCGCGGGCACGGCGCCGCCGGTGTCGTCATCGACTCCGCGCCGCCGGAAGGCATCCGGGTCACGCCCTCGTCGCAGATCAAGTCGCTGTTCCCGATCCTCAACAACCCGGCCAAGCGCCACCAGGCCGCGGGTTTCACACCGGAACAGTGGCACTACGCGTTTACCAACACCCTGTCGGCCGAGGACTCGAAGGCCGCCTACGACCGGTACGCCATCCCGGCGCCCGGCAGCTGGGTGTGGCACGGTTTGCTGGACAATCTCAAGCCCGGTAAGCAGGAGACCGGGGTCGACTTCCACAACGCCGACCGGGCGCCGCTGCTGTTCATCGCCGGAGGCTCCGACCACACCATGCCGCCGTCGGTGAACAAGTCCAACGCCCAGCACTACAAGGGCGAAGGCACGATCACCGACTACATCGAGTTCCCCGGCCGATCGCACTGGACCTGCGCCGAGCCCGGCTGGGAACAGATCGCCGACACGGCACTCGACTGGGCGCTCCGGCACGCCCGGTGAGGCCCGGCTGACCCACATCGGCGGGCCGACCGTGCTGATCGAGGCGGCCGGGTGGCGCCTGCTCACCGACCCCACCTTCGATCCGCCCGGACGCCGCTACTCGTTCGGCTGGGGCACGGCCTTCCGCAAGGAGGCCGGCCCCGCCGTCCAGCCGTCGGCACTCGGACCGCTCGACGCGGTACTTCTCAGTCACGACCATCACGCCGACAACCTCGACGACGCGGGCCGGGCAATCCTGCCCGCGAGATCGCCTCCGCGATGGACCGCCGGAAGTCGGAACCGTTGGCGTTGGTCTCGCTGTCGCTGGTCCGGCGGGCGCGCTAGGGGTCGACCTCGTGCGCCGCCTCGAGGAACAGCCGCGCCTCGTCGGGGCTCTCCAGGATGTCCCGCTCCACCCGGGGACCCTCGGGCAGCGGCAGCCCGTCCATCGGGTTGTACGTCCGCACGGCGGGCTCTTCGTCCTCGCCGGGCCGGCACGCCGCCTTGAAGATCGGCAACACGCTCTCGCCCCTGATGTTGGCGATCGTCTTCGCCGACAGCCCGGTGTCGCACAGGCCCTGCTGCCACTCGCGCATCTCCCGCCGGGTGATCTCGGCGATCGGCCGGTCACCCAGCCGCGGGTAGACGTGCTTCTCCAGGCGCTCCCGGTACTTCGCACCGTCTCCGGCTGCGGCTTCACCAGGGTGGCCAGCCACTGCTCGGCGTACGCACGGAACGTCAGCTTCTCCTCGACCGGCTCCGGCGCCGGGGCGGCGACGCCGGCCGGGAGCAGGGCGGTGAACCCTTGCTCGACCAGCTGCTCCGGCGCCGGCATCCGCTCGCCGGCGGCCTCGACGAGCGTCCTGAAGCGCTTCGCGTCGGCCTGGTAGTCGAACGTCCGGCTGACCCGCTGGCCGTCGCGGCCGCCGCCGTCGCGCCACTACACCCGCCAGCGGATCGTCTTCCCGCCGTTCGTCGTCCTTCAATCCAGCCCTGCCACAGTTCCTCCACGTGAACCTGACGGCCTCGAACCCCGCGTCTGCGGGCTCTGCCGCCGAGCGCACCTATATGCGCAACAGTGGGACCGCAACCGTCCTGCCGGGCCGGTTCAAGATCGCGCCGCTGATTGTTCCCGACGACGCTCGTCCAGGCCCGTGCTCCCACGGTGCTCCCTCGGCGGCAGCAGCCCGAGAAACGACTAAGGCCGCTGACCTGAGTAATGCCAGGTCAACGGCCTTTTGTACGAGTTCTTGATCTGGTGTCCGAGGGGCGACACGACCATCACCCCACCGCCGATGACGATCGGCGCGACCTTGAAGCTCGCACAACCCTAGCCGGTGCGGGTTGGTGGCGGCGTGGCTGGCCTGCCCATGGTCGCCCCGAGTTCGGCGTGGCTGGAGATGCAAGGTTCGGTAGACCCGGGCGAGGTTGGCCTCGACGGTCTTTGGGCTGATGAGCCGACGCGGGATGCGTCAAAGGCCGTGCGGTGCGTACAGTTCCGGGTCGGACTTGGGGTGGGCCGGGTAGATCCGGCGCAGGGAACGGGATGAGACAGCGGCGGCATGACGACGGACAACATTACGGAAAACAGTCAATACGGCATTGACCGCAGCCGACTGGAGACCTGTCTCAGCGTCTTTGAGGCGTTGGAGGACCTGCCTCCCGATCACCCCGACGTGGTGCGGGTGCAACGGGCCACCGCGAAGCTCTACAAGGTGATCAAGCAGCGGCGACGCGAGGAACGGCGGGACGCCATCGCGGCGGCCGACCGCGCGGTGACGGCGGCCACCGCCACCGGCGCCCCTGGCCGGATCGACGACGAGACCCAGGGCATCCCGCTCGCCTCCCCCACCGTCGGTACCACGGCCGGCTTCCTGCACAATCCGCGCGGCTGCTACGTCTGCAAGCAGCGCTACCGCGAGGTGGACGCCTTCTATCATCAGCTCTGCCCGCCCTGCGCCGCGCTCAACCGGGAGCGCCGGAACGCCCGCACCGATTTGACCGGCCGGCGAGCGCTGCTCACCGGCGGCCGGGCGAAAATCGGCATGTACATCGCGCTGCGGCTGCTGCGCGACGGCGCGCACACCACGGTGACCACGCGGTTTCCGCACGACGCGGTCCGCCGATTCGCCGCGATGCCCGACAGCGCGGACTGGCTGCACCGCCTGCGGATCGTCGGGATCGACCTGCGCGACCCCGCCCAGGTGATCGCCCTCGCTGACTCGGTCAGTGGCCAGGGGCCACTCGACATCCTGATCAACAACGCGGCGCAGACCGTCCGCCGCACTCCCGGGGCGTACGCGCAGCTTGTCGCCGCGGAGGCGGCGGCCCTGCCGGACGGCCCGCTGCCGGAGATGATCACGTTCGCCAAACCGGCCGGCCGGAGCGACCGGGCGGGCAGCCTGACCGCCCCGCCGCAGCCGGCGATCACCCCGCACGCGCTCACCGCGCTGGCGCTGACCAGCGGCTCCGCCTCGCCGGAACGGATCGCGGCAGCCACCGCCATCGACGCCGGCGGTCTGGTGCCGGACCTCGACCCTGTCAACAGCTGGGTGCAGCGGGTGCACGAGGTGAACCCGGTCGAACTGCTCGAAGTGCAGCTGTGCAACGTGACCGCGCCGTTCGTGCTGGTCAGCCGGCTGCGACCGGCGATGGCCGCAGCGACCGCCCGCCGCAAGTACGTGGTGAACGTGTCAGCGATGGAGGGCCAGTTCGCCCGCGGCTACAAGGGGCCGGGGCACCCGCACACCAACATGGCCAAGGCCGCGCTGAACATGCTGACCCGGACCAGCGCCCAGGAGATGCTGGCCGACGGCATCCTCATGACCAGCGTCGACACCGGCTGGATCACCGACGAGCGGCCCCACCCGACCAAGATGCGGCTGGCGGACGCCGGCTTTCACGCCCCGCTGGACCTGGTCGACGGCGCGGCCCGGGTCTACGACCCGATCGTCCGCGGCGAACAGGGCGAAGACCTGTACGGCTGCTTCCTGAAGGACTACGCGCCCTGCGCCTGGTGATCAGCGCGCCCACCCCGCCGCCGGCCGCCGGGCTCAGGCCGTCACGGTCAGCACCGTCGCCCCGTCCACCACAGGTTCAAGCTGCGGTGACTGCCGCGATGGAGTCGTTCTTCGCCCTGCCGCAGAAGAACGTCCTCGCTCGGCAAAGCTGGGCAACCCGCCAGGAGTTGCACCCGGCGATCGTGACCTGGACTGATCGGACCAATAATCATCGCCGCCGGCCTGGGCGCTGACCATCGAACGCGTAGCGAAGAACCCCGAGGGCCTGGATCTCGCGGGACTGCTCGACGTCATCGAGGCGGAGATGAAGGACGCCCCGGATCGCCTGCGGTGGGCGATGAACCACTGCCTGGCTCAGATCGGGATCGAGCACGCCGAACACCGTGCCCGTGCAATCGACATCGGCGAGCGCCTGGAGGTGCTCAAGGACTCTCCGACTCCCCCGGACTGCACGTCTCCGTTCGCGCCCATCTGGATCACCGAGATGGTGCGCCGACAGCACGACAAGTAGGAAGGTCCGCGCTCACACTCGTGCCGCTACTCCCCAGAAGCGGCACCCGACACGAGCCGGCCGTGAGGGCGTTCCTGATCTGGCAGACCATCACGAGCTGCCCCCCGCTGTAGTGCTGGCCTTGCACCTCAGACGGTCGGAGCACGTCGCGCCCAGACGCCTGGACTCTTCGAGTCACACCTGTCGGCGTTTCGCCCGGGCTTGCTGGCATATGTCCTACCGTGAGGGCCGGGACATGAGGGGGTTGTCATGCGGATCCGGGACGCGGTCGTCGTGATCACTGGAGCTTCAAGCGGGATCGGACGAGCCACCGCACTGGCCTTCGCCGACAAGGGCGCGGCGGTGGTGCTTGCCGCGCGGCGCGAGGATGCCCTGGCGGAGGTCGCCGCTGAGTGCGCGCAGCGCGGCGCTCAGGCGTTGGTCGTACCGACCGACGTCACGGATCCGGTCGCGGTGGAAGCGCTGGGCCGGCGGGCGGCGGAGCGGTTCGGCCGCATCGACGTGTGGGTCAACAACGCCGCGGTTACCGTCTTCGGCCCTTTCCAGGAGACGCCGCTGCAGGACATCCGGCGGGTGCTGGACGTGAACGTCATGGGATACGTGCACGGGGCACGCACCGCGCTGCCGTACCTGCGTGAGCAGGGCCAGGGCGTGTTGGTGAACGTCTCGTCGATCGTCGGGGTGGTGTCACAGCCCTACACCCACGCGTACGTCATGGCCAAGTTCGCGATCCGGGCGCTGAGCGCCAGCCTTCGACAGGAGCTACGGCTGACCGGGCCGCGCGGGGTGCACGTCTGCGCCGTCCTACCGGCGACCATCGACACCCCGCTGTTCCAGCACGGGGCCAACTACACCGGTCGCAAGGCGGTTGCGATGCCGCCGGTGTATCCGCCGGAGCGCGTTGCCCGTGCCATCGTCAACCTGGTCCGCAGCCCACGGCGAGAGGTCATCGTCGGGCCGGCAGGGCGGATGATGGTGATGCAATCGAAGCTGACGCCCGGACTGATAGAACGCATGCTGGCCCGGCAGGTCGACAAGGCGCATCTGTCGCGCGACGAGCCGGCCCCGGCGACCTCCGGCAATGTTTTCTCACCCGCGCCGGGCGCCGGTTCAGTCGACGGCGGCTGGGGCGGTCGCCGGCGTACGGCGACGCGACGCCTGGTCACGGCCGCCCTCCTTACGACGGCCGCTGTGGCGGGTGCCCGCCGATGGCGGCGATGAGCGGCTGGAACCTCCCGAGCTGGCAGCGGCGGCCGGCACCCGGATGCATGCGGCAACACTCGGCCCGCCGGGCTTCCCGAGGTGGTGTGCGTGCCCGGGCTGGGCTGCTCGCACCGGTACTTCCTGCCGTTGTCGCGCCGGCTGGCGCCGCAGGCGCGGGTCGTCGCGGTCGACCTGCCCGGCTTCGGCCGTACGCGCGGCCCACGGCAGCCGCTCGACATGCGCGGCCTGTCCGAGGCGCTCGCCGACTGGCTGGTCGCGACGGGCCACCCCGGGACACCGTTGGTAGCCAACTCGACCGGCTGCCAGGGCGTGGTTGACCTCGCCTGGCACTCACCGCAGCTTCTGGGGCCAGTTGTCCTCGTCGGTCCTACCATGGACGGCCGGGCACGTTCTGCTGGGCGGCAGATCCTGCGATTGATCCGCGACGCCGGCCGGGAACGGCCGGCGTTGGGCCTGGCCCTCGCCCGTGACTACCTCGAGCTTGCCTCACCACCTCGTAGCTGTAACGGCGGGTGACAAACAGGCGCTGTCCCTAGGAGATGGCCGTGGTGCAACGCCATCTCTTCGGCCGGACGAGACCGTTGTCCCAGACCTCCCTGTGGTCTCGTCCTGCCCTCCCCATGTCCCGATCCGCAACTGCATCCCCTGACGTTGCTGGAGGCCCTGTGATCGTCGAATCGACCACCCGCACCCCGCCGTCCCGCTGGCCGGTCAACAACAGCCGGCCGGCGCCTGCCTGGTGGAGCCAGCCAACCCGTCCCCAGCAGCACATACCGCAGCGGCCGCACAACTGGCTTCCGTACGTCGTGTTGGGCGCCACCGCCCTGGTGATCGGAAGCCTCGCCACGATCGTGGTCGTCCTGGCTCGATAGCCAACCCTGGCCCCAGCCGACAGCGCGCTGGATGCATATGACGGCAGCCGCGCTGCCAGGCGAATAGACAACCCCTGCCACTCGTCGACCTGATGGTTCGCCTGCATAGGTCGGTCCCGCTACTGCCCGGGCTGATCGGTCAGGACCTTGCAGTCGCTGCCCGCTGCCGCGAGTAGCGCGGCCGCGCGCACTGAGTCCGGGCCAGTCTGCCGCCGCACGCCGTGCCGCGCCAGCGCCCGAGCAACAGCGATCTGCGACGTGCTGGAACTGTGGACAGCCTCTGTTTCACGAGTGGTGGTGGGGCTGGATGCACGAAGGCGATCGCTACCTGTGTGAGGACGCTGCCACGGGTGAGTTGCTGTGCCAACCGGCTTCGCCCACCCAATCCCTTGTGGCAACTGCAGGGCCAGGGCAACAGACAGCTACGGGGCGTTCGTTCGCCATCTACGGCAGGACGAGGCGTGGCAGCAGGGCGTCTCTGTTCTCGCGGTCTGCGCCACATCGGGCGGGCGGCGGTGCCGCTGCGAAGCGCGAAGGTGTCGCGGCGCCTTCCCGTCGACGATGCCTATACCCGCGTTGGCGCGCCGGCCGCTGTCCCTCCAGCGGTAGCGGCGAGCCATCACCGTCATCAGCTCGTACGGATTGCCCGGCCTCAGGTGTCGCCTGGCGGTGATCAGCTGCATTCACTGTTGCGTTTCGCGCATGATCATCGATCTACAGATGAAGCGCCGTTGCATCCTGAGGAGAGGTCTCATGTCGATCAAGCAGTTACTCGCCGGTACCACGCTGGCCACTGCCCTCGTGGCCGTCGCCGCGACGCCCGCCCAGGCGGCTGGCAATGATCCGTTGTACGACAAGCAGTGGGGCCTGCGGCAGGTCCACGCCGAACAGGCCTGGGCGACCAGCACGGGAGCCGGTGTGGTGATCGCGGTTGTCGACACCGGCGTCGACCTCAACCACCCGGATCTGACATCCAAGCTCGTTCCCGGCGCCACCTTCGTCGACTGCGGTGCGACTTCCTGCGGCAACGGCGACTGGCGGGGCCCCAACGGCAAGCCCGACGCCAGCGACGAGCACGGCACCCATGTTGCGGGCATCGCGGCCGCGGCCACCGGCAACGGGGTCGGTATCGCGGGTGTTGCCCCCGACGCGAAGATCATGCCGATCAAGGTGCTGGAGGCGGGCAGTGGCAGCTTCGCTGACATCGCCGCGGGTATCCGCTACGCAGCCGACCACGGCGCGAAGGTGATCAACCTCAGTCTCGGCGCGCTGCCGGGTTCCCAGGCGCTCACCCTCACTGGGCTGGAGTCGGCCGCGACGCAGGCGATCACCTACGCGCAGGCGAAGGGCGTGGCCGTCATCGCCGCCGCCGGCAACGAGACGGCACCGCTCTGCGACACCCCAGCGTGGGAAGCCGGCGCCCTCTGCGTCGCCGCCACGGACCGCAACGAGGTGAAGGCGTGGTACTCCAACCTCGGCGTGAAAGCTGACCTCAGGGCGATCGCCGCCCCCGGCGGTGCTGGCCTCGTCAACTGCGACGACGACGTGTGGTCCAGCGTCCCGCTAGGTACCGGCTCGGACACCTGCGGACAGGGCGACTACGACGCCTACGCCGGCACGTCGATGGCCACGCCCTACGTGTCGGGGGTGGCAGCCCTGCTCTTCGCCCAGCAGCGCAGCCTCGACAACGTGTACTCGGTACTGATGTCGACCGCTCGCACCCCGCTCGGCCTGCGTGGTGTCTACACGCCGATCTACGGCTGGGGAATCGTCGATGCCCAAGCCGCCGTGGCGGCGCCCAGAGCCTGAGGCCGACCAGGGCGTCCGGCTGCCACGAAGGTGCGCAACCCCGGCTCGGAGAACGTCCTGAGCTGGGCCTCTCGCGGGAAAGATGGCGACCTCGCTGCGGGCTGCGCTGGGAGCACCGCCCGCTCTGGTAGGCGGACATGTGCAGGCGGCACAGCAGAACGGGCTATGGGAGAAAGACGCCCCGACCGGCGACGGCCCTCCGTCTCGTTGCGCGCGTTGGCGGCTTTCCGTAACAGCACCCTGGCCCTCGACGCCTGTTCATTAAGACTCCGCGGTGCGCGACCTCGGTGCGGGCGGGATCCCCTTCCCCCGGGGTCCCGCCCGCTTTCGGCCGAACAGCGCCTACGCCCCTGTGATGGCGTTGGGCGCGCAGGCCGGATGCCTGAAGGTGGCACTCGGTGCAGCCGGCAACCGGCACTCTCGCTGACACCGTCAGTTCGATGACCGGATGCCACACCTCACCACGACCCGCCCGCCGCGCCTCCGACGACTAGTCAGGCGCTAGCGACTGGGGGTTTGACCCATGACCCCGTAAATCCCCTAACGCCGGACGGCATCCGCGCCCTAACCCGGCGAGATAAGCCGGGGGTGCACCCCCGATGCCTGATACCGCTGTTTCGTCCTACCGTCGAGCGCGGGTCCGGACGATCTTGTCCGGACCACGTCCTAACAACACCCATCGAGGAGACCGGCAACATGAGTGCAAGCGCCAGCACCACATCGACCGCCGACGTGAACTCGACCTCTGCCGCCGACTGGACCGACAACAGCGAGGTAAGTGCCGACACGACCACGACCACCAGCGTCGATTCCACCGCCAGTGCGGGATCGACCGCCGACATGGGCGTAAGCGCTGGGACGGCCTCGCCGCAGAGCCTGCAGGACTTCGTCTTCGGACTACTCACGAACGTCGACGCCCGAGCGGCGTACGAGGCGGACCCGCAAGCCGCGCTGGCCAACGCTGGCCTCCACGACGTGACCCCGGCCGACGTGCAGGACACCGTTCCAATGGTCGCCGACTACCTTCCTGTACAGGGTGTCACATCCTTGCTGGGCGGAGGCAGCCTCGGCGCAAGCGCGGGTGTCACCGTCGACGGGATTGGGCTCAGCGGCGTGACCGGCACCCTCGACAGCACCCTCGGCGGACTGCTCACCGGTGTGACTGGCGACGTGGGCGCCACGCTCGACGGCGTCAGCCTCAGCGGCGTGACCGGCACCCCGGACAGCACCGTCGGTGGTCTCGGCGTCAGCGGCGTGACCGGCGGCCTGGGCGGCACCGTGTACGGCGTCACCGCCCTGGCTGGCGGCGTGACCGGCGATCTCGACGGCACCCTGGACAGCACTGTTGGCGGTCTCGGCGTGACCGTCGACCCGGGTGAGACGGTGGATGGCGCCACGGGCCTGGCTGGCGATGTGACCGGTGACGTCGGCGGCACGTGGGACGGCACTGTCGGTGGTCTCGGCGTCGGCGGCGTGACCAGTGACCTGCGTGGGACGGTGGATGGCGCCACGGGCCTGGCTGGCGATGTGACCGGTGACGTCGGCGGCACGTGGGACGGCACTGTTGGTGGTCTCGGCGTCGGCGGCGTGACGGGCGATCTGGATGGCACGGTGCACGGCATTGGCAGCGTCGCGGGCGACGTCGATGTACACGGCGACGCCTACGCCAGCGTGGATGCCGGGCTCCTGGGGGCCTGACCCGGGGCCCGCTATGTGCTGGGCCTCTGTTTCATGCCAAGGCCGGGAACGGGTTCCATCGCGCGGTTCCTGACCTCCCGATTGGCTTTGTCGGCCGCCTTGAGTTGCGCCAGCGCCAACTGGGGCCTGCCCCGCTCGACCGGGGACCACAAGAGGCCCGTCCCCAAACCGGGACGGGCCTCTTGGCTCGCGGAGTTTCAGCCGACGCTCCGCACCACCTCGTCACCGCTGCCAATCAGCATGTTCGCGTCGGTTCGGACCTGCACGGTGCCGCAGCCGGCCGCTGGCTGGGGCGGCCTTGGCGGTGACCGAACTGGGCATGGTCCAGGAGGTGCCGCTGGGGCGCGGCGCGTTGCCGCCGGTCACCGCCACCGCGCTGAAGGCTGGCTTGGTGGGGGCGTCGATGTAGTTGTAGCTGGTGGAGCCGGAGTGCACGGAGAACCAGTCGACGTACCTTCTGGCGCTCGCCGCCGGGTTGGCGATCGTTACGAGTTCTCGGAGTCACCGCCGGGGCTCCGCGCGGGACGTCATCTAGTTGGCGAGCGGGACGTCTGGCCCGACGACGTGGCCGAGGACGAGGCGTGGCGAACACCCCCGAGGAGCCGATTCGCCCGGCGCATGGGCCGCCCCGCGACACAGGACGCACCAGACTGATGGTCGTGCATCGGCGCGGCGGGCGAAGAGGTTAGCGGCCATCCGCGGCGAGTGCCAGCAGGCCTTGCGCTTGCACGACGGAGACCGACAGGGTCTTGTAGCCTACGTCGTCGAAGAGCACGGTCATGCGGTCGTTTTCGTACCCGAGGACCATGCCTGATCCCCATTTGGCGTGCCGCACGATGCTGTGCAGTGGGTACGGCCCGTCTTCCGGGAGCACCTCTGAGGTGCCGCCGTGGCAGTTGTCGCAGTGCCCGCAGGGGCGGCTCAACTGCTCTCCGAAGTAGCCCAGCAGCGACTGCATCCGGCAGCCCTGGCTCTCGGCGAAGCGGCGCATCATGTCGGTACGCGAACGCTGCCCGGCCTGATAGCGGGCGTACTCGGCCAGCGCCTCCCGAGCCGCCTGGTCGGGCAAGGGGGCATACCGAGCGACGCTGAGCTCACCCTTGGGCCCCGTCGCTACCGCACCGACCTGCTCAAGCAGACTGATCTGGCTGGCGACCTTGCGCTGGCTCAGGCCGGTGACCTTTGCCAGAGCGGTGCGGGTGAGCGGGCCGCGATGCAGGGCGGCTGCGACGGCTCGCAGCTCTCCCAGTTCAGGCGCGCCGCCGTTGAAGAAGCGTTGCAAGGCAATGTCCTCGGCTCGGTGGAGCAGCAACGCCCGGGCCAACTCACCGTCGCGCCCGGCCCGCCCGATCTCCTGGAGGTAGCTGTCCGGTGAGTCGGGCAACGCCACGTGTGCTACCCAACGAATATTTCGCTTGTCGATGCCCATGCCGAAGGCCGAGGTGGCAACCATGATCGGCACCCGGTCGGCGAGGAAATCCTGGTGACGACGGCGACGCACCCCGGCCGCCATGCCGCCGTGGTAGGCCTGCGCGGGATAACCCGCGTCGGACAGCCGTTGCGCGAGGTCCTCGGCGGCACGCCGGGTCGGCACGTACACGATACCGGGCGGGTCGGCCTCCTTGAGCAGGGTAAGCAGCCTCCGCCAGCGGTAGTCCTCGCTGGGACAATGCACGGCGGCGACGAATAGGTTCGGACGGTCTAATCCGGATAGAACCAGCCGCGGCTTACGCATGCCGAGCCGCGCGGTGATTTCCTCGCGCACCGGCGGCGAGGCCGTGGCGGTCAGCGCCACCACCGGCGGGCGGCCCAGGCCGCGGATAAGGTGACCGAGAGTGAGGTAGTCAGGGCGGAAATCGTGGCCCCACGACGAGATGCAGTGCGCCTCGTCAACCGCCACCAGCGCCGGACGCAGCGCGCGGACCTCGGCCAGCCGCTCCGGCGAACTGAGCTGCTCCGGCGTGATGAACAGGAACTTCGCAGCACCCGAGCGCAGCTCGGCCAGCGCCGCCGCCTGCTTGCTCGGGCTCTCCGCTGAGCTGATCCGAACCGCCCGCAGCGCCGGATCGTCCCGGTCGTTGAGGTTGCCGATTTGATCCTGCTGCAATGCCAGCAGCGGTGAGATCACCACCGTGGGGCCGCGCAGCAGCGTGGCGGGGACCTGATACACAGCAGACTTCCCGCCCCCGGTGGGCAGCACGACCAGCGCGTCGCGGCCGGCCAGTAGCGTGCGCATCGCGCGCATCTGGGTGGGGCGCAGCTTCTGCCAGCCGAAATGCCTACGGGCGGCGCGGCGTAGCCGCAGGGAGCGAAGAAGAAACATCATCGCCGGGCATGCTAACCAACCACACACGGACCTGGACCATCCCAGGGTCTGTCGTACGCCCTCGTCCTCGGCCAACGCGCCACCTCGCCCGCGCTTCGCGAGGGCATCCGGGCCGGCAGCCGGCTCAGCGCATCGCAGATGGGCCAGTCCCCTGTTGGGGATTCCACAGCATCCGGGGAACCCAAAGCCACGCCAGCTTGCCTGCACGCGCTACGACGTTCAGCGAAATGATCATCGCGAGGCCCACGCCGGCGCCGAGTACTGCACCGAAGCCGGGTGATCCGTCGGCTGGTGCGTCGCCGGTGATGGCCAAAACAAGGTTCTGAACTGCGACCGAGAGCAGCATGATCGTGCCGGCTACTCCTGCGGTCGTGACGATCGCTCGTCGCTGGGCGACACCGTCGAAGGTGCAGGCCCGGCACCTGCTGATGAGTCTCGACCAGCGCGCCGACGGGCTGCGGTTCCTGCTGCGCGACCGGGACGCAAAGTTCACCCCGGCGTTCGACACGGTGTTCACCGCCGCCGGTATCCACGTGCTCCGCACCACCACAGGCGCCGAGGGCGAACGCCTTCGCGGAACGCTGGATCGGCACGGTACGACGCGAATGCAGCGACCGGATGCTCATCGTCGCCGAACGGCACCTGTCGAGCGTCCTGACCGAGTACACCGCCCCACTACAGCGGCCACCGGCCACACCGATCGCTCGGCCAGCAACCACCGAACCCACCATCGCAGGTCGTCGACCTCACCGGCGCCCGCGTTCAACGACGCCCGATTCTGGGCGGGCTGATCAACGAATACACGCAGGCCGGGTAGCCAAAACCCGATTTACGAGCCCCACAGGCACCGCATCGACGCCGACGAGCCGACCGGCGGCATCTTCTACCGCGACCCGGGCACCGTCCACATGCTCACCAGTGTGGGCGACACCACGCACATCGCGCGTCTGGTCGAACCCAAGTAACCGCTGGCACGGCGGTCCGACGTGGAATCCGGCATTCCGGCGGAAACCGGCGCACCGAGTGCGTAACGTGCCGGACATGGTCTTTCGCACTTGGCGTAACCTGTTGCTCACAGCGCTCGGGATGGGCGTGCTCGCCGGTGCCGGTCAGCTCGGCATCGCGTTCGGCTTCGGCATCGTCCAGCTCACCGGCGCCTCCACCGGCGCCACCGTCAACCAGTGGCCTGCCCAGCTCGTCTGGGTGGGCTGGTTCGCGGCACACGCCGCCGTAGCCGGCACCGTCGTCACCGCACGCCTGGCCCGCCGGTACGGGGTGCTGGGCAGCCCGGGCAGATTGATGGCCGTCGCCGCCGCCGCCGCGCTGGGCGCCACCGTCGTGGCGCCGCTCTGCGTCCGGCCGGTCCAGGCCGCCGAGCGCTTCTCGGTGGACCCGATCTGGGCCGTTGGCATCTGCGCGACCCTCGGCGCGCTGGTCGGCGCGGGTGCCGCGATCGCCGTACTGGTGAAGCCGCCGCTGGGCTGGAACATGGCGGCGGTGGGCGGCGTGGTCTGGCTGCTGGCGCTCGTCTCGGTCGTCCCGTCGCTCGCAACCGCCGGACCGTTGCCCGCCGTACGGCTCGGTGTGCTGGAGCCGGCCGGGCTCGACGCCGACGCGGCACACCGGCAGGCGATCCTGATTCTGCCGGCGGTGGCCCTGCTCATCGGCGCGGCGACCGGCGGGCTGGCCCGCTGGCGCGGGCATCCGGCGCTGGTCAACGGCGCGACCGGCACGGTCGGCACGGTGCTGGTCGCGTTCGCCTACCTGACCGCCGGTCCCGGCGACGCCGTCGACCGGTACCAGATCACGCCGTACTACGGCGCGCTGCTCGCCGTCGCCGCCGGTGTGCTCGGTTCGGCCGCCGCCGCGTTGTTCCGCTGGCCGCTCCTGCCGCGCGCCGCCGAAGCGCGGGTCGTCGAGCCGACCGACATCCTCCGTCCGCTGTCCGGCCCCGCCGTGCCGCAGGCCATGACGCCGGCCGCTGGTGGTACGACCGACGAGCCGGAGCCCGTCGACCTGGCCGGCACGGGGCCGGTCGCCGGCGCGACCGCAGCGAAGCTCCAGACCGCAGCCGAACCGCTGGGCTTCGGTGCGCCGGCTGGCGACCGGGACGCCAGCGCCGTACCGGCCGACTCCGCGACGCGGACCGCCGCACCGGCCGTTACCGCCGCATCGGCCGCACCCGCCGACCTCGCCAGACCGGCCGACCTCGACGACACCCCGGAGACATCGGAACCGGCCCCCGCGACGGCGGCCCACCTTCCCGCGGGACCCGGCGGGGACGGCTCCGGGACGGCGAAGGCGGAGGCCGACAACACCGAACCCGACGGGATGCCGCCCGACGGGGCACTCGTCGCCCCGGGGGCCCGCCGGATGGACCAGCCGCCGCAGACCGACCGGACGCGGGTTCAGGCGACCTGGCCGGTCGTTCCGGCGCGGCGGGTGCCGCCCTCGACCGAGCCCGCTCCGGGCGCCGAGGCGACCCACTCGGCCGGCACGCAAGAGAGGCCCGAACCGGCGCTCCCACCTCGGCACTGGCCGCCCCTGCCCGACCTGAACCGCGCCGCGAACTGGGACGCCCTCGCGACCGCCCAGCGCGCCGGGCCCCCGCCCACGACCGACGCCGCGCCGGCCGGCCCCGCCGGGACGGATCCGGTCGCCGCGGTCCCCGCGCCGGCCGCCCCGGCATCCGTCGTCGAGGCGGGACGGGCCAGCGGGCGGGCCAGCGGCCGGCTGGGCCTGTTCCGGCGCAACAACTCCCGGGCCGACGGGAACGGCGCGGGCACCCCGGCGGACGGCGAGCCGCTGCCGAGGCAGGACGCGGAGTTCGTCGACTGGGTGACCCGGCTGGGCAAGCCGGTGGCGGACAACGAGCCGGATCAGGAGAGCGGTCGCCGGTCACTCCGCGGGTAGTTCCACGGCACGATGATCAGCGCCACACCTAGCGGCTCGGGTTGCAGCCACGCGCTTCCCGGCCTCAACGCCAGCGGCACTGCGACGCGTTGAGGGCGCAGCCAGCGCCGGAGGCGCTGCCGAGTGCGCGCCACCTCACCGAGCACGTTCCCAGTCTCGGTGAGCCGGGCTTCGGTCGCGCTCTTGTGCAGGTGGTTCGAGGGAGCACGTTCGAGTCGGGGACCGTTCTGTTGAACCCCCTTTGACCCGGAGCCTTGCGCACGACCTCCCGCGTGGTACGGAGGATGCGCTGGCACCAGTCGACCAGCACGCCGGCGAAGCCCGCGTCGGCGTAGACGAACCGCACCGGGGTGAAAAGGTACGCCGACAGAAGGGCGGCCTTGGCTCCGTCGCGGTCCTGCACACTCGCTGCCATGACGCACACGACCTACGTAGAGGTCATCGCGTCGGACGCCGGCAACCAGAAGGTCCGCCTGCTGCCGGTCGGTGGACTGCTGGGCTAGTGCTCTGACCACAAACGTTGGCCGGGTTGGTTATGCGGCTCGGCTGGCGGGTTGGCCCCAGCGGCGGTGTCGTTCGCTGCGGACGCGGGC
>NZ_JARXXY010000064.1:0-22778 GCF_029893845.1 Micromonospora sp. A200 | reverse complement strand
GGCCGGTCGGCACCTTCGCGTGGCCGGTCGGCACCTTCGCGTGGCCGGTCGGCACCTTCGCGTGGCCGGTCGGCACCTTCGCGTGGCCGGTCGGCGACCTCCGGGTGGCGGTCGGCCCAGGCGGTACGCGCGGCGCGCGGGGCCGGGGCCTCCGGCTCCGGCCGGCGGCGCTCGCGCTGCCAGGTCAGGTCGGAGGCCGGCCGCCGGTACAGGTCGTCGTCGCGCCGGTGCGCCTCGTCGGCGTGGGGCTGCTGTTCGGCGACGGGGTGGCCACCCCAGCGCGGCGGTTCCTCGTCGTGCTCGTCCCAGGACCGCCCGAGGTACGTCCCGTCGGGACGGGTCGGGGCGAGGGGCGGCACCTCGGCCCGGCCGACCACGGCGGCCCGTCCGCGCGGGGGCGGTGCCGGGACGTGCCGGGTGCCGATGTCGCCGGGGTAGCGCTGGCCGGGGAACTGCGGCTGCCACTCGGTGGTCGGCTCGACGACCCAGGAGGGCTCGGCCGGGTCGTGCCAGCGGTCGCGGTAGCCGCCCGTCATCGAGGGCCCTCGTCGCCGCCCGTGCGGCGCGGCCCGATGCCCGGCTCGCGTCGCTCGCTCACGGCGGTGTCACCTCGTTGGAAATTGTCGTGCCGGGGCCTCCACCTGCCGGTAGAGTCGCCCGACCCGGCACGGCATGGCTGCGGATGGAGGGTAACGGCGTGGGCTCGGTCACCGCCACTGTGGCACCGCCCACGGACTCAAACGTTATCCTATGGTTTCGGACATTCTGGGCGATATCCCAATCCGGCTTCCGACGATACGCCACCTATCGTCAGGCCGCGCTGGCCGGTGCCGTCACCAACTCCGTCTTCGGGTTCCTGCACTGCTACGTACTGCTCGCGGCGGCCGGGACCGCCGGCAGCGTCGGCGGGTACGACCGGGCCCAGCTCGCCACCTTCGTCTGGGTCGCGCAGGGCCTGCTGGCGGTGATCCTGCTCTGGGGCTGGAGCGACCTGGCCGACCGGATCCGCACCGGTGAGGTCGCCGGCGACCTGCTCCGCCCGGTGCATCCGGTGACCAGCTACCTCGCCACCGACCTGGGCCGCGCCGGGTACGCCGTGCTGGCCCGCTTCCTGCCGCCGCTGCTCGTCGGCCCGCTCTTCTTCGACGTGTACCTGCCCACCCGCTGGTCGACCCTGCCGCTCTTCGGCGTCTCCGTGGTCACCGCGCTGGTGCTCTGCTTCGGCTGCCGGTATCTGGTCAACGCCACGGCGTACTGGTTGCAGGACGTCCGCGGCCCGATGATCCTCTGGACGCTCGGTTCGGGGGTGCTGGCCGGGCTCTACTTCCCGCTGCGCTTCCTGCCCGAGCCGCTCCAGCTCTCCCTCTGGCTCGGCACGCCCTTCCCGAGCCTGCTGCAGACCCCGCTGGACGTGCTGGTCGAGCGGGACCCGCCGGTCACCCAGCTCGGGCTGGTCGCCCTTCAGCTCTGCTGGGCGGTGCTGATCCTGGCCGCCTGCCGGCTGGCGCAGCGCCGGGCCGAACGGCGGCTGGTGGTGCAGGGTGGCTGAGGCGGGCGGCGCGGCCACCGCGTACCGGGCGCTGCTGTGGGCGCAGGCGCGGTCGCAGACGGCGTACCGGACGTCGTTCGTGGTGGACCTGCTGGGCAACGTCGGGGCCACCGTCTTCGACGTGGTCACCGTCCTGGTGCTCTACGGGGTGACCCACGAGCTGGGCGGCTTCACCCTTCGCGAGACGCTGGTGATGGTCGGCCTCTCCTCCTGCGCCTTCGCCACCGCCGACCTGCTGGTCGGCAACATCGAGCGGCTGCCCCGGTACGTCCGCACCGGGCTGCTCGACGCGGTGCTGCTGCGACCGCTCGGCGCGCTGCCCCAACTGCTGCTGATGGACCTGCCGCTGCGCAAGCTCTCCCGGGCGCTGTTCGGCCTGGCCGTGCTGGTGGTGGCGCTGACCACCGCCGGAATCGACTGGACGCCCGGCCGGGTGGCGCTGGCCGTCGTCGCCCCGCTGGCCGGGGTGGTCTTCTTCGGCTCGCTCTTCGTGGCCACCGCCACCGTCTCGTTCTACTGGGTGGAGTCGGGGGAGCTGGCCAACTCGCTCACCTACGGTGGACGGGACTTCACCTCGTACCCGGTCACGATCTTCGAGGGCTGGTTCCGCGCGGCCTTCGCGTACGGGCTGGGATTCGCCTTCGTCAGCTACCAGCCGGCGCTGGCGCTGCTCGGCCGGGCCGACCCGCTGGGCCTGCCGGCCTGGGCCGGCTGGGCCGCGCCCGGGGTCGCGCTGGTCGCCGCCGCCGGCGCGGCGGCGGCCTGGCGCGTCGGTGTCCGCCACTACCGGAGCACGGGATCATGAGCCTGGTGATCGACGCGCAGGGGCTGCGCAAGGAGTTCACGGTCCGGGTCAAGGTCGGCCGGCTGCGCCGCGAGAAGCGGACGGTCACCGCCGTCGACGGCGTGGACCTGCGGGTGGAGCGGGGCGAGACGCTCGGCTACATCGGCCCGAACGGGGCGGGCAAGTCCACCACCCTGAAGATGCTCACCGGCGTGCTGACCCCCTCCGCCGGGCAGGTACGCGTCTGCGGGCTGCGCCCGGTCGCCCAGCGCACCCGGCTGGCCCTCGGCATCGGCGTGGTCTTCGGGCAGCGCTCCCAGCTCTGGTGGGACCTGCCGCTGCGCGACTCGTTCGACCTGCTCCGGCACGTCTACCGGGTACCGGCTGGAGACCACGCGACCCGGCTGCGCCGCTGCCGCGCGCTGCTGGACCTCGACGAGTTCCTGGACACCCCGGTGCGGCAGCTCTCCCTCGGGCAGCGGATGCGCGGCGAGCTGACCGCCGCCCTGCTGCACGGCCCGCGGGTGCTCTTCCTCGACGAGCCCACCATCGGCCTGGACGTGGTGAGCAAGCAGGCGGTCCGCGACTTCCTCGGCGAGCTGCGCCGGGCCGGCGACACCACGCTGGTGCTCACCACCCACGACCTGGCCGACATCGAGCGGCTCTGCCGCCGCCTCGTGGTGATCGATCATGGCCGGGTGGTGCACGACGGCTCGATCGCCGCCCTGCACAGCCGGTACGGCTCCCGCCGGCTGGTCGTCGCCGAGCTGGACACCGCGCTGGCCACCCCGCCGACGCTGCGCGGCGCGCCGCTGGAACGCATCGAGGCGGACGGGCGCCGGCTGGTCTACGCCTGCGAGTCGGCCGGTGCGGCGGAGGTGGTGGCCGGGCTGGCCGGTCTGGCCACGCTCCGCGACATCTCGATCGTCGAGCCGGACATCGAGGAGGTGGTGACCCGGCTCTACCGGTCCCCGGCGAGCCGCGCGGCCCCGGTCACCGGCTGACCCCGGGCCCGGCCGCGGCGGCGGTCAGGGGTGCTCCATCACGAGGACGGCGAAGGTGCCGGGCGCCAGCGCCTCGTACCGGTGCGGCGCGTCGCCGGGGAACGTCGCGTAGTCGCCCGGACCGAGGTCGACCAGGTCCGGCTCCGGGCCGACCCGCATCCGGCCGGCGGCGACCACGATGTGCTCGACGCTGCGCGGCGTGTGCGGTTCGGCGACCCGGACCGCCCCCGGCTCGAGCTCCATCAGGTAGACGTCGCGCCGGCTGTGCGCCGAGCCGGCGGCGAGCAGGGTGGCGGCGAAGTCGGCGTGCTCCGAGCGGACCCGGGGGCCCTCGCCGGCCCGGATGACCCGGACGGTGGCCGCGGGTGGCTCGACCAGGCGGCTGAACGGTACGCCGAGTGCGACTCCCAGCGCCCACAGCGTCTCGACGCTCGGGTTGCCCACCCCGGATTCGAGGTGGGACAGGGTGGACTTGGCGATGCCGGCGCGGCGGGCCAGCTCGGTCAGCGAGATGCCGGCCCGCTCGCGCTCGCGACGCAGGGCGGCGGCGATGGTGGCCAACGGCGGAGCGGGTTCTCCGGCCATCTGTTCGCTCCAGAGGTCTGTTTGTTCGGTTTGACGAACACGGGGGGCAGTGTTCATCATAATGGACCATGCGTACGGTAGAGCGAACGGCCGGCAGCGGCATGCTCCGCGATGTCGCCGCCATCGGCGCGGCGATGATCGCGGTCGGCGCCTCCTTCGGCGCGGTCGCCGTCGCCGCCGGCCTGCCCGCCTGGGCGACCGTCGCGATGTCGGTGCTGGTCTACGCCGGCGGAGCCCAGTTCATGGCAGTGGGGCTGGTGGCGGCCGGCAGCCCGCTCGCCGCCGTCGCCGCCGGCCTGCTGCTCAACGCCCGGCACCTGCCGTTCGGCCTGACCTTGGGCGACAGCCTCGGCGGGCAGCGCTGGCGGCGGCTGGTCGGCAGCCATCTGATGACCGACGAGGCGACCGCGTTCGCGCTGGCGCGACCGGCCGGCCCGGCGCGCCACCGGGCGTTCTGGCTCGCCGGGGCGCTGCTCTTCCTGGCCTGGAACGCCGGCACCCTGCTCGGCGTGGTCGCTGGTGGGGCGGTCGGTGACCCGACCACCCTGGGGCTGGACGCCGCGTTCCCGGCCGGGCTGACCGCCCTGCTGCTGCCAACGCTGCGGGACCGGGAGACCCGTCAGGTCGCGCTCTCCGGCGCTGCGCTTGCGGTGCTCGCCACGCCGGTGCTGCCGGCCGGGCTGCCGGTGCTGCTCGCGCTCACTGGCCTGGTCGTGCCGCTGGTACGCCGCCACCGGCAAGGCCGGGCAGCGGTCGGCCCGGACCCGGAGAGCGGAGCGGACGCCCCGGCCACCGTCGGTTCGCTCGCAGGAAGCGGACCCGCCGACGGGCTCGCCCGGGAAGCCGGCCCGGGACAGGCCGTCCGGACGGAGGAGACCTCGTGCTGATCGCCGTGATCCTTGCCCTGGCCGCGGGAACGTACGGCTTCCGGGTCGCCGGAGTGCTGCTGCGGGACCGGCTGGACCTGCCCGAGTGGTCCCGGCGGTTGCTGCCGGTCGGGGCCGCCGCCCTGCTGGCCGCGCTGGCTGCGACCGCCGCGCTGACCGAGGCGGGCGGCTTCGCCGGCTACGCCCGGCCTGCGGGCGTGCTGGTCGGGGTGCTGCTCGCCTGGCGGCGGGCACCGTTCGTCCTGGTGGTGGTCGCGGCGGCCGGCACCACGGCCCTGCTGCGCCTGCTCGGGGTGCAATGACGAAGCCCCTCCCCGCTTACGCCGGGAAGGGGCCAGGTCCGGACCGGGTGGGGTCAGATCTTGTCGCCGATGTTGACCTGCGGCGCGGGCGCCCGCATCCGGCGGAAGGTGATCGAGCGCATGATCGCGTAGAGGTAGAGCGAGCCCATCCGCTCGCCGCTGTTCGGGAAGCGCTCCCGGATCAGCTTCTTGATCTTGCGAGAGATCAGGATCGAGTCGATCACCACACCGAGGGCGAGCGCACCCCAGACGATGTTCGAGGCCAGCCGGATCGCCGGCGGCATCGCCTGGTTGGAGCCGATCAGCACGATCAGCGCGCCACCGAAGAACCAGGTGCCGACCGTACGCCGGGAGTCGACCACGTTGCGGGCCAGCAGCCGCTCCGGGCCGCGGTCGCGCGGGCCGCCCTCGCGGCGGAACTCCGCCGCCGCCTCGGCGCGGGCCAGCCGGCGCTGCTCCCGCGCCTCCTCCTTGGTCAGCGGCTTCGTCGGCCCGGCGGGGCGACGACCGGCGACCGGCCGCTTCGGGGTCTCCCGACCCAGTTCCTTCTTGCTCGGGGTGTAGCCCCGGGGGCGCTCGGCGGGCTGCTCCTCGGTCGCCACGACGGTGGCGGAGGAGTCGGGGTCGGCGGACTTGCGACGAAACAGCGACGGCACGAGGTGAAGGGTAGCCAAACGACGGCGCCCGGTGCACATCACGGTGCACCGGGCGCTCGACGGAGCGGGGTGATTGCGGTTACGGACGCTCGACGTGCGCGCCCAGGCTGGCCAGCTTCGCCTCGAAGTCCTCGTAACCGCGGTTGATCAGGTCCACGCCGTACACCCGGGAGGTGCCCTCGGCGGCGAGCGCCGCGATCAGGTGGCTGAACCCGGCGCGCAGGTCCGGGATGACCAGGTCGGCCGCGTGCAGCTTGCTCGGCCCGGCGATCACCGCGGAGTGCTTGAAGTTGCGCCGGCCGAACCGGCACGGGGTGCCGCCCAGGCAGTCCCGGTAGACCTGGATGTTGGCGCCCATCGTGTTCAGCGCCTCGGTGTAGCCCAGCCGCTGCTCGTAGACCGTCTCGTGGACGATCGACAGGCCGCGGGCCTGGGTCAGCGCGACGACCAGGGGCTGCTGCCAGTCGGTCATGAAGCCCGGGTGCACGTCGGTCTCCAGCGCCACGGCGTTGAGCTCGCCGCCCGGGTGCCAGAACCGGATGCCGCCCTCCTGGCCCGGGTCGCCGAGCTTCGGCGCGCGGGCGTCGGTCACCTCGTACGCGCCGCCGACCGAGCGGAAGATGTTCAGGAAGGTCATCATGTCGACCTGCTGGGCGCCGAGCACCTCGACGTGCCCGCGGGTGGCCAGCGCCGCCGCCGCCCAGCTCGCCGCCTCGATCCGGTCGGGGATCGGCCGGTGGGTGTAGCCGCTGAGCCGCTTGACGCCCTGGATCTCGATCACCCGGTCGGTGTGGACCTTGATGATCGCGCCCATCTTCTGCAGGATGCAGATCAGGTCGATGATCTCCGGCTCGACGGCGGCGTTGCGCAGCTCGGTGACGCCCTCGGCCATCACCGCGGTGAGCAGCACCTGCTCGGTCGCGCCCACGCTCGGGTACGGCAGCGCGAACTTGGTGCCGTGCAGCCCGTTCGGCGCCGACAGGTGCAGCCCCTCCGGGGTCTTCTCGACCGTCGCGCCGAACTCGCGCAGCGCCTGGAGGTGGAAGTCGATCGGGCGCGGCCCGATGTGGCAGCCGCCCAGGTCCGGGATGAAGGCGTGCCCGAGCCGGTGCAGCAGCGGGCCGCAGAACAGGATCGGGATCCGGCTGGAGCCTGCGTGCACGTTGATCTGGTCGGTGCTGGCGCTCTCGACGTTGGCCGGGTCGAAGACCAGCTCGCCCTCCTCCGCGCCGTCGGTGACCTTGACCCCGTGCAGGCCGAGCAGCCCGCGGACCACCTCGACGTCACGGATGCGCGGCACGTCGAACAGCCGGCTGGGGGTGTCGCCCAGCAGGGCGGCGACCATCGCCTTCGAGACCAGGTTCTTCGCGCCGCGCACGCGGATCCGCCCTTCCAGCGGCGTGCCTCCGTGTACGACCAGGACGTCGTTGGTCAACGCAACCTCCAGCGCGCGTCGGGTGGTGCTGTGTCGAGGGTGGGGTCGGGCTGTCCAGCTCGGCCGGCTGTTCAGCTACCCGGAATGGGACCGGCGCAAAACGGTCCACCATGTCGTCGCCCCGGCAGCATAGCCCTCGGTGACGAGAATGGAATCGGTCACATCGCCAGGCACGGAACGAACCGGGGATTCCGGCATGTTTCCGTACCAGCGATGTGACCGTGGGTGATCAGCTGACGGTGGGCGGCGGGGTGTCGGCGCCCGGCAGGGCGAGCATCTGGTCCAGCGCCACCCGCGCGTGGTGCGCGGTGTCCGGATCGACGGTGATCTGGTTGACCACCCGGCCGGCGACCAGCTCCTCCAGCGCCCAGACCAGGTGCGGCAGGTCGATCCGGTTCATCGTCGAGCAGTAGCAGACCGCCTTGTCCAGGAACATGATCTGCTTGTCCGGGTGGGCCAGCGCCAGCCGGCGGACCAGGTTCAGCTCGGTGCCGACCGCCCAGGCCGAGCCGGCCGGAGCCGCCTCGATGGTCTTGATGATGTATTCGGTGGAGCCCACGTGGTCGGCGGCGGTGACCACCTCGTGGCGGCACTCCGGGTGCACCAGCACGTTGACCCCGGGCACCCGCGCGCGCACGTCGTTGACGCTGTCGAGGGTGAACCGGCCGTGCACCGAGCAGTGCCCCCGCCAGAGGATCATCTTCGCGTCGCGCAGCTGCTGCGGGGTGAGCCCGCCGCCCGGCTTGTGCGGGTCGTACAGCACGCAGTCGTCCAGCGAGAGGCCCATCTCCAGCACCGCCGTGTTGCGGCCCAGGTGCTGGTCGGGCAGGAAGAGCACCTTCGACCCCTGCTGGTACGCCCAGTCCAGGGCCCGCTTGGCGTTCGACGAGGTGCAGACCACGCCGCCGTTGCGTCCGACGAAGCCCTTGATGTCGGCCGAGGAGTTCATGTACGTCACCGGGACGGTGTCGGCCGCGACGCCCAGCTCGGTCAGCACGTCCCAGGCGGTCTCGACCTGCGACAGCACCGCCATGTCCGCCATCGAGCAGCCGGCGGCCAGGTCGGGCAGGATCACCTTCTGCGCGTCCGTGGTGAGGATGTCGGCGCTCTCGGCCATGAAGTGCACGCCGCAGAAGACGATGTACTCCGCGTCCGGCCGGGCCGCCGCCTCCCGGGCCAGCTTGAACGAGTCGCCGGTCACGTCGGCGAACTGGATCACCTCGTCGCGCTGGTAGTGGTGACCCAGCACGAACACCTTGGTGCCGAGCGCGGCCTTCGCCGCCGCCGCCCGGGCCACCAGGTCGGGGTCGCTCGGCGCCGGCAGGTCGCCCGGACACTCCACGCCACGCTCGGTGGCGGGGTCGCTGCCGCGGCCGAGGAGCAGCAGCGCAGTGGCGGTGTTGGAGGGTTCCACCCAGGTCGAAGTCACGCCTCCCATGGTCCCACAGCGTGGCTGCCGCGCAGCCTCTGCCGGTGTGGGCTGCCACACTGCCAGGCATGCGCGTGCTGCTCTGTCCGGACAAGTTCGCCGGCACCCTCGCCGCCCCGGAGGTCGCCGCCGCCGTCGCCGAGGGCTGGCGGGCCGTCGCCGCCGGCGACGAGCTGCTGATCCGACCGCTCGCCGACGGCGGGCCGGGCTTCGTCGCGGTGCTCGCCGACGCCCTCGGCGGGCGGCGGATCCCGGTGCCGACCGTCGACCCGCTCGGCCGGTCGGCCACCGGTGAGATCCTGCTCACCGACGACGGCACCGCCTACCTGGAGAGCGCCCAGGCCTGCGGGCTGCACCTGCTCTCCGCCGCCGAGCGGGACCCGAAGGCGACCACCTCGTACGGGCTGGGGGCGCTGGTCACCGCGGCCGTCGAGCACGGGGCGCGCACGGTGGTGGTCGGGCTGGGCGGCTCCGGCACCAACGACGGCGGGGCCGGTCTGCTCACCGCGCTCGGCGCGACGCCGCTGGACGACGCCGGCCGGGCCCTGCCGTACGGCGGGGCGGCGCTGGCCGCGGTCGCCACCCTCGACGGCGCGCCCCGGCTGCGCGGGGCCACCCTGGTCGCCGCCACCGACGTCGACAGCCCGCTGCTCGGGCTGCACGGCGCGAGCAACGTCTACGGCCCGCAGAAGGGCGCGACCAGGGCGGACGTGCTGCTGCTCGACGCCGCGCTGGAGCGCTGGGCGGCGGTGCTCGAACGGGACCTGCCCGGCTGCCCGCCCGGACTGGGCGCGCTCCCGGGCGGCGGCGCGGCCGGCGGCCTCGGCGCGGCGATCCTCGCCCTGGGCGGGCGCTGCGAGTCCGGCATCGACCTGGTGACCCGGGCGATCGGGCTGGACGCCGCCCTCGACGCCACCGACCTGGTGATCACCGGGGAGGGGTCCTTCGACCACCAGTCGCTGCGCGGCAAGGTGGTCGCCGGGGTGGCCGGGGCCGCCCGCGACCGCGGGGTGCCCTGCGTGGTGCTGGCGGGGCGGGTGAGCACGGGGCGGCGGGAGGCCGCCTCGGCCGGCGTCACCGAGACGTACAGCCTGGTGGAGCACTTCGGCGGGGAGGAACGCGGCGGCGTCGAGGCCGCGATGAGCCGCCCGGCCGAGGGACTGCGGGCGCTGGGCGCCCGGCTGGCCGGGCAGTGGAGCCGCTGAGCACCCGGCCGGGGCGCCGCCAGTTCGGCGCCCGGCGTCGGTGTTCCCGCGCGGACCTGCGACGCGGATGACGACGGTCCGGTCACGCCCCCGGGTCGCGGCGGCCGGGACGGCGTACGATCGGATCTGGACCACACCGGGAATCACTGGACGACGCGCGACGTTGGCCAGTGCGTCCGGACCCATACCGCGCAGGGAGATTTCCACGTGACCACGCCAGCGCAGACCGAGTCGACCGAGGCCCAGGCCCCTACTTCCGTCGTCCTCACCGACGTCGCGGCGCAGAAGGTCAAGGCCCTGATCGAGCAGGAGGGCCGCGACGACCTGCGGCTCCGGGTCGCGGTGCAGCCGGGCGGCTGCTCCGGCCTGCGGTACCAGCTGTTCTTCGACGAGCGGTCGCTCGACGGTGACGTCGTCACCGACTTCGACGGTGTCGAGGTCGTCGTCGACCGGATGAGCGCCCCCTACCTGGCCGGCGCCACCATCGACTTCGCCGACCGGATCGACGCCCAGGGCTTCACCATCGACAACCCCAACGCGGGCAGCTCCTGCGCCTGCGGCGACTCGTTCAGCTGAGTCGACCAGCACCTGCGTCCGGCGGGGCCGTCCTTCGGGGCGGCCCCGCCGCCGTCTGTGCGCCTCCGCCGGGGGGTGACGTCCGGATGAGCGGCGGGTGGCGCATTGTCGACCGACCCTGGACCGGCTCCCCGGGCGGCCCGGTAGGCTGACCGGCGCCGTGCTCCCGACCCCGAGGGTTGACATGAAGATCGCCGTGACCGGCTCGATCGCGACCGACCACCTGATGAGCTTCCCCGGTCGCTTCGCCGACCAGCTCATCGCCGACCAGCTGCACAAGGTGTCGCTGTCGTTCCTCGTGGACGACCTGGTGCTGCGTCGCGGCGGGGTGGCCGCCAACATCGCCTTCGGCATGGCGCAGCTCGGGCTGCGCCCGGTGCTGCTCGGGGCGGTCGGCGCCGACTTCGCCGACTACCGCTCCTGGCTGGAGCGGCACGGCGTCGACTGCGAGTCGGTGCACGTCAGCGAGATGGCGCACACCGCCCGGTTCGTCTGCACCACGGACACCGACATGTGCCAGATCGCCTCCTTCTACGCCGGGGCGATGAGCGAGGCCCGCAACATCGAGCTGTCCCCGGTGGCCCAGCGCCTCGGCGGTCTCGACCTGGTGCTGGTCAGCGCCAACGACCCGGAGGCGATGATCCGCCACTCCGCCGAGTGCCGGGAGCGCGGCTACGCCTTCGTCGCCGACCCGTCCCAGCAGCTCGCCCGGATGGACGGCGCGGACGTGATCGGCCTGATCGACGGCGCCGACTACCTGATGACCAACGACTACGAGAAGTCCCTGCTGGAGAGCAAGGCCGGCCTCACCGACGAGCAGCTGCTCGACCGGGTGAAGGTGCGGGTCACCACGCTGGGCAAGCACGGCGCGGAGATCGCCGGCCGGGACTTCGGGACGATCCACGTGCCGATCGCCCGGGAGATCCAGGCGGTCGACCCGACCGGCGTCGGCGACGGCTTCCGGGCCGGCTTCTTCGCCGCGCTCTCCTGGGGCCTCGGCCTGGAGCGCGCCGCGCAGGTCGGCTCGCTGCTGGCCACCCTGGTGCTGGAGACCGTCGGCACCCAGGAGTACGACGTCCGGCGCGACCTGTTCGTCAAGCGCCTGGCCGAGTCGTACGGCGACGCCGCCGCCGAGGACGTGCGGCCGTACCTGTTGCCGTGAGGCCCGTCCTGGTCGCGTTCGCCGGCCTGCCGGCGGTGGGCAAGAGCACCCTCGCCCGGCGGGTCGGCGCGGCGCTGGGCGCGCCCGTGCTGCCGGTGGACCCGGTCGAGCGGGCGCTGGCCCACCACGGGCTGGTCGGCGACGTGCCCGGGATGGCGGCGTACCAGGCGGTGGCGGGGCTGGCCGAGGTGCAGTTGGGGCTCGGCCTGACCGTGGTGGTCGACGCGGTCAACCCGGTGGCCAGCGCCCGCGGCCTCTGGCACGACCTGGCCGAGCGGGCCGGGGTGCCGCTACGGCTGATCGAGGTGCACTGCGGCGACGAGGCGGAGCACCGCCGCCGGGTCGAGGCGCGGCTGCCCGCCGAGCCCGACCCGCTGCTCCCCACCTGGGACCAGACGCTGCTCCGCCGCGCCGAGTACGAGCCGATCATCGGCCCCCGCCTCGTGGTCGACACCGCCGTGGACCTGGACCCCCTCCCCGCCATCCTCACCTACCTGACCTGACCCGGACGCGCAGTCCCTGCGGGCGCACTTTCCGATCGGAAAGTGCGCGGATTTGGGCGCGCGCCCGCGAAAGGGGGGGTGGGGGAGGGGGTCAGTGGGTGCGGCGGACGTCGTAGGCGGTGGTGTCGGGGTGGGCGGCGACGAAGTCCTGGGCGCGCATGCGGCACCAGGCCGGGATGTCGACGGCGGCGGCGGGGTCGTCGGCCAGGACCCGCAGCACCGCGCCGACGGGCAGCTCGGGCAGGCGGCGGGCCAGCGCGATGACCGGCAGCGGGCAGCGCTGGCCCCGGCAGTCGAGCACCTCCGTGGGGTCGGTCACAGCCCCACCACCCCCGCCTCGGCGCGCAGCTCGGCGACGATCCCGGGCAGCTCGGCCAGGAACCGCTCGACGTCCGCCTCGGTCGTCTCCCGGTGCAGCGAGACCCGCACGTTGCCGTGCGAGAGCACCCCCATCGCCTCCAGCACGTGCGACGGGCGCAACGTCGAGGAGGTGCAGGAGGACCCGGAGGAGACCGCGAAGCCGCGCCGGTCCAGCGCGTGCAGCAGCACCTCGCCGTCGACGTAGAGGCAGGAGAAGGTGACCAGGTGGGGGAGCCGGTCGCTCGCGTCGCCGACCACCTCCACGTCCGGCACCTCGGCCGCCACCCGGGCCCGGATCCGGTCCACCAGCGGCGCCAGCCGGGCCGCCTCGGCCGCGGCGTCGGCCGCCGCCGCGCGCAGGCTCGCCGCCGCCGCCACCACCGCCGGCAGGTTGACCACCCCGGGGGTACGCCCCGACTCCCGCTCGTCGGCCGGCCAGGGCGACTCCCACCGGGTGCCCTTGCGCACCACCAGCAGCCCCACCCCGGGTGGCCCACCCCACTTGTGCGCGCTGGCGGTCAGCACCGACCAGCCCGCCGGCACCGGCGCCCGCCCCACCACCTGGGCCGCGTCGACGTACAGCGGGACACCCGCGTCGGCGCACTCGGCGGCCGCCCGGGCCACCGGCTGGACCGTGCCCACCTCGTGGCTGGCGGCGATCAGCGCGGCCAGCGCGACCCCGGGGGCCCGTACCGCGTCGGACCAGGCGGACAGGTCGAGCCGGCCGAGCCGGTCGACCGGCACGGCGACCGCGGCGCCGCCACCGGCCACGTGCCGCTCGGCGGCGTGCAGCACCGCGGAGTGCTCGATCGTCGAGTGCACCAGCGTCGCCCCGACCCGCCGCCGACCGGCCAGGCCACCCAGCACCGCCCCGTGCGCCGCGGCCGTACCGCTGGGGGTGAAGGAGAGCTCGTCGGCGCGGACGCCGAGCGTGGCCGCGGTGGCCTCGCGGGCGGCGTCGAGGAGCTGGCGGGCCCGGCGGGCCTGGGTGTACAGCCTGGCCGGGTCGGCCCAGCCGTCGTCGAGGGCGGCCAGCAGCGCCTGCCGGGCGACCGGGTGCAGCGGCGCGGCGGTGGCCGCATCCAGGTAGACGGGGGTAGGGCTCACGACAGCCCACGCTATCGGGTCGGTATGCCCACGAGCCCCCCGATGGGGGCGCACAGTGACCCCAACACGGTCGAGCCCGTCATGGTCGAGTAATCTGCGACCGTCGGTGACGCCTTTGCCGTCGGTGCTTCAGGGAAACCCACCGCGGCGCGCTAGGGAGGCAGGACCAGGTGGTCGCAAGGAGTTCGGAGGTACGGCCCTCGGCCGTACGGCACAGCGCTTCCCCAGGAGCCGGTGGGCGCCGGCGGCGTGGTGCTGGTCGACTCGCCGGGCTCGGTCTCGGCGGAGCGGCGCTGCTGGTTCTGCTCACCGGCTGCAACGTCGGCAGCTCGGTCGACGGTTTCGGCTGGCCGCAGGGCGGCATCTCGCCGGAGTCGCACCGGATGTACGACCTGTGGATCGCCTCCTGCATCGCCGCCCTCGCGGTCGGCGTCTTCGTCTGGGGCCTGATCTTCTGGTGCGTCGTGCGCTACCGCAAGCGGGGCAACGAGCTGCCGGTGCAGACCCGGTACAACCTGCCGATGGAGTTCCTCTACACCATCGCGCCGATCCTGATCGTCTCCGTGCTCTTCTACTACACGGCGGTCGTGCAGACCGACGTGGTGCGGATTACCAAGAACCCCGACGTGACCGTCGAGGTCGTCGCGTTCAAGTGGAACTGGCAGTTCAACTACCGCGACGGTCAGGGCCCCGAGGCGAACACGGTGGCGTCGGTGCTGGGCACCAGCGAGGTCATCCCGGTGCTGGTCCTGCCGACCGACCGGTCGATCCGCTTCGAGGAGACCAGCCGCGACGTCATCCACTCGTTCTGGGTGCCGGAGCTGCTGTTCAAGCGGGACGTCATGCCGGGCAACATCCGCAACGTCTTCGAGATCTCCAAGCTCGAGTCCGAGGGCGCGTACGTCGGCCGGTGCGCCGAGCTCTGCGGCAGCTACCACGCCTTCATGAACTTCGAGCTGCGCGTCGTCTCCCCGGAGAAGTACGACCAGTTCCTGGCGGCCAAGCGGGACGGCAAGTCGACGCAGGAGGCGCTCAGCGCCATCGGCGAGGACCCGTACGCGTCGACCACCGAGCCGTTCAAGACGCGGCGCAACGTGGCCACCTTCAACCCCGACAAGTCGCACTCCGACCCGAGGAACTGAGGGAGCCGACATGAAGACCGAGTGGCGTATCTTCCTGGTCATCGCCGCGTTCCTGTTCGGCGTGACGGTGCTCTACGGCGCCTGGACCTACGGCGACGGCGGCCGGGTCGAGTGGGTCGGCACGGTGGCTCTGCTGCTGTCGTTCCTGCTCTGCGCGATGTGCGGTGGCTTCTTCTGGTTCGTCTCCCGCCGCATCGACCTGCGGCCGGAGGACCGGCCGGACGGCGAGATCGCCGACGGCGCCGGCGAGATCGGCTTCTTCAGCCCGGGCAGCTACTGGCCGTTCGGCCTGGCGCTGGCCGCCGCGGTGGCCGGTCTGGGCCTGGTGTACTGGCAGTTCTGGCTGGTGGGCCTCGGCCTGGTCGCGGTCATCTTCGCCGCGTGCGGCCTGCTCTTCGAGTACTACACCGGCACCCGGCGTACCGCCGAGCACTGATCCGACGGCTTCGCCCGTAGGCCCGCGTCCCGCTCCGGGACGCGGGCCCACGCGTGTTCCGGCCCCTGATTCGTCCACGACATCAGGTCGACAGGACCGGTGAGCCGACCGTGCGATCGCCGGCGGGGCCAACGGCCCGGCGGCACGGCGAGTGAGAGCGCGCGATGAGGGCGGCGTGCGGGTCAGGCCGCGCGGCGGCCCGACCCGGATGTCGCCCGCGGGCGCCGGTCGGCCAGGCGCGGGGCGTGGAAGGCGAAGGTGGCGATCAGCACGGCCGCGCCGCAGCCGGTGCAGATCAGCTCGGGGCAGTCGAGGTCGTGACCGTCGACGCAGGGCGGGACCTCGAACGGCTGCACGCCCTCGCAGGTGTCGCAGTAGAGCTCGCGGTCCGACACGGGCGTCTCCTCTCGCTCCGGTGCCCGCCGACGACCGTCGGAGCCATCGGCGGAAAACGGAAAATTACTCCCGTGTAGTTTGGCACGCCCCTCCGACAGTTCCCCCGCGCCACCCGCTCAGCGGGTGCGGGCCACCTCGACCCAGCGCTCCAGGACGGCGGCCGCCGCGCCCGAGTCGATGGACTCGGCGGCCCGGCCCAGCCCGGCTCGCAGCGCCTCGGTCAGGTCGCCGTCCAGCGGCCCCTGGGTGGCCAGCGCCGCCGCGGAGTTGACCAGCACGGCGTCCCGCACCGGGCCGGTCTCCCCGGCCAGCAGCCGGCGGGCCACCCCGGCGTTGTACGCCGCGTCCCCGCCCCGCAGGTCGGCCAGGGTGGACCGGGGTACCCCGAGGTCCGTCGCGTCCAGCACGGCCTCTCTGACCGTGCCCTGCTGGGCCACCCAGACCCGGGTGGGGGCGGCGGTGGTGAACTCGTCCAGGCCGTCCTCGCCGCGCATCACGATCGCCGAGTCGCCCCGCCCGGCGAAGACGGCGGCCATCACCGGCGCCATCCGCGCGTCGAAGCAGCCCACCGCGCCGGCCCGGGGACGGGCCGGGTTGGTCAGCGGGCCGAGGAAGTTGAAGAAGGTGGGTACGCCGATCTCGCGGCGGACCGGGCCGGCGTGCCGCATCCCCGGGTGGAACCGGCCGGCGAAGCAGAACCCGATCCCGGCCTCCTCGACGCAGCGGGCGACCTGCTCGGGCGCCAGGTCCAGCGGCACGCCGAGGAACTCCAGCAGGTCGGCGGTCCCGCAGAGCGAGGAGGCGGCGCGGTTGCCGTGCTTGACCACCCGGACCCCGGCGCCGGCCACCACCAGCGCGGTCATCGTGGAGATGTTCACCGTGTGGGCGAGGTCACCGCCGGTGCCGACCACGTCCAGCGCGGTGCGCCGCAGCTCCTCGGGCAGCTCGACCGGCACCGCCCGGCCGAGCATCGCCTGCACCAGGCCGGCCAGCTCGGCGGGGGTCTCGCCCTTGGCCCGCAACGCCACCGCGAAGCCGGCGACCTGGGACGGGGCGGCCGCGCCGGTCATGATCTCGTCCATCGCCCACGCGGTGTCCGCGGTGGAGAGCTCGTCGCCGCGCAGCAGCGCGTTGAGCAGGTGCGGCCAGGTCCGTTCGCCCATGGTGGGCCTCCCGAGCGGGCGTGGGTGCGGGTGGGACGGGGGCGGCGCCCGTCAGCCCGGGCGCCGGAGGCGCCGCCGAGCGCGCAGACTCAGGCGGCGGCGTGCGTACGCAGCAGTTCGGCGACCGTGGTGCCGGTGGTCACCGGGTCGAGCGGGTGCACCAGCGTGGCGTCGACCTGCGCGTACGCGGCGAGCCATCGGTCGGCGGAGCGGGCGATGACCACGCAGGTGGGCGGGGCGTCGTCCCGGTCGTCCTTAATCTGGCGGGCGATGCCGATGCCGCCGCCCGGGCTGGCCTCGCCGTCGAGCAGCATGAGGTCGATCTCGTAGTCGTCGACCAGCCGGATGCACTCCGCGTACGTGGCGGCCTCGACGAACTCGATCTCGAGGCCGGGCGCCGGGCGGGTGCCGACGGCCAGCCGCATCCGGTCACGGACCTGCGGGTCGTCGCTGTAGAGCAGGACGGTGCACTGACGATCGCTCATCGCTGGACTGGCTCCCACCTCGTAGCTGCCCGCTGATGGTACCCGCCGGTGTGGCGTACCCGACATCCCGCCCGGCCGGGCGGCGCGGACGCCGCGTCGGCGCAGGTCAGGCCGGGCTGCCCGGGGCGGGGGTCGCGGTCGCGGCGGTGGCGGCGGCGTCGGCGGCGCGGTCGCGGGCCTCCTGGCGGTCCAGCTCGCGGTCGAGCCGGCGGGCCTCCCGCTCGGACTGCCGGATCCACTGCACGACCAGCACCGCGAGCATCGTCACACTGACGAACTCGCCGCCGGCCCAGAGGATGCCGCCGGCGACCACCTGGTCGTTCCAGGGGTCCGACCAGGACAGGTTGAGCGACGGGTACCAGTCGCCGCCGAGCAGCGTGGTGCTCTGCATGATGGTGAGGCCGAGCACCGTGTGGAACGGCACGGAGAGCAGCATGAGCAGCGCCCGCGCCGGGTACGGCCACCGCCCCGGCAGCGGGTCGAGGCCGAGCAGCGGCCAGAAGAACACGCAGCCGGTGGCGATGAAGTGCGCGTGCACCAGCTCGTGCGCCCAGGCGTGCTCCAACGTGTAGTGGTAGAGGCCACTGAAGTAGAGCGCGAACGGGTTCACCACGAAGATGCTGAACGCCACCAGCGGGAAGCTGTAGACCTTCGCGAACCGGCTGTGCACGATCGCCAGCAGCCGCTTGCGGGGGCGTACCGGCAGGGTGCGCAGGGCCAGGGTGACCGGGGCGCCCAGGGCGAGGAAGATCGGCGCGATCATCGACAGCACCATGTGCTGGACCATGTGCACCGACAGCAGCGCCGTGTCGTACGCGTGCAGGCCGCTGACCGTGACCGCGGCGATGCCGCCCAGGCCGGGGCCGAGGAAGCAGATCGTCCGGAGGACCGGCCAGGCGTCCCCGCGCAGCCGCAACCGGTAGACCCCGTAGAGGTAGAGTCCGGCGGCCAGCACCAGCCCGAGGGCGAGCCAGCTGTCCAGCCGGGTCTCGGTGAAGACCCGGGTGACGGTGAACGGCGGCGGGACGGCCTCGCCCCCGGCGGCGAGGACCACCGACGGGCCCGCCGAGGTCGCGGCGAAGATCGAATCGACGTGCAGCACGCTTTTCAGGCTAGGCCAGGCGAACCGGACCGCCACGATCGGGCCATCCCTCGCCCGGGTTTGGCCCCCCGCTGATCGCCCGCCCCGGTCAAGGGCAATAATGACCGCGTGACTGCGGCCCCAGCCATTGACAAGAGCCGGATCCACTCCCTGACCCGACCCAACATGGTCAGCGTCGGGACGATCGTGTGGCTCTCCAGCGAACTCATGTTCTTCGCGGCGCTGTTCGCGATGTACTTCTCCATCCGCGCGGCGGCGCCGGAGCAGTGGGAGAAGCACACCGAGCACCTCAACATCCCGTACGCGACCACCTTCACGGTGATCCTGGTGTTGTCCTCGGTGACCTGCCAGCTCGGTGTCTTCGCGGCGGAGAAGGGCGACGTCCACGCCCTGCGGCGTTGGTTCACGATCACCTTCGTGATGGGCCTGATCTTCGTGCTCGGCCAGGTGAACGAGTACCGCACCCTGGTGCACGAGGGCGTGAAGATCAACGAAGACGGTTACGGGTCGATGTTCTACCTCACCACCGGCTTCCACGGCCTGCACGTGACCGGCGGCCTGATCGCCTTCGTCATCTTCATGATCCGCACCACCATGGGCCGGTTCACTCCGGCGCAGGCCACCTCGGCGATCGTCGTGTCGTACTACTGGCACTTCGTCGACGTGGTGTGGATCGGGCTCTACGCCATGATCTACTGGCTCCAGTGATCTTGGCGCGTCACGAACCGCGCCGCTGCTCCGTCCCCTGAGACAAGGTCCAACCGGTTAAGGACACAGGTCATGACTTCTGACAACGACCGCCGACGCGGTCTGCTCGCGCGCCTGCGCGGGCGGCCCGTAGCGCGCAGCAGGGGCCGCCGCCGGCTGGGCGCCGCGGTCCGGCTGATCGCCGCGCTGACGCTGGCCGGCGGCGCCTACACCGTCTTCGCCCCCGGCGTGCAGGCGCAGGAAAACCCGCCGCTGACCGGCGCCGCCGCCGAGGGCAAGGCGCTGTTCGACGTGAGCTGCGTGACCTGCCACGGTCGCAACGCGCAGGGTGTCGACGGTCGTGGCCCCAGTCTGGTCGGCGTGGGCGCCGCCTCGGTCGAGTTCCAGGTGGCCACCGGCCGCATGCCGATGGCCCGCCAGGAGGCCCAGGCCCAGCGCAAGCCCCCGGTCTTCACCGACGAGCAGGTGCGCCAGCTCGCCCAGTACGTCCAGGAGCTCGGTGGCGGCCCGCAGGTCCCCGAGGGGCACCTGCGTGAGGGCGCCGACCTGGCGACCGGCGGCGAGCTGTTCCGGATCAACTGCTCGCAGTGCCACGCCTTCGGTGGTGGCGGCGGCGCGCTCTCCTCGGGCAAGTTCGCCCCGAGCCTGCGCCCGGCCAGCGACCGGCAGATCTACGCCGCCATGCTGAGCGGCCCGCAGAACATGCCGGTGTTCGGCGACAACCAGATCACCCCGGAGCAGAAGGCGGACATCATCGCCTACATCCAGGAGACGCTGAAGCACGACCAGGACCAGGGTGGGTTCAACCTCGGCCGGTACGGCCCCTCCACCGAGGGTCTGGCGGCCTTCCTGTTCGGCATCGTCGCGCTGGTCTTCGCCAGCCTGTGGATTGCGGGCAAGTCGTGACCCGGTCGAACGTCAGTACCATTGCCGTGGTGCCGTGCGTCGGCACCGCCCGTAGCGAGGTGACGGCATGAGCACCCACACCGAGCACCAGGCCCCGCAGGGTCCGGAGCCGCTCGACGTCATGGACCCCCGGCTGTCCCGGTTCGACATCGTCCTGGAGGGCGCGCGCCGGGACGACATCGAGATCGTCCACTACGAGGAGCAGGTCGCGCCGGGCAGCAAGGCCGAGCGCCGGCTGACCCGTACGGTCGCCAGCTTCTTCCTCCTCACCGGCCTCGCGGCCACCGCCTTCCTGGTCATCTACATCTGGTGGCCGTGGAAGTGGGAGGCCGGCCGCGGCGGTGACAAGTGGTACACCCCGCTGCTCGGCGTCACCCTGGGCGTCGCGCTCCTGGCCGTCGGCTTCGGCATCCTCACCTGGGGCAAGAAGCTGCTGCCCAAGGAGGTCTCGATCCAGGACCGGCACGACCAGCCGGGGGCGCCGGAGGATCGCAAGATCACCGGGGAGACCATGCTCTACATGGCCGACGAGATGGGCGTGCGGCGTCGTCCGCTGCTCGGCGTCTCGCTGGCGGCGGGCCTGCTGCCCGTGGGCGCGGTCGTCGCGGCCCCGCTGATCGGTGGCCTGATCTCGCAGCCGCACAAGAACAACCAGATGTTCACCACCGGCTTCGCTCCGGCCGAGGGCGGCCGCAAGATCCGGCTGGTCCGTGAGGACGGCCGGCCGATCCGCCCGGCCGACATCAGCGCCGGTGGCCAGCTGACCGTCTTCCCCGGCATCGAGCACGGCGTGAGCAACAAGCACGCCGACTCGCCGACCCTGCTGATCCACCTGCGCGAGACGGACGCCCAGGAGTCCCGCGACGCCAACGCGCGGTTGGGCCGCCAGGACTTCATGTGGGGCAACTACGCGGCGTACTCCAAGATCTGCACGCACGCCGGCTGCCCGGCGAGCCTGTACGAGCAGCAGACCAACCGGCTGCTCTGCCCGTGCCACCAGTCGCAGTTCCTGATCACCGACAACGCCCGGCCCATCTTCGGTCCGGCCAGCCGTCGGCTGCCGCAGCTGCCGATCGAGGTGGACGAGGAGGGCTTCTTCGTGGCGAAGTCCGACTACACCGAAACCATCGGCCCCGACTTCTGGGAGCGGCCATGAAGCGCCGAAAGTTCGACGTAGCAGCGGTGCCGGCCAAGTCGGCCGGAGCGGTGGACGACCGGTTCCAGGTGGCCACGCCGCTGCGCAAGCTGCTCAACAAGGTCTTCCCGGACCACTGGTCCTTCCTGCTCGGCGAGATCGCGCTCTTCTCGTTCGTCGTGCTGCTGCTGACCGGTGTCTTCCTGACCTTCTTCTTCGAGCCGGCGATGACCGAGGTGGTCTACGACGGCAGCTACGCCCCGCTGCGGGGCACGCCGATGTCGGCCGCGTACGCCTCCAGCCTGGACCTGTCGTTCGACGTCCGGGGTGGTCTGATCATGCGGCAGATGCACCACTGGGCGGCGCTGCTGTTCATGGCCTCGATCGTCGTGCACATGCTGCGGGTCTTCTTCACCGGCGCGTTCCGCAAGCCGCGTGAGACGAACTGGATCATCGGCTCGCTGCTGTTCTGGGTCGGCTTCCTGGCCGGCTTCACCGGCTACTCGCTGCCGGACGACGGCCTGTCCGGCACCGGTCTGCGGATCGCCTCGGCCATCATGCTGTCGATCCCGGTGATCGGCTCCTGGGTCACCTCGTCGGTCTTCGGCGGGGAGTTCCCGGGCGAGATCATCATCAGCCGCTTCTTCATCGCCCACGTGCTGCTGATCCCGGGTCTGCTGGTGGCGCTGATCACCGTCCACCTGGGCCTGGTGTTCAAGCAGAAGCACACCCAGTGGCCCGGCCCCGGCCGGACCAACGAGAACGTGGTCGGCGAGCGGATGTTCCCGCGCTACGCGCTCAAGCAGGGCGGCTTCTTCATGGTCGTCTTCGGCGTGATCGCGCTGATGGGTGGCCTCTTCCAGATCAACCCGATCTGGTACTTCGGCCCGTACGAGGCGTGGGTGGTCTCGGCCGCCAGCCAGCCCGACTGGTACGTCATGTTCCTCGACGGCTCGACCCGACTCATGCCGGCCTGGGAGATCACCATCCCGATCGGCGACGGGTACGTCATCCCGCCGTTGTTCTGGCCGACGGTCGTGCTGCCGGGCATCCTGGTCGCGATCTCCCTGTTCTACCCGTTCATGGAGGCGCGGCACCTCAAGGACCGCAAGCACCACAACCTGCTCCAGCGGCCCCGGGACGTGCCGGCCCGGACCGCGGCGGGCGCCATGGCGGTGTCGTTCTTCGTGGTGCTGACCCTCTCCGGCGGCAACGACGTGATCGCCGACAAGTTCCAGATCAGCCTCAACGCGATGACCTGGGCGGGCCGGATCGGCCTGCTGGTGGTCCCGCCGCTGGCGTACTACGTGGCGTACCGGATGTGCCTCGGTCTCCAGCAGCACGACCGGGAGGTGCTGGCCCACGGTGTGGAGACCGGCATCATCCGGCGCCTGCCGGACGGCCGGTTCGTCGAGGTCCACCAGCCGCTCAGCGCGGCCGACGGCCACGACGGGCACGGCGAGCTGGACTACGTCGGCTGGGTGGTGCCGAAGAAGATGAACCGGCTCGGGGCTCTCGGCCCGGCCATCCGGGGCTTCTTCTACCCGATCGAGAAGCCGGCCGAGGCGCCGGTCTCGCCGGGGCACCCGCCGGTCGAGGCCCGCCCCGAGCGGGAGGAGATCGGCAGCGGCGAGAGCCGTCGCTGACGACGTACCCGACCGTGGGGGGGGGGCGCCGGGGGGGGGGGGGGGGGCCCCCCCCCACCCCCCCCGCGCGGGGGGGGGGCCCCCCCCCCCCCCCCCCCCCCCCCCCCCCCCCCGC
>NZ_JARXXY010000063.1:0-22879 GCF_029893845.1 Micromonospora sp. A200 | reverse complement strand
CCCGCCCCACCACCCGGTGGGGAGTCGCTCGCCCACCCGGCGAGGATCCACAACACCCACCGGACACCCAGTGAACGTTAGTGGACACCGCACTAGGTGGGCCCTGCGGCGCGCACCCGCGGCACCGTTGGTGGCGCGGCGGCTCAGCCGTCCAGTCGGCGGACCATGTTCATGATGGTCTCCACCTGCGCGCCACCCTTGATCGGGTAGTTGGTCGCGCCGAGGTAGCCCCACCAGTCCCAACAGCCGTTCGGGTTGCTGGAACTGGTGCTCGCCTGCGGGTAGAGCACGATCAGGTTGTTGGTGTCGGCGTACTGGTTCAGGTTGGCCCGGTCGACGAAGGCGGTGCCGATCTTGCCGTACCCCTGGAGACAGCCGTGCAGGGCGACCAGCAGCCGGCACGACTGCCCGGCCGCGCACGACGACGGCACGTAGGCGAAGCCGTTGTCGTCCATGCTCAGGCCGGGAGCCCAGCCGTTGACCGCGTGGGTGTTCTGGCTGAACCGGATGAGCGTGCCGCCGAGCGGACCGGTGTTCGGTGCGGAGACGCTGCCCAGCAGCTTGCGCAGCAGGCTGTTCTGCGGGTCGGTCCCACAGTTGTTGAGGAACGGCGACGCGGTCGCGGTGCACCCCACCGGCCCGTACGGCGAGACCCAGGCGTGCCCGGCCGACGAGGCGCTGTCGTACTGCACGTTGGCGCCGAAGTGCTGGTAGTAGCGGACCAAGTCGTCGGTGACCGACTTCTTCACCGTGTTGTCGTTGTTGCCGTGGAAGACGTAAACGGGATCGCCGGAGAGGTTGCTCACCGGGTCGACCCAGCCGTAGGACGCCCAGGTCCGGGTGTACGCCTGGAGGGCGGACAGGTTGGTCGGGTACTGGTTGTCGCCGCAGCCGTAGATCGCCTGGGAGACGTTGTTCTGCGCGCAGTAGTACGGCCCGGCGGCGAAGATCGCCGCACCCCGGATCCGGGACGAGTAGGCGACGTGCAGTTGGGTGGCCATATAGCCACCGGAGGAGACGCCGGCGACGTAGACGCCGGAGACGTTGTAGGCCCGCAGCGACCCGGAGACCGGGGCTTTGGTGGACGGGGTGGCGGCCTGGGCGGGGGCGGCGATGGTCAGGACCAGCAGCAGGACGGCGGCGAGGACGGTGGTGGCTTTCAGCGGTGTCTTCAAGACGCTCTCCTGTTCGGGAGCGCCGGCGGTGGTGTCGGCGTGCGCAGACGCTAACGTGACATAGACCTCACTGGATATGAGCGGGGCCGACACGTCGGGCGGCGCCGGTGTGTAGCCCTCGCCCATTCGGGAGCTGCCGATGCCGCCAGGCCGGGCCTGTTCCTAGCGCGCCGCGCAACCCCGCGGCAAGCCGCGCGTCGGGTCCCCGTCAGCAGAAGGACCTGAGTGGACGCTCAGCCCGTCCGCTCGGCGCACCACCCCGCACCGTCGGCCCGATGGTTGTCAGACCGCCGGCCGAAACCTTCCCCCTGATGCGCCGGTGTCCGAACCGACCCCCGATGACTTGAATTCAAGGGGGAGATCGTCTCCTCGGCACACCACCGGCCGACCCGCCGCGCAGGTGGCATCGAGGGCGAAGGGACCACCATGACCGTTCCGTCCAGCCTGCCCCTGGTGCTCTGCGGCCCCATCGTGCGCCGGGTCGACCCGACCAGTGCCACCGTCTTCGTCGCCCTGAAGGCGGACTGCACGGTGACGCTGACCGTCTTCGCGGTGGGCCCGGGCCCGGGTTTCGCCAGGGGCGCGACCGTGGGTACGGCCAGCCGCACGAGCGTACGCCTCGCCGACCGGCTGCACGTCGTCGCGGTGACCGTCGCCGGGGTCACCCTCCAGCCCGGCACCCTCTACGGCTACGACCTGTCCTTCTCCGGCGGCGCGAGCGCCGGCAGCCTCTTCGACGCCGAAGTGGTGGCGGCCGACGCGTCGACCGCGCGGAAGGCGATGACGTACCAGGGGCACCCGCAGGCGCCCGGCGCGGTGCCGGCGTTCCCCACCTTCGCCACCCCGCCGGCCGACCCGAACCGCCTGCGGATCTTCCACGGGTCGTGCCGCAAGCCGCACGGCGAGGGGTACGACGCGTTCCCCGCCCTCGACCCGATCATCGCGACGGCTGGCGGTGACCCGCTGCTCCGGCCGCACCAGCTGGTGCTCGGCGGCGACCAGATCTACGCCGACGACGTGGCCGACCCGCTGATCGCGCTGGTCCACGGCCACCCCGCGGTCCCCGCCAGCGGCAGCGAGCCGGAGGTGCCCGCGTACCTCGGGGTGGCGGCGCGGCTCGGCCTGGCGCCGGAGACGCTGCCGATCGGGACCAGCGCACAGCCCACCGACGCGGCGTACCTACCGGGGAAGCGGGCCACCACGATCGAGCGGGACGCGAAGTTCACCTCCGGCGCGGCCGACAGCCACCTGATGTCGCTGCGCGAGTACCTGTGCATGTACCTGATGGTCTGGTCGGACGTGCTGTGGCCGGAGAGCTGGCCGGCGTTCGAGCACGTGCTGCCCGCCGACACCCGGATCCTGAAGGACCCGCAGGACCGCCGGCCGGGCGAGACGGTGTACGACCTGATGCGCGCCGGCCGGGCGTACACGCCGAGCGCCCAGCAGAAGGAGATCATCGGCCGGTACGAGCGGTGGCAGCGGCAGGCGCTGGGGCTGCGGGCGTTCCGGACCGGGCTGGCGGCGGTGCGCCGGCAACTGGCGAACGTGCCCACGCTGATGGTCGCCGACGACCACGAGGTCACCGACGACTGGAACATGACCCGCTCCTGGGTGACCGACGCGGTGGTGAACGCCCCGCTGGGCCGACGAATCGTGCGCAACGCGATGGCCGCGTTCGCGGTGTTCCAGGCCTGGGGCAACACCCCGGATCGGTTCGCGGAGGCGGGCGCGGCGGGTGAGCCGGGGCGGGCAACGCTGGCGGCGCTGCGCGGCTGGTCGGCGACCCCGGGCGACGCCGACGACCAGGCGATGCGGACCCGGCTCGGCCTGCCCACGGGCGTGACGCCCGAGGGACGACTGGTCCGGCCGGCGGGCGCGCTGACCTACCACTACACGGTCACCTGGCCGCGCTACCAGCTCGTCGCGCTGGACACCCGCACCTGGCGGCAGTTCCCGGGCGGGGCCGGCCACCCGGGCGGGCTGCTGCTGGACGACGCGCCCCTCGACGAAATGATCACCGGTGACGGGGTGCTCGGCGACGACGCGGTGACCGTGGTCGCGCAACCGGTGGCGCTGTTCGGGGTGCCGATCCTGGAGCAGGTGGCGCAGCCGTTGGCCCGGGCGACCGCCGGCCGGTGGACGGCGGACGCCGAGGACGCGTGGGTGTCCAGCGACGCGGCCGTCCACAAGATTCTCGGGCGGTTGTTCGCCACCGCGCCGGCCGGCCCCGACGGGGTACGCCGACGCCGGCTGGTGCTGCTCGGCGGCGACATCCACTTCGGCTCGGCCGAGCGGATCCGCTACTCGGCCGTCCTGCCGTACGGGTGCGGACCCGACCGGGCGAAGCCGTACGAGGGGGTCAACCGCACCGAGGGGGTGATCGCCGGCTTCGTCGCCAGCGCCTTGCGCAACGAGGACTGGAAGACCCGGGCGCTGCACAACGTCGGCTACGTGCCGCTGCTCGACGTCACCGGGCGGATCGACCTGGTGGGCTGGGCCAACGAACTGCCCGACAAGGAGGGGCAGCGGATGCAGGCCGGCCTGCAGGTGACCGTAGCCGCCGACGACGTCACCGGCTGGTGGGTGTCGGGGCGTCCGGCCGTCAGCGACATCGACGCGCTGCGCCGACTGATCCGGCAGCCGGAGTGGAACGTGCACGTCGAGTTCGTCCGCCACGACGAGGCCGACCCGACGGTACGCCGCGACGGCACCCCCGAGTCGGTGGTGGACCCGGCAGGTCTGCCCCGCGACCAGGCCCTGGCCCAGTACCTGGCGGCGGCCCGCAACCTGGACCGCTACAAGGGATCGTGGGAGAGCGGCAAGGAGATCGTCGGCTACAACAACCTCGGCGAGATCACGTTCGACTGGCCCGCCGGCGAGTGCAAGTCGGCCACCCAGCGGCTCTGGTGGCACCTGCCGGGCGAGGAGCGCGCCGCCGCGCTGAGCACGTTCACCGTCGACCTCTCCTACGGCTGCTCGCTCACCGAGACCGCGCCCTACGGGGGCTGGCTGCTGCGCCCCGACGACCGGGACGCCACCGCCACCGCCAAGGCCCGCTACGACGGGGTGGATCTCCCGGCCGCGCTGGTCACCGAGCGCTGGGTGAGCCGGTTGCAGCACGACCTGGCCACGCTGGGGTTCCTCACCCCGGGCGAGATCGACGGGGTGTACGGCATCGTCACCTACTGGGCGGTGCGCGAGTTCCAGACGTACGCCCGCATCGCCCGTACCGCCGTCGAGGCGGCCGGGTCGACCGCGCCGCGCTGGTCGGACCGGCTGCAGCCGGTGGACGTGCCGGAGGCCGAGCGCTACCTCGGCCCGGTCAGCGGGGTGGCCGACCTGGCCACCCAGGTGGCGATGAAGCGGTGGCTGCAGAAGCGGTGGCGCTGCCCGGTGGTGGTGGAGTCCTGGCAGGTGGCCGGCGACAGCCCGCAGCGGTTGGCCGCGCCCAACGTATGGATCTTCGACGAGGTGACCGCCGCCGACCAGCGGCTGTACTCGCGGGTGGTGACCGGCCGCCCGCCCGGCGCGGGCAGCGCCCCCGAGGGCCACCCGGAGCTGATCCGGCTGGGCTCCCACCGGCCGCACGTCACCGCCCCCGAGTGGTCCGGCCCGGTGCTCGCCGCCGAGTCGGAGCTGCTGCCCGAGGCCATCCTGCCCCGCCCGCAGGGGCACACGGCCGGCCCCACGCTGGGCGACCTGGCCGCCGCCATCGCGGCGGGCGGTGATCCGGGGGTACGCGCCGCGCGGCAACTCTCCACCTTCAAGGTGCTGCGCGCAGTGGCGGAGAACCGGGTGCCGGACGCCGCCGGCGGCTGGCTCGACTCGGTGGAGGCCTGCGACCCGGCGGTGATCCGGTTCGGCCCGTTCGGCTGGCGCGCGCACGGGCCGCTGGTCGCCCCGACCACGTTGCCGCCGGCGCTGGACATCGCCGCCGACCCCGGAGAGCTGTGGGCGTACCTGGCGTTCCTGCGCGCCACCGACCGCGACGCGTACGACGCCCTGGGCGGGCAGGGCGGCGTGACCGCCGTGCCGGGCTGGGGTCGAGACGGCGCGGGACTGCTCTTCACCGACCTGCGGGTCCTGCGGGCCCGAGCCGCGCAGGCCGACCCGACCGGGGCGGCCCGCGAGGGCATCGGCACCACCCTGGAGCTGCTCGGCCTGCGCTCCTGGCACTGGATGCACCGGTACGCCCTCGCGCTGCGCGGGCACGACGGAGTGCGGCGCGGGCTGTGGACGTTCGCCCGGCAGCGGCTGCACGACCTGCTCGCCACCGACTGGGACTCCCCCGACCCGGCGGTCACCCCGACGGTGGCGGACGTGCCCGCCGCCGACGGCACACCGCGCCGGGCGCGGATCGGCGACCTGTTCACCTCGGAGCGGTCGGTGGCGGTGCTGGCCTGCTGGCAGCAGTACCGGGCGCACCACCTGGTCGCCCTCGGCCCACCCGCCTCGGCGGCGGAGAAACCCGAGTTCCGGACCCGTCCCCGCGCCGCCACCGAGCTGCACCAGGTGCTGGTGCGGGCGAAGACGCTCGGGCCGGACTTCGCCGGCGCGCCCACCGGCTGGACCGACGCGCACGAGACGGCGCTGGTCACCGCGGTCCGGCAGGTCGTCGCCGCCGACGGCGAGGTCGCCGCCGCGCTGGCCTCGGTGATCGGCTGGCCGTCCTGGCCGACCGGGCGGCGCTACACGCTGCCGGTGCCGGCGCTGCCCGCCGCCGAGCAGGGCCTCTCGGCGGCCCGCGGCTCGCTGCGACTGGACCTGGCTGACCTGCCGCGGGTGACGGCGTGACCGGGGCTTCGGCAGCCGCCGAGGACAGTGGCGTGACCCGGGCCGCGGCGGCCGACGGCCGGGCCGCCGGAGCGGCGGCCGGCAGCGGGACCGGCGGAGCGGACGGACAGGGGGACCGATGAGCGACCAGAAGAACGCCCTCGCGCTGCTGTGGGACGAGGTCCTGCTGCTGGCCGAGCCGCTGCTGTCGGCGTACGACCCGTGGCGGCGGGCCCGGCTGCTGCGCGCGCTGGGCTGGGATCTGGAGGCGGTCAGCGGGTTCGACGCCGCCCGGTTCGAGCAGTGGCTGGGCACCATCGGCGCGGCGCTGGACACCCTGTCCGCGGCCCGCGACGACCTGAACCTGAGCAGCCTGGACGGGCTGCGCGCGCTCGGCGAGGCCGGCGGGAAGGCGTTCGGCCAGATCGGCGCGCTGCCGCCGGGGCTGCCCGAGGGGCTGCCCCCGGGCCTGCCCGCGGAACTCGCAGACGACCTGGTCGACCTGCTGGTGCTGACCTACCTGCTGCGCCGGGTGCCCTGGTCGATCCCGTTGCTGGACCTGCTCGGCCTGGTCACCCCCGCCGCCGAGGCGCCGCCGAGCCCGCCGATGCCGCCCGGGGACGCCCCGATCCGGCTCCCCCGCCGCCGCGACGAACTGCACCTGGAACGCGTCGTCGACCTGGTCGCCGACCCCGGCGGCTACCTGCGCACGCTGTACGCCCCGGACGGCGTGACCACCCCGGAGGCGGTCGCCGAGCTCTCCGCCCGGCTGCTGCCCCGGCTCGCCCGGGCCCTGCGCGCGCTCGGCCTCGAGGCCGACCAGGGCGTCCGCCCCGACGTCGGGCCCAACCAGGGCGAGGTGGGCCGGCGGCTCGCCGACAACCTGCTGCGGCTGCGCTTCGGCGGGCTGCGCACCCCCGGCGGGCAGCCGCCGCCCGGAACCGGTCTGGCCCCCTGGACCCCGACCTTCGGCATCGGGGCCACCCTCGGCCTCGCCAGCTGGGACGGACTGCTCACGGTGATCCTGGTCCCGACCGGCGAGGCACACCTGGAGGGCGCGATCGGCGACTGGAACGTGGCCACCGACCTCGCCGGCGCCGGACCGGCCATCGCCGTCAACACGGCCGGGGTGACCGTCAGCGGCGGCGCCGCCGCCGTGAAGTGGGTTGCGGAGATCGCCCGGATCGCCCCTGCCGGCCAGCCCGGCTGGGTGCTCGGCGCCCCGGACGGCACCCACCTCGCCATCGGACAGGTCGTCGTCACCGGCCGGGCCAGCCTCGGCGCCGGCCGCGACGACGTCGAACTGGGCATCCGCGCCGGCCGCGCCGAGCTGGTGGTCCGCCCCGGCGACGGCGACGGGTTGCTGGCCAAGCTGCTGCCCGCCGACGGGCTCCGGGTCGGGCTCGACCTCGGTGTGGCCTGGTCGATGCGGACCGGCGCGCACCTGGCCGGGGCCGCCGCGCTGGCCGCCGAGTACCCGGTCCACCTGTCCTGGCACGGCATCGGGGTGGAGGGACTGCGGATCGCCCTGGAGGCGTCCACCGCCACCCGAGCGGTCAGCGTCGTCATCAGCACCACCATCCGCGCCGCGCTCGGACCGCTGCACGCCGTGGTGCAGAACATCGGCGTCCGCGCCGACCTGACCTTCCCGCCCGCCCTGCCCGCCGGCGACGGCACGCAGGCCCGCGGCGGCAACCTCGGGCCGGTCGACCTCACCCCCCGGTTCAAAGGGCCCGACGGGGTCGCGCTACGGATGGACAACGGCATCGTCTCCGGTGGCGGCTATCTCTTCGTCGACGAGGCCCGCGGCATGTACGCCGGCGCCCTGCAACTGGGCATGACCTCCACGACGCCTCTCGCGCCGATGAAGGGGTTCCGGCTCCAGGCCACCGCGATCCTCAACACCCGCAACCCGGACGGCAGCCGGCTCGCCGAGGCCGACGGCCGGCACACCTTCTCCCTGCTGCTCGCCGGCACCTACGAGTGGTTCCCCGGGCTGGTGCTGTTCTGGGGCATCTCCATCACCGGCCTCGGCCTGATCGTGGGCTGGAACCGGCGCACCAACCCGGAGGAGGTGCGCACCGCCGCCCGCGCCGGCACCCTCGACGCGCTGCTCTTCCCCCAGGATCCGGTCGGCAACGCCCCCGCCGTCATCGCCACCCTGAGTCGGATCTTCCCGGTCGACACCACCGGCACCGTGCTCGGCGCGATGGTCCGGTTGAACTTCCTCGGCGGCCAGGTCGTCGCCGACCTGGCCGTGCTGGTGGAGTTCCCCGACCCGGTCCGCATCCTGCTGCTCGGCCGGCTGGTCATCGACTTCAAGGCCGCCGGGAAGTTCCGCCTCGACTCCGCCGGCATCGTCGACGTGGCCCGCCGGGAGATCAGCGTCGACGCGGCTCTGATCGACTCGAAGCTGTTCGGCCGCCCGGTCTCCGGGGAGATGGCGCTGCGCGCCCGATGGGGCTCCGGCGGCACGTTCGCCGTGTCCATCGGCGGTTTCCACCCCCGCTTCACCGCCCCGCCCGGCTTCCCCACCGTCAAACGGTTCACCATCGCGCTGCAGAAGTCCGGCAAGGGCATCGACCTGCAGGCGTACCTGGCCGTCACCAGCAACACCGCCCAGTTCGGCGCGGAGCTGAAGCTGCACTTCGAGGGCGGCGGCTTCGTCATCGACGGCCGGGCGTGGCTGGACGTGATGTTCCAGTTCAAGCCGTTCTGGTTCACCGCCGAGATCGGCGCCACCGTGTCGCTGAAGTACCGCGACACGGAGCTGCTCGCGATCAATTTGATCATCGGCGTCAGCGGCCCGGGCCCCTGGAAGGCCTGGGGTGAGGCCAGGATCAAGTTCCTGTGCTGGGAGGTGTCCGGCCGCTTCTCCTGGACCGACGGGGACACCACCCACCCCCACGAACCCACCTACGTCAACGCCGGGGACACGCTCCAGGCGGCCCTGTCCACCCCCGATGCCTGGGAGATCCGGGCGATCGGTGCCGGCGAACCGGTCACGCTGCGGAACCTGACCGGCTGGACCGGGCCGATGCTGCTGCAACCCGGCGCGCTGCTGGGCGTCCGGGAGAACGTGCTGCCGCTGGACACGGACCTGCAACGCATGGGCACCTCCCGGATCACCGGGGCCAACCGGTTCACCCTGACCGGGGTTCGCGTCGGCACCGGCGAGGACGCCCTCGCCGGTCGGCTCGGCGAGACGATCGTCGACGACTTCGCCCCCGGGCAGTTCCGCGACCTGTCGCCCGAGGAGCAGCTCACCACGCCCGGCGTCGTACCGCTGGCCGCCGGACGCACGGTGGCGCTGCCGGAGGGCACCTCGCTGCCGCCGGCCACGCTGACCACCTTCGCCGACCTGAGCGGCGACGCGGCGTACGACCGGGTGGTCATCGACGACCCCGACGCGGCCGGCCGGCCGCTGCCCGCGCCGCGACCCACCGCGCGCGTGGCCACCGGGGGCGGCGACCCGCTGGTCCGGTTCGCGGCGACCGCCCCGGCGGCCTTCGCGGAGAGCCGCCGCGCCGGCGCGGCCCGCTTCACCGGGCCCGCGCTGGACCTCGCCGCCACCCGTCCGAGACCCGGCGCCGCGACCGCCGACGGACCGAGGGCCGCCGCGGCGACCCTCGACGACCCGAGGCCGGGCGCCGCCACCGGCGACGACCCGACGGCCGGAGGCCGCGCGGCGGTCGGAGGCCAGGAGCGGGCAGCGGGCGTGCCGACGCCCCGGCGGGCCGACCACGACCACCGGGGCGGCGGGGTACGCCGCTCCCGGGTCCGGGTGCCCCGTCCCCGGATCACGCCCGTCGAGCTGGAGGTGCGCTGACATGGGTGGCCTGCGTTTCCTGCCGTGGGTCCGCGACGGGGTGGCCCGGGTCATCTCCGACACCGACCCGCTCAGCGGCGCGCTGCCCCGCCCGCGCGCCCAGGTGGACCTGAACGTCACCGCGCTGGGCACGGACACCGCCACCGGCGACACCCGGGAGATCGCCGGCACCACCACCGCCCTCCTGCACGGGCCCGGCGACGTCGTCGGCGTCGATCCGCAGGAGATCATCCGCAGCTTCCCGGCGCCCGGCGCGGAGAACGTCGAGACGACCATGCTCGCGGCGGTCGAGTTCGACAGCCCCGAGCTGCCCTGGCTGTACACCCCGGCCCGCCCCGACGACCGGGGCGCGCTGCGCCCGTGGCTGGTGCTGGTCGTGGTGCCGGCCGGCGCGGGCGGCCGGCTGCGCACCGAGGCCGGGCAGGCACTGGCCCGCCTCGCCACCACCGTGCGCCACCTGCCCGACCTGGCCGCGTCCTGGGCCTGGGCGCACGCCCAGGTGCTGGTGACCACCGACGACGAGGACGTCGCCACGGTGATCGCCGTCGCCCCCGAGCGCACCCTGTCCCGGCTGCTCTGCCCCCGCCGGCTCGCCGGCGGCACCGACTACCTGGCCGCCGTCGTCCCGGCCTTCGCCGCCGGCGTCCGCGCCGGCCTCGGCGAACCGGTCGACGACACCGGCCCGCTCGCTCCGGCCTGGGGACCCGGCTCACCGCACCCCGGCGCCGACGATCCGCTGCTGCTGCCCGTCTACCACCACTGGACCTTCCGCACCGGCCCCGACGGCGACTTCGAGTCGCTGGCCCGCCGGCTGCGCCCCCGCGTCCTGCCCGCCGGTGTCGGCCGGCAGTCGGTCGACATCGCCGCCCCCGGCGGCGGCCTCCCCACCGCCGACGAGGAGGGCGTCGAGGGCCGCTCGGTGCTCGGCTTCGAGGGCGCCCTCGCCTCCCCCGCGATGACCCCCACCGAGTGGGCCGCCGACGTCCGCGACGCCTGGCGGGACACCCTCACCGCGCTGCTGCGCCACTCCGCCGACCGGCTCACCCCGCCGCTGTACGGCGACATCCACAGCCAGGAGCAGCGGCTGCCCGCCCCCGGCGCGGAACCGCAATGGCTGGCGGGGCTCAACCTCGACCCCCGGCAGCGGGCCGCCGCCGCGCTCGGCACCCAGGTGGTGCAGCGCCACCAGGAGGATCTGGCGGCCGCCGCCTGGGCCCGGGCCGCCGCGCTGCGCGACACCAACGACCGGCTGCGCCGGGGCCAGGCCGCCCGGGACACCGCCACCGCCCTGTTCACCCGGCGGCTGGATCCCGACACCCCCGGCGCGGCGGTCGCCGACGACCAGCTCGTCGCGCTCACCCAGCCGGTGCACGACCTGGTGCGGGTGCCGCAGGCCGGCCTGGCCGCCGGGGACGGTGACCCGCTGGACGCACGGCTCGCCGGGAACCCGGGCGCGCGGGCCGCCGCCTCGGCCCCGATGCGCCGGCTGCTGCGCCCGCGCGGGCCGCTGGCCCGCCGGGTGGACCCGGACACCCCGCCCGCCGCGCTGACCCGGCTCGCCGACGGGGACAGCGCGGTGCCCGCCGCCCGCGTACCCACCGGCGGCACGGTGCTGGACACCCTGGTCGCCGACGGGAGCGGCCTCGGCGCGCTGACCCGCCAGGTGATCGAGCAGGCCGCCCGGAACCCGTGGTGGCACACCGGCCCGGCCACCCCCACCCTGCGCGCCGCCGCCGCGACGCTCGCCGACGACCCGGTCACCCGGGTCACCACCAACGGCGGCGACCTGCTCGGCGGCGACCGGTTCTTCGTCGGCACCGCCGACGGGCGGCTGTTCGAACGCCGCCGCCTGAGCGGCCAGTGGGTGTGGCGGGACCACGGCGCGCCGCCCGGCACCGCCGTGGCGACCTCCGGCGCCGCCGTGCCCCCGGGCCGGGTGTACGTGCGCACCCGCGACAGCCGGCTGTTCGAGCGGCGCTGGGACGGCGACCGGTGGGTGTGGACCGACTGCGGCGCCCCCACCCTCGGCGTGCACAGCCGGCCGGTGAGCGACGGCACCCGGCTGCACATGCTGGGCGGGGACGGCAACCTGCACCGCTACGACCCCGCCGGCCGGGCCTGGACGTCACTGGGCGCTCCGGCGCTGCGCAGCGGGGAGCGGCTGTGGGGATCGCCCCGCCCGTCCATGGCCGGGGTGCTCGTCGCCACCAGCCAGAACCGGCTGTTCGGCCACAACGGACAGTGGCGACAGGTCGGCCCCGACACCCTGCCGACCTGGGGGTCGCCGGCCGCCCAGCACGTCTACCCGGACCGGGACCGGCGCACCGGCTACTCGTGGGTCACCCCGGACGGGCGGCTGGTCTCCCAGTTCGCCGACGGGGCCACCATCCTGCACGGCGCGCCGGACGGCTGGCGGGTGGTGTCCCTGGCCCAGGAGGCCGCCCCGGTGGGCCACGAGGAGGAACTGGCGATCGTGGTGCTCGCCGCGAGCACCACCACCGGCGAGGTACGGCTGAAGCGCCGCTACCTGTGGTACCACGACGGACAGGAACGGTTCCTGTGGGCGTGGGGCCCGGTCACCGACACCGTGCCCGCCGGCGGGCTCGGGGCGCACCGCCCCCACCCGCTGCTCGGCGACTCCCGCGACGGCGAACTCTTCGCCGTCACCGGCGACGGCCGGCTCACCTCCTACCGCTGGACGTACGGGTCGCCCGGCTGGATCGACCACGGCACCCCGCTCGATTCGCGCGGCGTCGGACCGCTGGACGATGCCGCCCCGGCGCACCTGCGCCACGCGCCCCGGGTCGGGCTGCTCGGCTCGCTGCTGTTCACCCACACCATCACCCAGGGCACCGGCAGCCGGGCCCGGATGCAGGCCGCCCACCACGTCGGGGACGACGGGGCGGTCCATGAACAGGCGCTCACCCCCGCCGTGGACGCCCCCGCCATCCCGGTGGCGGCCCGGGCCGCCGCCACCACGCTCGGCACGGTCGCCCCGACCGGCCGACCGACCCTGGTCACCGCTGCCCTGCTGCCCGGCACCGTCGCCGGCACCTGCCGGATCGCGTACTGGGTGGGCCGGGAAGCCGACTCCGGGGGCGCGGCGGCCGGCGGCTGGACCGGCCCGTACGAGCTGCCCGACCCGGTCAGCGGCGACGCGGCCGGCCTGGACGTCGCCCTGGCCGACCTCGACGGCGACGGCCGCCCCGAACTCCTCGTCGCGTACGGGGTGAGCCGCTCCGGCGGCACCGACAACCGGGTGTACTACCGGGTCGGCTGGCGGCTCGACGAGTCCGGCGTGGTCACCCGGGGCTGGACCGACTCGCTGCCCACCCCGCAGCAGCTCGACCGGATCACCGCCGTCGGCGTCGACGTGGTCGACATGACCGGCGACCAGACGCCCGACCTGGTGGTCTTCGCGGCCGGTACCCTCGGCGGCGCACCGTGCGCCCGCCACCTCACCGGACGCGCCGTCAACCGGCGCGGCCGGGTGGTCGGCGGGTGGACCGCCCCGCGCGCGGTCGTCGACGAGGCCGCCGTCGCCGGCGCCGAGGGGGCGGGCATCGCCGTGGCCGACGTGACCGGCACCCGCCGACCCGACCTGGTTGTGGCCCGCCGCACCGGCGCCACGGTCACCTACCGCGCCGCGTTCGACCTGGCCCCGGACGGAGTGCCGGTCACGTGGAGCCCCGCGTTCACCCTCACCGGCGCCGCCGACGCGGGCGCCGCCCGGGGCTGCGCCGTCGTGCTGGCGGACCTGCGCGCCGACCTGGTCGCCGACCGCGCCGCCATGGGTGACGCGTTCATGGCCGCCGCCGCCCGCCACCAGGACCGGCTCGCCCCGGCGCAGTCGCTGGCCCGCGACCACCAACCGGCACCCGTCGACCTGGCCACCGCCGCGGCCGCCGTCCGCGAGACCGTACGCCCCGAGACGGCCGTCGCCGGGGAGGTGCTCGCCGGGCTCACCCTCGGCGACGGTGACCTGGTCGGCGCCCTGCCCGACACCGGCGACCCGCTGCGCCGGCTGCTCGCCGGCGTCACCTTCGACGTGCCCGCCTACGAGCTGCTGCGCGGGCTCTCCCAGGAGCACGTGGTGCCGAACCTGCCGGCGGTCGCGCCGGAGACGATGACCGCGCTGGCGGCGAACCCGCGCTTCATCGAGGCGTACCTGGTCGGCCTCAACCACGAGATGAGCCGGGAGATGCTCTGGCGGGAGTTCCCGGCCGACCCGCGACAGACCTGGTTCCGGCAGTTCTGGGACGTGCGCGGGGCGATGTCCGCCGGCGACCCGCTCACCGACATCCCGCCGCTGACCGACCCGGCCTGGCGCAGCGGGCCGCTGGGCAGCCACCTCACCGCCGTCGGCGCGCCCGGCGAGGAGTCCCTGGTGCTGGTCGTCCGGGGTGAGCTGCTGCGCCGCTACCCCTCCACCGTGGTCACCATGCGGGAGGCCACCTGGACCGGCGACGAGGAGCGCAGTCCCACCGGGCCCGACCTGCTGCCCATCTTCAACGCCTGGCTCTCCCCGGACCTGCTGCTCTTCGGCTTTCCCCGCACGGCGCAGGTGGCCTGCGGCGCCAGCCGGAAGCTCGACGGCCCGGCCGGCTGGTTCTTCCTGCTGCGGGAGCAGCCGGCCGCACCCCGCTTCGGCGTCGACGCCGAACCCCCACCCCCGGACGCGGTCGTCTTCGCCGACCACCGGCCCGGCAACGCCGCCGACACCGCCGCCGCCCTGCTGCAACGCCCCGTCCTGCTCGCCCGCCACGCCAGCGACCTGCTACCGGAGAACCGATGAGCACCGTGAACCGACCGCCGCTGGCCAGCGTGCTCGCCGGCACCCCGTGGACGCTGCCCGCGACCGTGCCCGCCGTCCTGCTGCCGGTACGCCTGGAGACCCGGTTCACCGGCGCCACCCTGAAAATCCGGGTCTACCCGGACCAGATCCACGTCGACGACCACGAGCCGGGGCTGACCGCCGAGGAGCTCACCGCCGGGCGGGCGTACTGGGGCCACGGCCGCCCTGACGGGCCGTACCCGGTACCCGGGGAGGCCGCCTGGACGGATCTGACCCGCCGCTTCGGCGCGGCCCGGGCGGCCTGGATCGCCCGGGTCACCGAACCCGTCGCCGGGGTCTTCCCGGACCCGCTGCCCCGCGACGCCCCGTGGTGCGAACCGGCCCGGGCCCGGCTGCTGCCCAGCCTCTGGTACGCCGTCGGCCGTACCAGCGACGGCCGGCTCTTCACCGGCGTCTCCGGCCCGGTCACCCCCGACCTACCGGTCGGCCCCACCCCGGTGCTGCCCGGCCGGCCCCCCACCGGCACCCCGATCGACGAACTGCCCGCCGAGGCGCCACCGGTCGACGCGGGGATGCGCTGGACCGTCGACTTCGACGCCGCCCTCGCCGCCGGCATGGCCCTGACCGTCACCGTCCCCACCGACGCCACAGGCAGGCCCGTACCGGTGGAGCGGCTGCTGGTGTTCGGGCTGGACACCGCCACCGGCCCGGCCGGCTCCGCTCGCGCCCTGGCCCGCCTGCTGGAGGCGCACGCCGCCACCGACGGGCTGGCGTTCCTGCCCCCGGACACCCCGACCAACAACACCGCCACCGTCACCCCGGCGGCGACCCCGACCGCCGGCCCGGTCACCGCCGACGACCAGGCCGACACTGCACCGGAGTCCGCCGCCGCCCTGGTGGCCGCCGCGCTGGGGGTGCCGCTGACCGCCGCGGCCGACGACGCGCTCACCGCCGCCCGCCGGCGCCCGGCCCGCACCGGCGCGCCGAGCGCGCTCGCCCGGGGCACCGGCGCCGCCACCGCGGACCGGCCCACCGGACGACAGGTACGCCGGGCGCTCTGGCCGGCCAGCGTCGGTGCCCTGCTGCGGCACCTGCTGCCCGTGGCCACCCCCGCCGAGCAGGCCGCCGTACGCGAGCACTTCGTCGCCCACGTCCACGCCGAGGGGCCGCTGCCCACGCTGCGCGTCGGCCGCCAGCCGTACGGGCTGCTGCCGGTGACCAGCCTGCGCGACTGGCACCCGGCGAACCCGGCCGAGGCGCGGGCGGTGGGGCTGCTCGATGCCCTGCTGCGCACGGTGTGGCTGACCTCGCCGGTCCCCCGGATCACGCCCGGGCTGGCCGACCCGGAGGCGACCCTGCTGGAGATCCTCGCCACCGACGCCCGGGTGCTGGAGGTCCGCGCCCGCAGCATGCTCGGCAACGAGTACGTCAGCTGGCTGTGGCGTTTCGCCCGGCTCGGCCTCGGCCCCGGCTGGCGCGAACAGGTCGTCGAACCGGCCCGGGACCTGCTCGCCGCGCTCGGGCTGGGCGGTCCGACCGACCCGCGGCTGTCGCTGGCCGTGTTCGCCAAGGAGGCCTACGCCCTCGGCACACCGCTGCTGGACGGGCCCGGTGAGCCTCGCGCTGACCGGGTCCGCTCCTATCTCGACGCCCTGGCCACGGTCGGCCTGCGCGGCGACGAGGTGCCGGCGCGCCCCGGCGACGGGCCGGTGCCGCTGTTCCACCGGCTGCTACGCGCCGCGCTGATCGCCGAGCACTCCGCCGCCGCGGACGCGTTCGCCGCCGAGGCGGCTCTGCCCCGGGCGGCGGAGATCCCCGAACCGGAACTGGTCGACGTCCGTCCGCACGAGACCACCGCGGTGCTGCGCCGCCGGCTCGCCGTGCCCGTCCCCGGCGCGGGCGGGCAGCAGCTCGGCGCCTACCTCGCCGGCACCGTCGCCGACCCACGGCAGGTCCGGGCCACCGCCGGGCTGCGCGACCTCCGGGCCGCGCTGACCGACCTGCGCGACGCCCTCGACGACGGCCTGTCCCCCACCGACCTGGACCGCCACGTCGCCGGCACGCTGGGCCTGGCCGCGCACCGGCTGGACGCCTGGATCACCTCGCTGGCCACCCGCCGGCTCGCCGCGCTCACCGCCGGCCCGCCGCCCGGGGTGCACGTCGGCGGGTACGGCTGGCTGGTCGACCTGCGCCCGGCCCTGCCGCCCCGGATGGTCACCCGACCCGCCGACGTACCCCCGGAGGCGGCCCCACCGACGCTGGTGGCGGCGCCGGACGGCGCCGGGCACGTGCTCGCCCCGTCACCGGCGCAGGCGGTGACCGCCGCGGTGCTGCGCAGCGCCTGGCGCGCGCACGGCGGTGCGGACAGCCCGCTGGCGGTCGACCTGTCGTCGCGCCGGGTACGCCTCGCCGCGCAGCTCCTCGACGGCGTCCGCGCCGGCCAGAGCCTCGGCGCGCTGCTCGGCTATCGCTTCGAACGCGGCCTGCACGACCACCCCGACGGCCCGCTGGACCAGCTGCTGCCGCAGTTCCGCCGGCTCGCCCCGGCCCGCGCGCACCGCGTCGACCCGACCGACGACGGCGGCTCCACGATCACCGCCACCGTCGAGTCGACCGCCGGTGTGGACGGCCTGGAGCTGCACCGGCTGCACCAGGCCGGGGCGGTCGACGGGCAGCTCGCGGCGCTGCCACCGACCGCCCGGGACGCCGTCCGGCAGGTGCTCGCCGACCTGGCCGACGCCACCGACGCGGTCGCCGACGCGCTGCTCGCCGAGAGCGTCCACCAGCTCTCCCTCGGCGACATGAACCGGGCGGCCGCCGCCGTCGACGCCGCCTCCGGCGCGGCCACCGACCCGCCGGAGCTGTATGTCACCCGCACCCCGGTCACCGGCGCCGCCCTCACCCACCGGGTGCTGCTGCTGGTCAACGTCGACGACCGGTTCGGCCGGCTGCGCCAGGACTGGCCCGCCGCCCGCGGCCACCACCCACGGATCATGACCGCGGCCACCGACGCGCTGGTCTCCGTGCTGCTGCCGCCGTCCTGGCGGGTCCGGTGGCGGCTGCGCTGGCACTCCCCGGACGGGGTCACCGCCACCACCTGGCGGGAGGCCACCCTGGACCGGCTGCAGATCCCGGCGATCGACCTGGTCGCCGCGCCACCGCACCCCGGCCGCCCCGACGACGCCGAGCTGGACCGGCGCATCGCCCTGGACGCCTGGGGATCGCCGCTGCCCGCCGGGGTGACCTGGGACTGGCGGCTGGAGCTGGACTACGACCGCGACCCCGCCTGGCCGCTGGAGCGGCTGAGCCTCGCCGAGTTCCTGCACGCCGTGACGGTGCTGCGCGACCTGATCGGCCGGGCCCGCCCGGTCGTCGCCGCCGACCTGTGCCTCGAACGGGACGCCCCGCCGCAGGTCGACCCCGTCACCAAGGCGCAGGCCGACGAGATGTGGCACCTCGCCCGGCAGCACAGCAGCGCGCTGCGGGCGGTCCCGGAGCCGGACGCGCCGGGCTGGGACGAACCGGCCGCCCGGCAGCTGCTCGACGCCGCCGCCGGGTTCGGCGTCATCGGCGCGGTGCCCCCACCGCCGGCGCCGGAGGGTGCCCGCGCCGTCGCCGACGCGGTGCTCGTCGCCCGCGCCGAACTGGCCCGCCGGCTGGTCGCGCACTGCGCGGTCGTCGGCGAGCTGTGGGACCGGGCGCCCTGCCCACCCGCGAGCTGCCGCTGCGACCCGGCGACCGACTTCGACCGACCGGACGCGCCACCGGACCGCCGCCGGGAGGCCCAGATCGCCCGGATCCGGGCGCTGCTCGGCCCGGACATGCCGGTGCTCACCCGCGCCGACGCCCCGGCGGAGCTGGCCGCCGCGCTGGCCGCCAGCGACGCCCTCCAGGGCGGCTCACCCCATCCGGTACGCCGCTGGCTGTCCCGGTACGCGCGGGTCCGCCCGGCGGTGGGCCGCCTCCAGGAGGTGCTGACCACCGCCGACGCGGCCGGCGCCGGCGGCGTGGTACGGCTGCCCGCCACGGTACGGGTGGCCCAGCTTCCCTACGCCCCCGGCGACCGGTGGGTCGGCGAGGCCCCACCCCGGGCCGACACCGAGCCGGTGTCCCTGGTGGTGGTCGCCCCCGGCGGGCTGGACGTGACCCGACCGGTGCACGGGCTGCTGGTCGACGAGTGGACCGAGGTCGTCCCCGCCGGGCAGGTGCAGACCGGCCTCACCTTCGAGTACGACGCCCCGGGCGCCGCCGCCCCGCAGGCGGTGCTGCTCGGACTCGCCCCCGACGGCGCGGCGAACTGGCAACCGGCCACCCTCGCCCAGGTGCTGGAGGAGACCCTCGACCTCGCCGTGGCCCGCGCGGTCGACCTGGACTCCCTCGGCGCGGCCGGGCAGTTCCTGCCCGCCCTCTACTTCCCCACCAACGTGACCGAGACCGCCACCACCACGGACTTCGTCCCGGACGCGACGCTCACGCCGCAGGGCGGACAGGAGGGCCAGTGACCAGCACCGAGCCGACGACCAGCGCACCGTCACCGGCGAGCACCGACGCGCCGGCCACCCTGCCGTCGGTGACCACCTGGACCCGGCTGGAGCCGCGTACCCGGCGGGCCGACCTGGCGCCCGCCGTGCAGGCGCGCACCGCCGACCCGCTGTGGCTGTTGGCCCGCCAGTGGCAGCTCGGCGAGTTCACCGGGGAGGACACCGGCTCGCCGGTCGCCGCCCGGGTGCACGCCCGGACCGCCGCGTTCACCCGCTACCGGCCGGGACCCACCGCCGGCGCCGTCCGGCTGCCCGCCGGCACGCCGTTGGAGGCGGTGGTGGAACGCGAACCGGCGGCCACCGCCACCGACCTGCGCTTCGCCGTGGACAGCGGCCAGCAGCTGCTACGCCTGCTCGCTGCGGCCGGCGCCGGGGAGCTCGCCGGGCGGCTGTGCACCACGTACCCGGTGCCGGCCAGCCCGCCCGACGCCGCCTCCGCCGCCGACCCGGAGACCGTCGGGTACCTGCGGATCGTCGCCGGCCGGGTGCCGCACGGCGACCTGGCGCTGCGGGCCTGGGCCGAGGGCCGGTTCCTCACCGAGGCGCAGGTCCCGGCCGCGCTGGTCGGCGCGGTCACTGGCGCGGTCACCCAGTGGCTGACCTGGCTGGGGGTGCCGCCCCGCCCGGCCGGCCCACCGCCGGGCTACCTGCTGCAACTGCCGGCCGTGCTGGCTCCCGGGGCGTCCCGACCGGCCGCGCCGCCCTGGCCGCCGGCCGACTTCACCCCGCTGTTCAGCACCCCCGGGCTGGAGGGCCCGGCCTGGCGGCGCGAGCGGATGGAGTACGACGCGGCCGTCGCCGCGCACGACGGCGACGACGAACTGGTACTCACCGCCCACGAGTACGACGGGGACCGGCTGGACTGGTACCACTTCGACCACGAGCCCGGCGCCACCCTGGACGCCCACAAGTCGACAAAGGACCTGATCAAGGTCCTGCTGCCGGCCCCCGTGTCGTACGCGGGCATGCCCTCCACCCGGTTCTGGGAGCTGGAGGACGCCCGGGTCAACCTGGCCGGCGTCGGGGCCGGCGCCGGCGACCTGGCCCGCCTGTTCGTCCTGGAGTACGGCCTGGTCTACGGCAACGACCATTTCGTGCTGCCCCTGGAGCTGCCCGTCGGCACCGCCGCCCGGATCCGGTCGCTGATCGTCACCGACACCTTCGGCGTACGGACGCTGGTGCCGGCCGCGCCCGAACGGACCGCGCTGTTCCGCCCCTCCGGCCCCGACGGCCCCGCCGACGTGCTGGTGCTGCCCGCCACCGCGGCCACCACCCTCGACTCCGCCCCGGTGGAGGAGGTCCGCCTCGGCCGCGACGAGATGGCCAACCTGGCCTGGGCGGTGGAGCGCACCGTCACCGGGGCGACCGGCCGCCCCGTCGACCGCACCGCCCAGGTCGCCCGCGCCGCCGTGCCACCCCGCCCCACCCCGGCCAGCACGGACGTGCCATCGCTGTCGTACGCCTTCGCCACCACCGTCCCGGAGAACTGGGTGCCGCTGATCCCCGGGCCCACCGACGGCCGCCCCGACGTGGTTCGGCTACGCCGGGTGCCGCTGCAACAACCCTCCCGGGAGGGACCGCCGGTGGCGGTGACCGGCCACAGCCGACTGCTCGACTGGCGCTGGCGCGACGACAACCTGGTCGAGCTGGCCTTCCCCGAGGAGGAGGTGCCCCGCGCCGGTGCCCGGGTGCTGCGCCGCTGGCAGCTCGCCCGGTGGACCGACGGCTCGGTGCACCTGTGGCTGGGCAGCACCCGTCGCGCCGGCACCGGCGAACTCTCCAGCGGCCTGCGCTACGACACCGTCCAGCCGCGCTGAACCACCCGTCGACCTGAACGCGGAGAACCCGATGACGATCACCTGGAAGAACGACCTGCCCCTGCCGATGGCGCGGCCCCGCTACTACGACTACCAGTACCTGCGCGCGGGCGACCTCACCCAGGCCCTGGACTACCTGCTGGCCCGGCAGAACCTCACCGCCCGCCTGCTGCGCCCGATGGGCGTGGTCAACGGCCTGGATCTCTCCGCCACCGGCAGCGACGTGACGGTCAGCCAGGGCGTGGCCGTCGACGGCGACGGCCTGGTGGTCGTGCTGCCGGAGAACACCCGCCGGCCGCTGCCCGCCGACGGCACCTCCTGGTTCGTGGTGATCCGCTACCACGAGTACCTCGCCGAGCCGCGCGACGAGGGCGGCGTGGTCGCCGAGACCCGGTGGACCGAGGAGGGGCGCATCGAGTTCAGCGCCACCGCGCCCACCGACACCACGCACGCCGTGGTGCTCGGCAAGGTCACCCGCGCCGGCGGCACGGTGAGCACCCAGACCTCCGGACGGATGGTCGCCGGACTGCGGGTACCGGTGGGGGCGATCGTGCCGTCGGTGGGAGCCGGCTCCCAGTCCGGCATCACCTTCCCCGCCGATCCCGGCGGCGGCCTCGGCGACGAGGCGTACATCCGCTACTGGCCGTACGCCGGCGAGAACACCATCCTGCGCATCGCCAACAACAACGACCCCGAGGATCTGATCGCCTTCACCCAGAGCGGCGCCGACCGGCTGCGCATCGGCGGCTCCATGCTGCACCTGGGCAGCATGGAGGGAGCCCCGGTCAGCGCCGGCCAGGTGGTGACCGCGCTGGGCTTCTGGGGCCCCGGCGTGCAGCATGGGCAGCTCTCCTTCCGCGCGGGCAAGGGCTTCGAGCTGGTCGACCGCAGCGCCGACGGGCCGGCGCTCGGCTACCCCGAGGGCAGCAAGCCCTACGCCGACCTCGCGGTGAAGGAGCTGCGCGCGGCGAGCCTGCGCGGACGCGGTGGGCTGTCGCTCACTGCGGAGGGAGCCTTCGCCGTACGGGCCACCGGCGGCGTCACGGTCGTCAAGGACACCAACGGCAACGGCGACCTGGCGGTGCAGGGCAACCTCGCCCTCGGCGGGAACGTGTCGTTGCCCGCAGCCACCTGGCTCAACGCCGCCGGCCGGATGCACCTCAACGGCTCGGAGCGGCTGTACCTGCTCAACACCAACGGCGTCTACATCGGCTACGGCGGCGGCACCGGCCCCGAGACCGGCTGCGTGTGGGTCGAGAAGCGCGGCTTCTTCGGCGGTGACGTGCAAATCAACGGCCGCCTCGGGGTGGCGGTCAGCCCGAACTCCCTGCCGTCGTGGAGCGGGGGCGGCATCGGCACCTTCGACCTGTTCGCCCGGGGCGCCATCTACTGCGGCAACGAGTCCACCGGGTACACGATCAGCCTGGACGCCGGCAGCGGCATCATCAAGGGTAAGTCGAAGCAGTTCGCCATCGACCACCCGCTGGACGCCCCTGACGCGACCGATCGCCGCCAGCTGATCCACGCCGCCCTGGAGGGTGCCGAGAACGGCGTGTACTACCGCGGCGAGGGGCGGCTGCGCGGCGGGATGGCCACCGTGGAGCTGCCCGACTACTTCGAGGCGCTGACCCGGCCGGACGACCGGACCGTCCAGCTCACCCCGGTCTTCGACGACGACGAGCCGGTCTCGGCACTGGCCGCCTCCCGGGTACGCGACGGCGCGTTCCGGGTGCGCACGGTGGACGGTTCGCCGGCCGAGCACGGCTTCTACTGGGAGGTGAAGGCGGTCCGCGCCGACCTCGAGCCGCTGGCCGTGGAGGTCCCCGCGCCCCGCTGACCCGACTTGGCTCATTTAGAGGTCCTAACAAAGTCGTACGACGTGTCGGTACGTGATGATGCAGGTGGCCAGGGCGAGGAAGGCTTCGTGGATGTCGTCGCGGCGTTCCCAC
>NZ_JARXXY010000062.1:0-23222 GCF_029893845.1 Micromonospora sp. A200 | reverse complement strand
AAGTGCAGCGTGTGGGGGTCCCACAGTCGCACCACCTCGTCGTCGCCGGCGGTAACGAGCAGCGTGGTGCCGTCCGGTCGGGTCCAGGTCCCCACTGCGCTCACCCACCTGGTGTGGCCGTGGAGTTGGGTGTGGGGGGCTCCTCGCCAGATCGCGCCGTCAGCATGTGGAGCGTCGGGGGGGAACCGGGCGGCGCAGGCGGCGGCTAGGGCGGTGCTGCGATACTTCACCGCCCACACATGCAACCAGCGCAGCTGCTCGTCGCGGGCCAGGGCGTTGATGCTACCCATCAGTTCTCGTGCGGCGATTGCACGGCGGGCTTGCAGGTCGGTGACCGTGTTCCTCGTCCGCAGCAGCGACGGCAGTGGGGTCCACAGGAGGAAACCGGGATCCAAACCCAGCCGATCAAGCTCCCCGGCAGCAGCGGCATGGTAGGTCAAATGTGCCAGGGCATAGCTGCTGGCGTCGTCCCATCGTCGGAGGTCCGCCTGGTCTGGAGCGGGGGTGATGCAGGCCAGGATTCTCGCGTGGGCTTGCCGGGTCGCGTGGGCGCAGCGTGCCGACTGTTGGACCACTGTGTGGTCCTCGTGGCCGGTCTCCCGCCCGGTCAGGAAGTCCCGCAGGCTCTGGTGCCGCAGCCGGTACCAACCAGTCGGATCAGCCGCCTCTCGGTCCTCTCTCGTGTGGGCGAGGAACGGCCGCAACGGGCCGTCGAGGACATCCTGCACCGGACCCAGGGGCAAATTCCCGGACCACAGGGCGAGCGTGGTACTCGTCACCGGTTCGGTGACCGCGGCCAGGGTGCCCAGAAGCGGCAGCACAACGCCGTCCCACCGATCCGGGTTCAGCTCCCGAATCCGCCGCAAGTTCTGGCTGTAGTATCCGGCCAACCCCGCTGGTAGCGCGTCGAGACGGTCAGCACGCAGATCACCGTCGCGAACCTGATCCATCACCAGCAGCGCATAGATCCACACCCCACCAGCAGCGGCCAGTAACCCCCGCGTGAACGCCTCCGGAGTGACCTGGGTGGCAGCGAGCTGGCCTGTCAGCGCCCGGTCGCTGCGCGCACGGAAAGTGACATGTTCACGCAGATCGTCGAGGTTCGCCTGCCCTGTGACATCGATCCGCTCCACCCTCGCCCCAAGTGGCAAGGGATGCCCCGGACGGGTAGTGGCCACCACCACCACTCCCGGCGGCAGAGTCCGGGGCAGCCCGAACGCGACCTCACCCGCCGACGGCGTGGGCGCTTCGTCCAACCCGTCGATCAGGATCACCAGAGGCGAAACCTCACCACGCGCACGCCGCTGCGCCTGAATCGTCATCAGCCGCTGAGCGAACCAGGCGGGGTCGGTGTAGTTACCCGGCAGCCCACCCGACCTGTCCGGAGAGTCGGCAGGCGTATGCACATAGGTGATCTGAGCGGCGAGGTTCGCCCGCGCAGCCTCCGGGCTGGTCGACTGACGCGAAAAATGCGCCGGCCAACGCCGCGTCGGCGAAAACGCCAGATACGTCGCCAACGCACTCTTGCCCAGCCCGGCCTCCGCCTCCACCAACACGTAACCACCAACCGGACGGGCAGCGACCTGCGCGATCCGCACGTCGATCTTCTCCACCAGCCACCCACGCCCCGTGAACCCGCCCACCGGCTCATCATCGACCGTCAGGCCAAGCTCCAGCGGAATCAGCGACGGGTCAAGAACCACATCCGCCAAACCCGTCGCATTGCCTGCCAGGATCGTGCCCGCGACCGTCCCGTGATTCACCCCGACCGTTGGCCCGGAACCCCCACCCTGCACCGAACCAATCACTTTGGCACCCGACGACCGAATCCCACGATCACACACCTCCCCGGTCGGCACTGCCGCCACGAGCCTCGCCATAGTTGACACCGATCGTTGGTCCGGACCCACCACCCAACACCTTGTCGATCCTGTTGTCACCGCTGTGAACAACACCAGACCCAGCGCCGCCGGCAGCGCCACGATAGGTCAACCACGCCGATAACCCAGACCCCACCACCACCAACACCACGAACCCCACCCAAAACCACAACCCCTCACCGAGGTTGTTGCCCACCACGCCGGCCACGGCACCAACGGCGAACGCAGTACCCGACCCGGCCGCCAACTTCCCCGCACCAGCCACAACGCCCGCCCTCATGTCTTCTCCCACCAACCAGCATGCTCAACGAAAGCTACGGAATCCCTAAAGGACACGAGTGCGACCACCAACACGCGGCCGAGCATGAGCCGGCGGGCCACACGGTGATGTCATGGGAGGCCAAACGAGGCCACCGCCGACCATGGCCGACAAGGCAAAAACGCGATGCCCTGAACCGATCTTGTGCGATTCCCAAGCTGACAGTCGACCCGTGCCCGCGTGCCCTTGCGTGCCCGTTGGGATGAGAGACGACGGTTAACGGCGGTCAGCACCTGGACGTGGCCGCCAGCGTTGGGAGGCAGGTCGAGCCAGGTCGCTGCCGTGCGACACCCCGCCGTGTCCACACTTGCTAAACCGCCTGGCGTCCTCCTTACCGGAGTCCGTACTGCGCTGCTAGCCACGGCCTTTCCGACAGCAGCGTCGCCAGCTTGCTTTCCGGCCAGAGGTCGATGAACGGCATCTTGCCGCCCTCGTTGTGCTTCTCCGTCCAAGCCACGGCGTCAGGTGTGAAGTGCCCCGTCGTCGCGACGATGAGACCGCGAATCACGGGAGGCTCCCACAATGCGAGCCTAGTAAGAGCACCGCTGATCTCTTCTGGTGGCACCGACCTCGACAGCCAGTGCTTCGCCTGCACCATCACTCGCTCGGTCCGCACGCTGCCTGACCCGTCGGTGATCACACGTTCGGCCGAGACATCGCGACCGCGGTCTGCGGCGTTCTCCTTCATGAGGAGCTGGACATTTTGGTAGCCAGGCAGATTCCGCAGCAGGTCATACATCAGGCGTTCGAAGTCTCCTGACTTGACCTGCTCCCAGTTCAGGGCTGTCGACGCTGATCCCGCCGGTTGCTGGGCAGCGGCCAAGCCGAGATCGACTTCGGGCACGGGTAGTGGTTCTACTTCGGAGAACATCGCGGCTTCGATGTCTGGCTTGACGCTCGGCCAGTCGACAGTGTGGATATCGTGCCAGTCATGAGGCTGGCTGAAGTGCAGGTGGCGATGTAAGTCGTTCCACCGACCTTGGCGAGCCGCCGTGTCGCCCATAAGCCGTTCGAGCTCTGCGATGCTGGCTTCCACTTCGGACACCCCGGCGTGGCTCAGTGGTTGACCACCGGGGGCGTCTTCGCTGTCGGCCACGATCTGCGGCAGCAAGCTGTCGACCTTCGTGATCAGCTCTTCGATTCGCTCGCGAACAGCTCGCCGCCGTGCCCGGTTTAGCCGGTGGCGGTACTCCGCGAGAGCCCGCCCAGGCGCTTCCTTGGCATCCTCTAACGGCAGCGGTGGTTCACCAATTTCCAGATAGTCGATGTACGATTGGCCGATGCTGTCCATGCTGGGTAGCGATTCGGTGATGGTCCAGCCATTGATCTTTGGAAGGCCCGGCAATAGGTCGTTCCACGCTCGGGTCAGGTCGTCGTACTCGTTGGTTGACCCTGCGGACGGTCCCGCTGGCAGCAGGGGGTAAGCGCGGTCCCAGATCGCCTCCAAGCGTTCGAGGTTGGCTGAAGTCCGGTCCATCACGTTGAGTAACTCATCCAGGCTCAACCCGTTCGGCTTTGCTGGTGGCGTGGTCATGAGCGGTTCCTCCGGGGCTGCGCAAGGCGATGCGGTTACCTTAACGCTGCCCTGAGACACCCAGCGCCAGCCGAGCGAGCCGGGGAAGGCCGGCGCTCGAGATAGCCGAGGTCGTCATCAAGCGGAGGCACGGCGAGGTATGGGTCTTCTTGAACACCGCGAGCCCCGGCCGTCGCCAGTCCTCATCCAGTCCTCACGAGGTTAGCCGTCAACGGCTGTCGTTGAGAGATGCCAAGAGGAGTATCCGCAGGCTGGAAAGTACGTAGGCAGGATGGGGTGGACAACTTGATCACGTAAAGCGTAGATCATCTGGCCGGCCACCTTGCCGGCGGCGAGCGCCCCCGGGGACCGGTGGGTAGGTGCGTTGATCGCCTAACGCAGGCAGAATGGCGGACGTGACGAGCCCTGATCCTGACGCGGAGTGGTGGACGACCTCGGACGTCGCCGCCTACCTCGGGGTGCGGGTCGGCACGGTGGCGACGTACCGCAAGCGGGGGCAGATGCCTGCGCCCGATCTGACCCTCGGACGGACGCACGTGTGGCGGCCGGCGCACATTGTCAGCTGGCATGAGGCGCGACCGCGGCCCGGTGTCGGCGGCAGGTCGCGGGCGGAGGTTCAATCGCCCCAGGGTGACGACGTTGAACGCTAGGCGCTGGGTGCGGCCTTGACTGCCCGCAACTCGTCCGCGAAGTCCTGCGTCTCCGGCGCGTTCGGGTACTGCTTCGTCAGCACCGTTGACAGATCCATGGCCACCATGGCGAGCGATGGCAACGAACGCCGGTTCCCGCCGAGCGCTTGGCGGCCGAGCTCGACGGCGCGATCCAAGTCGCCCGCCCGTGCGGCCACCACCCCGAGGGTGATCCGCGCTTCCGCCACTCTCATCGGCTTGCGCACGACGCCGCTGCTGTCCGTGGATGAGCGAATCACCTCATCCGCGTAGACCTCGGCAAGCCCGTTCTCGCCGACGATCCGGTAGCAGTCCATCGCGTAGAAGTCGAACTTGGCGGGGTCGACAACGAAGTGGTGATCCAGGTTTTCCGGGTACGGCAGCCCTTCAAGAATGCGGCGGCCGTGGTCTAGAGCAAGCTCAACTTGACGCCGGTCCCCCATCCGCGCCCACGCCTTCGCACGCTGTGCAGCCAGTTGGACTGCCACGCTCTGATGCGGCGCGGCTGCCTCGCCGGCTTCGGCGGCGGCAACTACGCCACGGAAATCACCTGCGGTCAGCGCATACCAGGCGCGCATCTCCTGCGCCCAACCGACGACGTTCACGTCCCCGGACTCCTGTCCGAGCTGCAACGCTGCCCGACGGGTCGCCTCAGCTTCCGTCCGCCGGCCCATGTCGTACTCGACGCAACCCACCAGGAGCGCGACGGTTCCCGCCAAGGTGAGCAGCTCCCGGTGCTGGGCGAGCGTCAGCCGAGCGTCGAGCAGTGCCGTCATGCGCCGCAGCCACGCGTGTCCCTCGACGCGCAAGTCCGCCGAGTCGGCGTAGGGATATTCGCTGCACAGCCGGTCGGCGGTGATCCGCAGCCCTTCGAGGGTCGCTTGGGATACGTCAGATGCGCGCATCCGCGTCACGATTTCGAGGGTGTCCAGGCCGGCGCCAGCCATCAGAGTCTTGTCGACGTCATCGCGGCCACGTCGTGGGAAGAACGCGGCGGTGACGGTGCCGAACGTGGCCGCGATGAGGGTCTTGTAGAAGTCGTCCGGCTCCACGTCGCCGGCTTCCCAGCGCTTCCAGTTGCGGAGCAGGCTGCCGTTCGACGGCAGCTCGGATGAAGCGTGGGCTCTGAGGGCTTCGATCGCCTCAGCTTGTGACCACCCTCGGGCAGCCCGCTCGTTCCTGATGCGCCGAGCCCACAGAGGCCGGCCGTCGCCCGCGCTTCCCGTGTCTCCCATGAACCCAGTATGGCCCGACTACCGGGGTGACAGGGAAGGGGACAGCGGCCTGACCCCGCAGTGACACCTGTCGTTCTACGAGTACCTGAGTGATCGTCATATCTACAAGTTCCGCTGCCGGAAATCGCCGACTGAGGGGGCTGGCGATCAAGGGCGCGGTGTCGTAGCGTCCCAATTACTAACTCGGTTAGTAATTGCGCCACGGAGGGGAGTTGAAGCATGGCCAGACGAATGTTCGGTGAGCGCCCGGTGGGCGCGGTGACGCTGGTGGAGACGCCGGTGTCGCGGTCGTACGCGCAGAAGGCTCGGGTGGCGTTCCTCGTCGTGGCGGCGTCCGTCGCCCTGGTGGTGGCTGCCACCGCGTCGGTGACGTTGCCGCTGGTGCTCGCGGTGGTGGTCGGGCTGTTGTCCGGCGTGGTGTGCGGCCTGGTGGTCGCGTGCCTGGTCCGGGTGTGGCCGGCGCTGCGGGTGCTGTGGTGGTGGGCGTTCGAGATCGTCGCGGCGATCACGCTCTTCGTCGGCATGGCGTACCTGTCCCGGGCGACGCATCCGGCGGTGCCGCTGGTGCTCCTGGCCGTGGTGCTGGGTGTGCTTTTCGGCGTCGGTCGGCTTCGTCGGCGGGTGTCGGCGTGGGTGTGGTGCGTGGTGGTGCGGCACCGGCTGCGGTTGTGCTTCGCGGAGTTCATCCGGTCCGCGTCGCGGCTGCATCCGGGTCGGTTGCCGCTGATCCTGTGGGCGCGGCCGACGCCGGCCGGGGAGCGGGTGTGGGTGTGGTTGCGGCCGGGCCTGGACCTGACGGACCTGGACGGCAAGGCGGACAAGCTCGCGGTGGCCTGCTGGGCGGGCGAGGCGCGGATGGTCCGCGCATCGGCTCGGCATGCCGCCCTGGTGCGGGTCGACATCACCCGCCGCGACCCGCTGACCGGCCTGGTGGCCTCACCGCTGTCGGCCCTGGTGACGTGGATGCGCGACGAAGACGCCCCAGTGTCGCCTGCTATGCCGCCGCTGGGCCTGGACCTGCTCGACGTGCCGGAGCCGGCACCGGAGCAGCGCAACCCGCGCCGCTGACCTCGAAAACTCGCACACGTTGTCCGACGTGTGTGCGGTGGCCAGCACTTGCTGGCTCACCTCGGAGAACCGATCCAAGGAGGATCTGTAATGGCGAACGACACGACCGTGACGGTGGTCGGCAACCTGACCGCCGACCCGGAGCTGCGGTTCACCCCGGCCGGGGTGGCGCTGGTGAAGTTCACCGTGGCGTCCACGCCTCGGGTGTTCGACCGCAACTCGGGTGAGTACCGCGACGGTGACCCGCTGTTCCTGACCTGCACCGCGTGGCGGGACCTGGCCGAGCACATCGCCGAATCGCTCGCCAAGGGCACCCGCGTGGTGGTAGCCGGGCGGCTGCGGCTGTCGCGGTGGGAGAACGAGGAGGGCGAGAAGCGCTCCGCGTACGGCTTGGACGTGGACGAGGTCGGCCCGTCGCTGCGGTTCGCCACCGCGACGGTGAAGAAGATGGCCCGCACCCGCAACGGGGACGGGTTCACTCCGGAGACGCCGGCGGATGACCCGTGGTCGACCGCCGCCCCGGCGTCGGCGGCCTGAGCGGAGGTCGTTGATGTCGACGCTGACCGTTCCCGCCGTACCGGGTGGCACGCCCGCCGACCCGACCGTGTCGATCTTCGACCCGGTGCATGTCGGGGTGGACGAGTTCGGCCACCCGGTGCGGGTCCCGCTGATCTACCGGAACCTGCTGATCGGTGGCGAGCCGGGCGGCGGCAAGTCGACCCTGCTGAACCTGATCGTGGCTCACGCCGCCCTGTCGCTGGACTGCCGGCTGTGCCTGCTCGACGGCAAGCAGGTCGAGTTGGGGCAGTGGAAGAGCTGCGCCGACGTGTTCGTCGGCCCGGACATCACGCATGCCCTGGCCACGTTGCGGCGGATGCAGATCGTGATGGACAACCGGTACGCCTACCTGGAAGTTGAGGGCCGCCGGAAGACCCAACGCGATGACGTGTTCAGCGCGATCCTGGTCGCCGTCGATGAGATCGCCTACTTCTCGGCCACCGTCGGGGACAAGAAGACCCGGGAGGACTTCGCGGGTCTGCTGCGGGACCTGGTGGCTCGGGGCCGGGCGGTCGGCATCATCATCGTCGCGGCGACGCAACGTCCCTCGTCCGACATCATCCCCACCAGCCTGCGGGACCTGTTCGCCTGGCGGTGCGCCTTCCGGTGCACCACCAACGTGTCCTCCGACATCGTGTTGGGACACGGGTGGGCCGACCGCGGCTGGTCGTCCAACACGATCAGCCCGACCAACCCCGGCGTGGGCCTGCTCATCGCCGAGGGCGGCACCCCGCAACTGATCAAAGCCGCATACCTGGATGACGCGGCCTGCGCCCGGATCGCCGCCTACGCCGCCCGGATGCGCGACCGCAGCAAGGAGCGTGCGGCATGAGTATCCGTATCCGACCCCGGCCGGCCACGTCGCCGACCTGGCCTGCCACCGACGACCACCTGTTGCACCCGGACTGGTGCGCCCGAGGGCACGCCTGTGGCCTGGGCGAGCATCGGGCACAGCCGGTGACCCTCCGGGTTCCCGGTCACGGTGTGGTGGTCCTGACCCGGGTGCTGGCCGCCGACGGCAGCCAGCACGCCGAGATCCGCACCCGCATCAGCCTCGCGGCCGGCGACACCAACGCCCGGGCGCACCTGATGCGGATCGTCACCGAGTTCGACGCGGCCCTGCGGCGGATGGTCCGCCCCCAGCGCCGAACCCCATAGAAACGGGCCGGCAGCACCGGGATTCGCCCTGAGAAAGCACCCCGACGCCGCCGACCCGCCCCATCAACAGCCCGGAAGGAGCTGCCGCCATGCACGCTACCCAAAACACGGTCGCCGAGCAGGTGACCACCCCGGCCCGCACGCTGCGGGACGCCGCCCTGTACCTGTCCCGCCACGGCTGGACGCAGGGCGCCTACTACGACGCCACGTCGGGGTCGTTCACGCCCCCGGCCTGCCTGGTCGGTGCGGTCGGCATGGTCTGCTACGGCGGACCTGTCGACGCCCCGGCGCTCAACTACGCCGACCCCGGCTACCCGGACTTCGCGTTCGCGCTCGATGTGGTCGAGGCGCAGATCGGTTACACCGATCCTGGCCCCGAGCAGTGCGACGCGTACGGCTTCAACGACGCCCCCGGCCGTACCGCCGATCAGGTGATCGCGCTCCTGCGGGCGGCGGCGGACGAGTGGGACCGCACCAACGGCGGTGCGGCATGAACAAGAACACCGTCAAGCCCGGCTTGACGCGCACTCGCTCCAAGCGCGCCAAGCGGTCGGTGGAGACCACCGAGTTCGACGCGTTCGTGCGGCGCATCCTGCGGGCGTACGCCCGTCGGGTCGCGGCCGGCGACATCGAGGCGCTGCGGTCACTCGCGGTGCTGTCCACCGAGGTGGACGCCGTGACCCGGCTCGCCGTCACTGGTCTGCGCCAGCCTCCGTACCGCTACTCCTGGTCCGAGATCGCCGACCGGCTGGGCGTGTCCCGGCAGGCGGTGCAGATGCGCTACGGCGACCGCGCCGACCGCGTCGCCCTGGACGAGCGGCTCATCCGCGCCGGCCTCGGCGTCACGTTGGCGACCCTCGCGCAGGTGTTCGCCGATCACCACCCCGGTAGCCCGGCCGCTTCGGTGTGCCCGGGCTGCGGCTTCCGCTACCCCGACGGGGTGACGGACTGCCCGACCAACGCCACGGTCCGCCCGCTGCTGTACCGGCGGCGCGGCGAGGACAAGCAGGCGCTCAACGTGCTGACGCCTGACCAGCTCGCCGACCTGCACAACCTCAAGACCGCCCGGAGCAACCGGACGGCCACCCGCAGGGCGGCCCAACCCACGCCGCTGCCTCCCACCGAGGAACCGGCCCTGTTCGGCCTCACTGACGGGAGGGCCACGGCGTGACCACCAACCCGAATCCGACCACAACCCGGCCGGTGGCCGGTGAGCCCCGGTTGGCGTCGATCGCCTCGTGGGCGGTGCTGGCCGCATCGTTCGGCCTGTCCGCCTCCACCTGGATCGCGCTGGCCGAACTCGCCGGCTTCACCGCCCGCATCACGATCCCCGGCACCTCGGTCAGCCTCGCCCTGGCGTGGCTGATGCCCATCGCGGTCGACGGCTACGTGGTCGTCGCCCTGGTGCTGTGGATGGCTCCCGTGCCCGCACGGGTCGCCGCGTTCGCCAAGAAGAACACCTACGGTGCGGCCGGCATCGGCATCGCTGCCCAGTCGGCGTACCACCTGCTCCAGACCAACGCCAACACCGATGAGACCTGGCGCGTGGCCATGGCCGCGATCGTCGGCGCACTGCCGCCGGCCGTCGCCGGCCTGGCCGTGCACATGCGCGCCCTGATCCGCCGGGAAAGCGGCCGAACCCTGACCGCCGCCACCGGCACCGCACCGGCGTCCCCGGCACCCGCCGAGACGCCGACCTCAACCGTCACCCTTCCCGCCGTCCCGGCACCGACGCCGGTCCGGCCCGAGCTGCCCATCGTTCCCCCCATCGAACCCGCCGAGCCGGCACCGACGCCGGCCCGGCCCGAGGTCCCGACCCCGGCCCAGGTCGCCACCCGGATCACCGCACCGCGACCGGCCCCTACCCCGGAGCCGTCGACGGCCGTGCCCGATGCGACTGCCCGACCCGCCCGTCCCCGACCGAGCAAGCCCAACACCACCTCGGCTCCGACGTTGGCACCGTCCACCACCGACACTCCTGTCACCGCGTCTGACGCTGCCCAACTTCCGCTGCCGATCGTGGCCCCGGACCTGCTCGCCCGAGCGACCCGCGTCGCGAAGCAGTACCGCACCGAGCACGGCACGCCGATCACCCCGGGCCAACTGGCCGTCCGGCTCAAGGTGACCTCGGATGAGGCCACGCAAGCCCTCGCGGTCCTGGACCTCGACCCCCACACCAGCAACCGACCCGTCCGACCCGCCAACGGACGCCCCGTGAAGGCGATCCGTTGACCGTCTCGACGCTGACCGTCGTACCCGAAGCTTCTGCTTCGGGTACGGCCCCGTGCGCCGAGCCGACCGCCCCACCCTGGTACGCCACCTCCACCGACATCCGGCTCCAGGCCGCCGCCCGGCTCACCCAACCCGACCTCGCCGAATGGCTGCGCCACGTCCGCCCGGCCGCCGGCTGCACCCGCCCGATCCGCCTGGTCGGCACCATGGCCACCGTCGAGGCCGCCACCGGCCGCCTCCTGTCCGAGCGGTCGACGGCCGATATGCCCGACGGCGTCATCTACAAGCCGTGCGGCAACCGCCGCGCCGCCGTCTGCCCGACCTGCTCCAAGCTCTACCAACGCGACGCCTACCAGGTGGTCCGCGCCGGCCTCGTCGGCGGCAAAGGCGTACCGGAGCAGGTGGCCCACCACCCGGCGGTGTTCCCCACCTTCACCGCCCCGAGCTTCGGTGAGGTCCACACCCGGTACGTCAAGCGGCACACCTGCACCCGCCGCACCTCCTGCGACTGCCGGCCCGAACCCTGCCACCCCCGCCGGGAGTCGACCATGTGCCCGCACGGTGTGCGGCTGGTCTGCTTCGCCCGCCACGAGGACACCGACGCCCGGTTGGGCACGCCGCTGTGCCTGGACTGCTACGACCACGACGCGCAAGCGGTCTGGAACCTCTCGGCCGGGGAGCTGTGGCGGCGCACCACCATCGCCATCAACCGCTACATGCACCGCCTGGCCACCGCACGCGGCATCCCCGACATCCCCGTGACCTCGCCGCGTACCGGTAAGACCCGGTGGGTGTCCCCGGTGCGGCTGTCGTTCGGTAAGGCCGCCGAGATGCAACGACGCGGCGTGGTGCACTTCCACGCCATCATCCGTCTTGACGGCCGCGACCCCGACGACCCGGACGCCATCGTGCCGGCCCCGCCGCAGCTCGACGCGGCCGACCTGGTGGCCGCCGTCGACCACGCCGCCGCGACCGTCGGCTTCACCACCGCTGACCATCCCGCCCACCCCGGCGGCTGGCCGATCGCTTGGGGCACTCAGGTGTTGACCAAGGTGATCACCGTGGCTGGTCGGGGTGAGGTGACCGACGCCCAGGTGGCCGCGTACCTGGCCAAGTACGCGACCAAGTCGACCGAGGTGACCGGTCATGCCTCCAACCGGCTCACCGGCGACACCATCGACATCTACGCCGACCCGGCCGGCAGCCACACCGAACGCCTGGTTGACGCGTGCTGGATGCTCGGCACGCCCCGGGATTGGCGGCGGCTGCGCCGCTGGGCGCACATGCTCGGCTTCGGCGGCCACTTCCTCACCAAGTCCCGCCGCTACTCGATCACCTTCGCCCTGCTGCGCAACCAACGCGTTGTGTTCCGCCGTGCCCAGAGCAGCGGGCCGCAGGACGCCGCGGCCGGCACCGAGCCGACGACGCTCGTGGTCAACTTCCTGCAATTCGTGGGCGCCGGCTGGCACACCACCGCTGACGCGCTGCTCGCCAACGCGTCCGCCGCGATGGCCCGAGAGCACCAGGAAGCCGCCCGCGAGTACCTACAGACCCTCGTCGCCTGACGCACGATCCAGCGTCAAGCCCACCTTGACAGCAGAACCGACAACATTGGGGATCCGATGAGTATCGATGTACCGGCAGCACCGGGCACGCTGCTGACCACTGAGGAGCTTGCCCGACTCGTGAAGGTCGACCCGTCCACCGTCCGGCGGTGGCGCACCGCCAACCCTGTCCAGGGGCCGGCGTTCATCCGGTTGTCCGCCCGGGTGGTCAAGTACGACCCGGAGGATGTGCGGGCGTGGTTGGAGCGGCACCGCACCGACCCTGAGGAACCGGCTCGGTGACCACTCCCCTGCTGCCGATCGGCGTCGCCGTCTCCACGGACGTCGAGCACCGTCCCGGCCGGCCGAACCCGTACCGTGCCCGGGTCCGGTGGGTTGACCCGGCGTCGGGCCGACGCCGCTCCAAGTCGCAGGCGTTCGGTGATGCCGAGCAGGCGCAGGCTTGGCTCGTCACCATGCAGCGCGCGGCGAGGGGCGGCGTCGACCCCGACGCGGCCTCGATGCGGCTGGCGCAGTACGGCGAGAGCGTGATGCGCCTGGCGCTACGCGGCCTGGAGGGTAAGACGCTCGATCCGTACCTGGCGGGGTGGCGCAGGCGGGTCGTGCCGACGCTCGGCCACCTGCCCGTACGGATGATCACGAACGGTGCGGTGGACCGGGCCGCGCACGGCTGGATCTCCGAGGGCTGCGGGCGGTCGACGGTGAAGAACAGCCTTGCCGTCCTGGTGCGGGTCCTGGAGCAGGCGGTGCGTGACGGTCTGATCGACCGCAACCCGGCGCGGCTGACCGGGTGGCAGCGGGAGTATCAGCGAGCCGAGGACGAGTTGGACAACCCGCGTTCCCTGGCGCTGCCGGACTGGACCGCGCTCGCCACCCTGGCGGCGGCGTTGGTCGAGCGCTCGCACGGCCGCTACCCCGGTTGGGGTGAGGTGGTGATGTTCGCGGCCGGCACGGCGGCCCGGATCGGCGAGGTGTCGGGCGTGCGCAAGGGCGACATCGATCGCGACACGTGGCTGTGGACGGTGCGCCGGCAGACCACCACCGGCCCCGGCGGCCTGGTCGACAAGGGCACCAAGGGCAAGCGGGCACGGCAGGTGCCCATCATCGAGGAGCTGCGGCCGATGGTGGCCGCGAAGCTCGACCGGATCACCGAGGACGACGGCCGGCTCTTCGTCGGTCCTCGCGGCGGCCGAATCAGCACGGCGGTGCTGCGCGACGCGACGCACTGGGATGAGGTCGTCGGCTCGCTGGGCTTCGAGTACCTGCGGCGGCACGACCTGCGGCACACCGGCCTGACCTGGATGGCGGATGCCGGCGTGCCGGTGCACGTCCTACGGAAGATCGCCGGCCACGGCTCGCTGATGACGACTCAGCGGTATCTGCATCCGGATCGGCAGTCGATCCGCGCCGCCGGTGAGGCGCTGTCTTCGCATCTCACCGGCCTGAGGTCCCCAAATGGTCCCCATCGGGGCATCGCATGATCGCGAGAAATGCCCCTCTACCTGCGTCGGGACGGCCGGATTCGAACCGACGACCCCTTGACCCCCAGTCAAGTGCGCTACCAAGCTGCGCCACGTCCCGATGCCCCCGCGCGGTCTCCCCCGCGGCAGCCGGTACAGCTTAGCGCAGGATCTTCGCACCACGCGCACAGGCCCCTCCCGCGTCGCGGCGTCCCACGCCACCTCCCCTAGAGCGTCCTAGGAAAGTGGATGCCGGGGGAGAGCGGCGCTCCCCCCCGGCATCCAAGAAGAACAGGGTCAGCCGTGCGCCTTGCCGCGGCCGCCGGGGCCGAGCTTCTTGCGCGGGCGTACCGAGATCTCCACCGGGCTGCCCTCGAAGCCGAACTCCTCGCGCAGCTTGCGCTCGACGAAGCGCTGGTACCCGGCGTCCAGCGGCGCGGTGGTGAAGAGCACGAAGCGCGGCGGCGCGACCCCCGCCTGGGTGGCGAAGAGGATCTTCGGCGCCCGACCACCGCGCACCGGGTGCGGGGTGGCCTGGACCAGCGCGGTCAGCCACTGGTTGAGCTGCGCGGTCGGCACCCGGGTCTCCCAGCTCGCCAGCGCCTTGCGCAGCGCCGGCGCGAGCTTGTCCACCGCGCGGCCGGTCTGGGCGGACAGGTTCAGCCGGATCGCCCAGGGGATGCGGCGCAGCTCCCGGTCGATCTCCTTGTCCAGGTAGTACCGGCGGTCGGCGTCGACCAGGTCCCACTTGTTGAAGGCGATGACCAGGGCCCGCCCGGCCTCCGTGACCATGGACAGGATCCGCTGGTCCTGCTCGCTGATCGGCTCGCTGGCGTCGAGCAGCACCACCGCGACCTCGGCCGCCTCGATGGCTGAGGCGGTCCGCAGGCTGGCGTAGTACTCGGTGCCGCTGGCCTTGCCGACCCGCTTGCGCAGGCCCGCGGTGTCCACCAGCTGCCAGGTCTCGCCGCCGATCTCCACGAGGCTGTCGACCGGGTCGACGGTGGTACCGGCGACCGCGTCGACCACCGCCCGCTCCTCGCCGGAGAACCGGTTGAGCAGGCTGGACTTGCCGACGTTGGGACGGCCGACGAGCGCCACGCGGCGCGGGCCGCGGGGCCGGTTCTCGATGATCTTCGGTGCCTCGGGCAGGGCCTCCATGATGGCGTCGAGCAGCTCGCCGGAACCCCGACCGTGCAGCGCGGAGACCGGGTACGGCTCACCGAGGCCGAGCGACCAGAGGGAGGTCGCCTCCATCTCGATGGCGGTGTTGTCGGTCTTGTTCGCCACCAGGATGACCGGCTTCGCGCTGCGCCGCAGCATCTTCACCGCGGCCTCGTCCACATCGGTCGAGCCGACCATCGCGTCGACCACGAAGAGCACCACGTCGGCGGTGGCCACGGCCGTCTCGGCCTGCGCGGCGATCGCCGCGGCCCGGTCCTTGGCGTCCGGCTCCCAACCGCCGGTGTCCACCACGGTGAACGCCCGGCCGCTCCACTGCGCGTCGTAGGGCACCCGGTCCCGGGTGACCCCGGGAACGTCCTCGACGACCGCCTGGCGGCGGCCGATGATCCGGTTGACCAGCGTCGACTTACCGACGTTGGGGCGGCCGACCACGGCCACCACCGGCTGCGGGCCGGACGGCTCCTCGACGTCGAGGTCCGGCTCCCGCAGCTCCACCCAGCCGCCGTTGTCCTCGCTCATGCCACCCCCCGTTCGGTGAGGAGGTCGCGCAGTCGGGCGACGACCTCGTCGATGCCCAGCTCCGTGGTGTCCAGCACCACCGCGTCCGGGGACTGCTGCAGGGGGTTGACCTTGCGGGTCGAGTCGAGCTTGTCCCGGCGGGCCAGGTCGGCGGCGGTCGCCGCGACGTCGACCGCGTCCTCGGCGCTGCGCCGCTGGGCGCGGGCCGCCTCGGAGGCGGTCAGGTAGACCTTCAGGTCGGCGTCGGGGGCCACCACGGTACCGATGTCGCGGCCCTCGACCACGATCCGGCCGGCGTTGGTGATCATCTGGCGCTGCCGGGCGACGAGCAGTTCCCGCACCGCCGGCACGGCGGCCACGGCGGAGACCGCAGCGGTCACCTCGGGGCCACGGATCTCCTTGTCGACGTTCACGCCGTCGGCGGTGACGCCGTACCCCTGGGGGTCGGTGCCGATGCGCAGGTCGACCTCGCCGGCGACCTTGGCCACCGACTCGACGTCGGTCAGGTCGACCCCGGAGCGCAGCACGGCCCAGGTGATCGCCCGGTACATGGCCCCCGTGTCGAGGTAGCGGGCACCGAGGCCGGCGGCGAGCCGCCGCGAGACGGTGGACTTACCCGAACCGGACGGCCCGTCCACAGCGACCACGCAGCGCACGGCCCGTACGTTTTCCTCCACCGTTGTCCTCCTATAGCCCGTACCTCGCGGGTCGCCGGTGTTTCCGGCGCCGTTGAGCGGTTGTTCATCGTCAATCATGCCCGCGCCTCGCGGGTGGCCGCGCGCGCCACCGTCGGGGGCGACCCGCGCCACCCGCCGGCCCATCGGCCGCGACGAAGCCTACCGGCACCGATACCCGGTTCGCCGGGTCAGTCACCCACGGCCTTGAACAGGGCGGCGACCTCGGCGTTGGTCAACCGCCGGATCCGCCCGGTACGCAGGTCACCCAGCCGGATCGGCCCGATCGCGGTACGCACCAGCCGGGACACCGGGTGCCCCACCTCGGCCAGCAACCGCCGGACGATGTGCTTGCGCCCCTCGTGCAGGCTCAGCTCCACCTGGGCGGTCTTGCCCAGGGTGTCCACCACCTTGAACGAGTCGACCTTGACCGGCCCGTCCTCCAGCTCCACCCCGGCCATCAGCCGCTTGCCCAGGTTGCGCGGGATCGGCCCGGCCACCTCGGCGAGGTAGGTCTTGAGCACCTCGTACGACGGGTGCATGAGCTTGTGGGCGAGGGTGCCGTCGTTGGTGAGCAGCAGCAGCCCCTCGCTGTCCGCGTCGAGCCGCCCGACGTGGTAGACCCGCTGCTCCACCCGGTTGCCGATGAATTCGGCGAGCTCGTTGCGTCCCTTCTCGTCCGCCATGGTGGTTACCACCCCGCGCGGCTTGTTCATCGCCACGTAGACCAGGCGGTTGTCGGCCTGGAGGCGCTCGCCGTCGACGTGGATCACGGCGGTGGCGGGGTCGACCTTGTCGCCGAGCTGGGCGACCCGGCCGTTCACGGTCACCCGACGCCGGAAGATCAGGTCTTCGCAGGCGCGTCGGGAGCCCACGCCGGCGGCGGCGAGCACCTTCTGCAGGCGCTCGGTCCCCTCGTACACGGGGGCGTCGGTCTTCGGGGCACGGTCATCGCGTCGCATCGGCAAGCTCTTCTACGTCGTCGGGGAGGAACGGGGCGAGCGGGGGCAGGTCGTCCACCGAGTTCAGCCCCAGCTTCTCCAGGAACATCGTGGTGGTCCGGTAGAGGAACGCCCCGCTGTCCGGTTCGGTGCCGCACTCCTCGACCAGCCCGCGGGAGACCAGCGTACGGATGACCCCGTCGCAGTTCACACCCCGGATGGCCGAGATCCGCGAACGGGTGACCGGCTGCTTGTAGGCGATCACCGCGAGCGTCTCCAGCGCGGCCTGGGTCAGCCGTACCGACTGCCCGTCAAGTACGAACCGTTCCACGTAGGTCGCGTATTCCGGGCGGGTGTAGAGACGCCAGCCACCGGCCGCCCGGCGCAGCTCGAAACCGTGCCCGGCGGCGGTGTAGCCGGCGGCGATCTCGTCCAGCATCGGCCCGACCCGCTCGGCGGGCTGCTCCAGCACCTGGGCCAGGGTCAACTCGCTGACCGGCTCGTCCACCACCAGCAGGATGGCCTCCAGCGCGCCGCGCAGCTCCGCGTCGTCCAACACCGGCGTCGGCTCCGGCGCGGGCGTCGCCCGCCGCCGGGGCGCCGGCTGTTTCCCGGGTACGCGGGCAGCCGCGCCCTCCCCGGGCAGGTCCTCGGCCGACCCGGCGGCGTCCGGGTCGGCAACGGGCGGCGCGGCGCGGTCAGCGCCCGCGCCGGCCGGCTCGGCGCCGGTCCCGCCGGCGTCGCTTCCTCCGATGTCGGCTCCACCGGCGCTGGTGGAGTCAGCGTCAGTCTCGCCGGCGTCGGTCCCACGGACGTTGGCCGCACCGGCGTCGGTCCCACCGGCGTCGGTCGGTTCCGTCGGCCCGCCGTGACCGGTTACCGCAGGCCCGGCGGGCGGCACCGGTGCGGGGTCGCCATCGGCGAGATCTTGGACAGTTTCCGTTTCTGGCGAACGGTAAGTGTCCAAGATCTCGGGCCCCGGCCGCTCAGCGGGCGCCGAGGCGGGGGCGACAGCGGCAGCGGCAGCGGCAGCGGAGTTGGCAGCGTCGACGATGACGGCGTCGGCGTCGGCGTCGGTGGCAGCGCCGGCGTCGGTGGCAGCACCGGCGTCGGTGGCAGCACCGGCGTCGGTGGCAGCACCGGCGTCGGTGGCAGCGTCGGCGGCCTCGGCGTCTACGTCTGCGGCGGCCGGGGCGGCGCCGTCGGTGGGTTCGTTGGGCGGGGTGGGGCGCTGCCACGGTGGAATCCATGCGGCGGCCTGGTCGGCCAGCGAGCTCCGGCGTTCCTCGTCACTGGTCACCCTGTTCCTCCTGCGTCGACTCCTCGGCTGCGCCCCGGGTGCGGCGGCATGATCCACTCCAGGTCCGCGATATGGCGGTGTCCGGCCCGCCCCGACACCGCCACAACGCCGGAACGGAGTCGATCACGGCGACGTCGACCGGTCACGACGGCGGCTCGCCGGACGACGAGCCTGCGGACGGGCCGGCGCCGCCCACGTCCGGGGACGACGAGCCGGCGGCCGGCCGGCCGCCGGCCGGGCTCGTGGCCGACGGGTCGGCGACTGCGGGGTCGGCGACGACCGGCTCGGCGACGACCGGCTCGGCCGGGGAGCCGGCGTACTCGTCGATGTGCAGTTCGGTGTCGCCGTCGGCGGGGCCGGTCCAGCGCACCGTCAGCTCCTCAAGCGCCTGGTCCTGCACGAAGGAGACCAGCCCCTCCCGGTACAGCTCCAGCAGCGCCAGGAAGCGGGCCACCACCTCCAGGGTGATCTCGCAGTCGGCGCAGAGCAGCGAGAAGGTGGCGGTGCCGGCGCGGCGCAGCCGCTCGGTGAGGATCGCCGCGTGCTCCCGGACGCTGACCCGCACCATGTGCACGTGCGCGATGGAGACCTCGGGCGTGGGCTTCGGGGTCATCGCCCGGATCGCGAGCTTGAGCAGCCGCTCCGGGCCGATGCCGAGGACCAGGTCGGGCAGCGCCTCGGCGTACCGGGGCTCCAGGGTGACCGCCCGCGGATAGCGCCGACCGCCCACCGCCTCCAGCTCGGCGATGTGCGCCGCCGCCTCCTTGTACGCCTTGTACTGCAGCAGCCGGGCGAAGAGCAGGTCCCGCGCCTCCAGCAGGGCCAGGTCCTCCTCGTCCTCGACCTCGGCGGCGGGCAGCAGCCGGGCCGCCTTCAGGTCGAGCAGGGTGGCCGCGATGAGCAGGAACTCGCTCGCCTCGTCCAGGTCCCACTGGTCGCCCATCGCCCGGATGTACGCGATGAACTCGTCGGTGACCTTGTGCAGGGCCACCTCGGTGACGTCGAGCTTGTGCTTGCCGATGAGTTGCAGCAGCAGGTCGAACGGGCCGGTGAAGTTCGCCAGCCGGACGGTGAAGCCGGCGCTCTCCGCGGCCTGCGGCACGCCGGCGGGGTCCGTGGCCACCTCGGCAACGGCCTCGGCGGCCAGCACGGGGGGCTGCTCCGGGGTCGTCGGCGGGTCCAGGGGTGGCGCGGTCACCGGACGACCGTAGTCCACGCCCCGGGTCCACCGGCGGCAAGGTGCACCCCGACCTACCGGTCGGCCTGGGCGGCGATCACCTCACGGGCCAGCTGCCGGTAGTTGCGCGCCCCCGAGGAGGCCGGGTCGAGGGTGGTGATCGGCGCACCGGCCACCGTGGACTCCGGGAACTTCACCGTCTTGGTGATGACCGTCTGGTAGACCTTGTCGCCGAACGCCTCGACCACCCGCTGGAGCACCTGCCGGCAGTGGGTGGTGCGGCTGTCGTACATGGTGGCCAGGATGCCTTCGAGCTCCAGGTCGAAGTTGAGCCGCTCGCGCACCTTGTCGATGGTGTCGAGCAGCAGCGCCACCCCGCGCAGGCTGAAGAACTCGCACTCCAGCGGGATGAGCACGCCGTGCGCCACGGTGAGCGCGTTGATCGCCAGCAGGCCCAGCGAGGGCTGGCAGTCGATCAGGATGTAGTCGTACTCCTTGCGGACGGTCCGCAGCACCCGGGCCAGGGCCATCTCCCGGGCGACCTCGTTGACCAGCTGGATCTCCGCGGCGGAGAGGTCGATGTTGGCGGGCAGCAGGTGCAGCCCGGCGACGTCGGTCTTGATCAGGACGTCCTCGGCGGTGACGTCGTCCTGCATGAGCAGGTTGTAGACCGACAGGTCGAGGTTGTGCGGGTTGACCCCGAGGCCGACCGAGAGCGCGCCCTGCGGGTCGAAGTCGACCAGCAGCACCTTGCGGCCGTACTCGGCGAGCGCGGCGCCCAGGTTGATGGTCGTCGTGGTCTTCCCGACGCCGCCCTTCTGGTTGGCCATCGCGATGATCCGCGCCGGCCCGTGCCGGTCGGTCGGCATCGGCTCGGGGATCGGCTTGCGCATCGTGTAGGCGGCCGGGTCCGCCGGACCCAGGTCCGCGCCGAGCGACGCCTGCTGCTCGCGGAGCTCCGACGTCCAGGCGTCGGCACGGTCACCGTTGCCAGCCATGTCCTCGTTGCCCCCTCCCGACGACCACCCGGCGTCGGAGCCGTCCGACGTCCTGCGCGGCGCCGCTGCGCACCCCGGATGTCGCCCCAGGAGGTCCGCGCCGATGCCGACTGTACGCCACTCACCAGCAGCGCGTTCGGTACCGGTCCGGCGTGTCGGACGTCCCGCCCGACCGACCCGTGAGGCCCGGGTCAGCCGCGGGCGCGGGGATGCGCGGTCGCGTACACCTCACGCAGCCGCTCCACAGTGACCAACGTGTACACCTGGGTGGTGGTCACCGAGGCGTGGCCGAGCAGTTCCTGCACCACCCGCACGTCGGCGCCGCCGTCGAGCAGGTGGGTGGCGTACGAGTGGCGCAGGGTGTGCGGGGACACCGCGCTGGGCCCGTCCACCGGCAGCCCGGCGCGCTCGGCCGCGCGGCGCAGGATCGTCCAGGCGCCCTGTCGGGTCAGCCCGCCGCCGCGGGCGTTGACGAAGACCGCCGGGGTGCCCCGCCCGGCCGCGACCAGCGCGGGCCGGGCCCGCACCAGCCAGGCGCGCAGCGCCTCGACGGCGTACCCGCCGATCGGGACCAGGCGGGTGCGCCCGCCCTTGCCGCGCAGCAGCGCGGTGCCCTCGTCGACGTCGAGGTCGTCGACGGCCGCGCCGACCGCCTCGGAGATCCGCGCGCCGGTGCCGTAGAGGAACTCCAGCAGCGCCCGGTCGCGCAGCGCGAGAGCGGCGCCGTCGCCGGCGGCGGTCACCGCGCCGGCGGTCTCCAGCAGCCGGACCACGTCGTCGACCGGCAGCGCCCGGGGCAGCCGGCGGGGCGGCGTGGGCGGCCGGACGTCCCGGCTGGGGTCGGCGCCGGCCAGCCCCTCCCGCAGCGCGAAGCGATGCAGCCCGCGCACGGCGGAGGCCGCCCGGGCCGCCGAGGAGACCGCCAGCGGCGGGTGGCCGTCGTCCCCGGCCCGCAGCCGGGCCAGGTGCGCCTCGACCTGCCCCGGTCCGACGGCGGCCAGGTCGGTCACCCCGGCGACCGCGAGGGTGTCGAGGTACCGCTCCAGGTCCCGACGGTACGACGCGAGCGTGTTCGCCGACAGGCCACGCTCGACGGTCAGGTGGTCGAGGTAGCCGCGGACGGCACGGCGCAGGGCCGGCGCGGGCGTGACGCCCGCGCCGGCGGTGTCCGGTGCAGCGGTCAGGCCAGCACCTCGGCCAGCGGCAGGGTCGGCATGCCGTGCGCATCGGCGACCGGGCCGTAGACGACCTGGCCGTCGTGGGTGTTCAGGCCCAGCGCCAGCGCCGGGTCGCGGCGCAGCGCCTCGCGCCAGCCCTGGTTGGCCAGCTCCAGCGCGTACGGCAGGGTGACGTTGGTCAGCGCGTAGGTGCTGGTGTTCGGCACCGCGCCGGGCATGTTCGCCACGCAGTAGAAGATCGACTCGTGCACCTTGTAGACCGGGTCGGCGTGCGTGGTGGGACGCGAGTCCTCGAAACAGCCGCCCTGGTCGATGGCGATGTCGACGAGCACGCTGCCCGGCTTCATCCGGGAGACCAGCTCGTTGGAGATCAGCTTCGGGGCCTTCGCGCCCGGGACGAGGACCGCGCCGATGACCAGGTCCGCGTCGACCACGGCCCGCTCGATCTCGTACGCGTTGGAGGCGACGGTCTGCAGGTGGCCCCGGTAGATGGCGTCGGCCTGGCGCAGCCGGGCGACGTTCTTGTCCAGCAGCAGCACCTCGGACTGCAGGCCCAGGGCGATCGCCGCGGCGTTCAGGCCGGAGACACCGGCGCCGATGACCACGGTCTTGGCCGCGTACACGCCGGAGACGCCGCCGGGGAGCACGCCCCGGCCACCGCCGGTGCGCATCATGTAGAAGGCGCCCACCTGCGGGGCGAGCCGGCCGGCCACCTCGGACATCGGGGCGAGCAGCGGCAGCGACCGGTCGGGCATCTCGACGGTCTCGTACGCGATGCCGGTGACCTTCCGGTCGACCAGCGCGTCGGTGCACTCCTTGGAGGCGGCCAGGTGCAGGTAGGTGAAGAGCACCTGCCCCTCGTGCATGCGGTGGTACTCCTCCGCGATCGGCTCCTTGACCTTGAGCACCAGCTCCGCGGTGTCCCACACCTCGTCGGCGGTGCCCAGGATCTTGGCGCCGGCCGCGGCGAACTCGTCGTCGCTGATGGTCGACCCGACACCGGCGCCGGACTCGACGAAGACCTCGTGACCGTGGCGGGTGAACTCGTTGACGCCCGCCGGCGTGATCGCCACGCGGTACTCGTGGTTCTTGACCTCGCGTGGGATTCCGACCTTCACGATGCAGACACCTCTCTTCGGGGCAGCTCACCCCCGACTGCTCGGCCCCGCGCCGGCCCCATTGCCGGCGCGGTCGACCGGTCCCGCCGGCGGCAGTCTAGGCGCGGGAGCACCCTCCGGGGCCCAGCACAGTGACATCCGGTGCCCGATCCGCCTGACGATGTGTCAGGCGTGCGGGCCCGCTCCCCGCTCGGCGTTCGCCCTCATCGTCGCACCGCGCGACGGCTACCGCCGGGCGGAACCCGCAGGCGACACGCCGGGTGTCCACCCCGCCGCGCTCGGTGCCCGCCGGTCCGCGCCCCGGCGCCCGGCACACCGGCCACCCCCGGACCGGACGCCGACGATCCGAGGGGCCGACCGAGGGCCACCACCGCCCCGCGGTGCGGCGGGGGTGGGGGGGGGGTGGGGGGGGGCCTGCCGGCCGCGCGCACACCCACCGCCCCGCGCCGCGGGAC
>NZ_JARXXY010000061.1:0-23943 GCF_029893845.1 Micromonospora sp. A200 | reverse complement strand
GGCGGGGCCGCCCGGGGGGGGGGGGCCACGGGGGACCGCCCCGCGGCCCCGGTGGTGGGGGGGGGGGGGGTGGTTCACCCCCAACCCCCCCCAAACCCGCGACACGCCGCAAACCGCGCCGCAGCCCGACGGCCCGCCGGCGAGGGCCGGCGCCGGCCGTCGGGGCCAGTGCTCAGCGGCTGCCCGGCTCCCGCCACATCGGGTAGAACGGGGAGCCGTCGGGCAGCCGGAAGGGCTCGCCAACCCGGTAGCCGTGCCGGGCGTACAGGTCGCGGCTGCGCTCGCTGCTCGCCTCCAGGTACGCCGGCACGCCCGCGGCGTCCAGCGCCGCGTGGTGGTGCCGCAGCAGGGCGGTGCCGACGCCCCGCCCCTGCCGCTGCGAGGCCACCGCCAGGAACGCCAGGTGGTGGTGGTCGTCGTGCGGGTGGTGCGCCTCGAACAGCGTGTCGAGGTGCTGGAACCGCTCGGTCCACTCGCCGCAGGCCGCGGCCAGCCGCTCGTCGTAGTCGGCCGGTGGCGGCGCCGGGTCGCCGGACTGCGGGAACCAGACCGCGACGCCGGACCGGTCGGCGGTGGCGTGGACCAGTCCGTGCCGCATCGCGTGGTCGACCAGGATCTCGAAGTTGTCCGCCAGCACGGCCTCCCGCTTCGCGGCGTCCGGCACCAGCCACCGCGTCGCCGCCAGGTCGTGGAACGCGCCGGCGATCCGCTCGGCGACCGCCCGGGTCTCCGCCGGCCCGAGCCGCTCGACGGTCAGCCCGCTCACCGCCGCGCCCCCGCCCCGGCCGGCGTCGGCTGGCCCGGCTCCGGCAGCACGGCCACCGCGGCGCTCTCCGCGCCCAGGCCGATCCGCGCGTACACGTCGGGGCGGCTGCGCCGCAGGAACAGGCCCCAGAGCACGCCGAGCAGCGCGGCGACCGGGTAGACCGCGGGGATCGCCCAGCGCAGCGGGGAGTCCGGCGCGACGCCGAGCAGGTTGGCGAAGTTGTCCAGCGCCACCACGATGATCACGGCCAGCACGACCGCCGCCAGGCCCGGGGCGATCGCCCGCCGCCAGAGGGACTCCCGCACCCCCTGCCGGGCGAAGAACGAGATGACCGCGACCGAGGTCGCCGCGATCAGCAGCAGCACGCCGAAGCCGCCGCCGGTGCCGGCCCAGTAGAACAGCTTCAGCACCGGGTCCCAGCCGTTCACCGCGTAGAGCACGATCACCAGCAGACCGAGGACGCTCTGCGCGAGCGACGCCACCCGGGGCGACCCGGTGCGCGGCGAGGTCTGCCCGAACGCGGCGGGCAGCACCCGCTCCCGGCCGAGCGCGAAGGCGTACCGGGCGGTGGTGTTGTGGAACGAGATCATCGCGGCCAGCACCGAGGTCACGAAGAGCGCCTGGCCGATCAGCACCGCGGTGTCGCCGAGGTGCTCGCCGGCCAGGTTGAAGATGAGCAGGACGCTGTCCTCGCCGGCCCGCTCGGCGATCCGGTCCGGCCCGGTGGCGACCGTCATCGTCCAGGACGACAGGGCGTAGAGCGCCGCGATGATCGCGACCGAGAGGTAGGTGGCCATCGGCACCGTCCGGCGCGGGTCCTTGCTCTCCTCGCTGAACACCACCGCGGACTCGAAGCCGACGAAGCCGGTGATGGCGAGCACGAGCACCGCCCCGGCGCCCGGCACGAAGAGGTTCTCCGGCGACAGCGCGGCGACGCTGACCTCCCCGCCAGCCGGGTGGGTGAGCTGGGCGAGGTCGTAGACGACGATCACCGCGATCTCGGTGACCAGCAGCACCGCCAGCACCAGCCCGTTGATGTCGACCCGCAGCAGGCCCAGCACGGCGACCAGGCCCCAGGCGACCAGGGCCACCACCCACCACTGCGGGTGGCCGCCGAAGAGCCGGTCGAGCACCGGCTCGGCGGCGATGCCGATCGTGCCGTAGAGCCCGACCTGCAGGGCGTTGTACGCGATCAGCGCCACCCAGGCCGCGCCGACGCCGGCCGGCCGGCCCAGCCCGCGGGAGATGTACGCATAGAACGCGCCGGCGTTGGCGACCCGGCGGGCCATCGCCACGTAGCCGACGGAGAAGAGCACGAGCACGGCGGCGACCGCCAGGAAGGCCAGCGGGATGCCGGTCACGCCGGTGACCGCGTACCCGGTGGTGACCACCCCGGCGACCACCGTGAACGGCGCGGCGGCGGAGAGGACGAAGAAGATGACCGAGGGGACGCCCAACCGGCCACGGGCCAGGGCGTCGGAGACGTTGCTGGGGCGTTCCAGCGTCGACGTGGGAGACATGGGGGCGGCTCCGGTTCGAGGGGGGGTGAGGGGGATGGTGGTGGCGCAGGTTCAGGGGATGCCGCGCAGCACGGCCGCGCCGACCGCGGCTTCGGTGTGCGCGACGAGTTCCCGCAGCGGGGCGGGCAGGGCGGGGATGAGCACACCGAGCCGGTGGTGCGCCCGGGGTCCGGCGCTCCAGAGCACCTCCCGGCTCAGCCCGGCGGCGCAGACCAGGCCGAGCAGGACGGCGTCCGGCACTCCAGGGGGGTCCGGCCGTTCCAGCAGGGCGCGCAGCCGGGTGGCCGGCCACGCCACCACGTTGAGGTCGATCGGGACGTAGCTGACGCTGGTGCGCAGCAACCGCCGGCTCTCCTGCCGGCGCAGCACCCCGGCGCGGGCCAGCCGCTCCCCCACCGACGTGGTCGCCGTCTGGGCCAGGAAGCTCAGCCAGGTACGCACCGACTGGTGCTGCGACTCGCCGATCAACTGGTCCAGCACGGTGTGCGCCAGGGCGTCCGGCGGTGGACGCCGGTCCAGCACCGTGACGAGCCCGCCCGAGACGGTGATCTGTCCGAACAGGATCAGCTCGCCGAGCAGAGCGCCAGCGAGCCCCAGCCCGGTCGCGGCCGGGTGCAGTTTCGCCTTGCCCCGGCTGTCGTTGTGGGCGATGAGGAAGAACTCGTCGGCGATGAGCAAACGAGCCTCCAACGCGGGTTGTCCACAAGTGATCGACGCCGGGTGACAGGATGCCCGCACCCTCCGGCCATTGCAACTCCCGGATTCGATGGTTGCACTCCGTGCTGGCGCGACCTGCGGATCTTGCCGTGCCAGACTCAGAGGGTGACCGCCAGCCCCACCGTCCGCCGCCGGCGGATCGCCCGCGAACTTCGTCAACTGCGCGAGCGCGCCGGCATGACGCTCGACGTCGCCGCCCGCCAGCTCGACATGTCCAAGAGCAACCTGTCCCGGATCGAGAACGCCCAGATCGGCATCAAGCCGCGCGACGTACGGGCCGCTTTGGCGCTGTACGCGGTCACCGGCGCGGACGCGGAGGCGCTGATCGAGATCGCCCGCGGGGCGCAGCAGCGCGGCTGGTGGCAGAACTACAGCGACGTCCTGCCGGAATGGTTCGAGTTCTACGTCGGACTGGAGGCCGAGGCGGCGACGCTGCGCACGTACGAGGCGGAGTCGGTGCCCGGCCTGCTCCAGACCGAGGCGTACGCGCGGGAGATCTACCGGCGCACCGCGGGCGAGGAGGGGCTGGAGCGCAAGGTCGCCGCCCGGCTGCGCCGGCAGGAGGTGCTGCGCCGGGAGTCCCCGGTCCAGCTCTCCGTGGTGCTCAACGAGGCGGTGCTGCTGCGCCCGGTCGGCGGTGCGGCGGTGATGGCCGAGCAGCTGACCCACATGACCCGGATCGCACAATCACCGAACGTAACTATTTACGTACTTCCATTCAAGGCCGGGGCGCATCCGGCGATGAGCACCCCGTACGTCATCCTGCAGTTCGCCGACGCCGCCGACGCCTCCGTGGTCTACCTGGACAATCTCACGATGGGGCTAGCTCTGGAGGATGCCGGTCACGTGCGCGGGTATAGCCTTGTGCACGAGGAGCTGTGCCGCATGGCACTGGATCCGGCGGACTCCGTGGCCCGCCTGGAGGCCGCTTCTCGTAACTTTGCGTGACCGCATCGCGGCACGCCCGGAGAAGACGAGAGGTACGGGGATGACCGCGCTCGACCTGACCCGGGCGGACTGGCGCACCAGCACGCGCAGCAGTGGCAACGGAAACTGCGTGGAGGTCGCCACCGTCGACGGTCGGGTCGCCGTCCGCGACAGCAAGGACCGGGGCGGGCCGGTACTGGTCTTCCCGTCCGCGACGTGGGCCGCCTTCGTCACCGGCGTCGACGCGGTGCGCCCCGGCTGACCGCCGGGTGCCACAGTGGGCACCGTGCTCTCCGACGTACCCCTGAGACTGCCGGTCAGTCCGGTCCTGCCGGCGCTGGTCGCGGCGCTGGCCGAGGCCGGCGGCGCGGTGCTGGTGGCGCCGCCCGGCACCGGCAAGACCACGCTCGCGCCCCTCGCGGTGGCCGACCGGGTCGAGGGCCGGGTGGTGGTGGCCCAGCCGCGTCGGGTGGCCGCCCGCGCGGCGGCCCGCCGGATGGCCGACCTGCTCGGCGAACGGGTCGGCGGACGGGTGGGGTACGCGGTGCGCGGGGAGCGCCGGGTCGGCCCCGGCACCCGGATCGAGGTGGTCACCACCGGCCTGCTGGTCCGCCGGCTGCACCACGACCCGGAGCTGCCCGGGGTCGGCGCGGTGCTGCTCGACGAGGTCCACGAGCGGCAGCTCGACGCGGACCTGGCGCTGGCCTTCGCGGTGGACTCCCGGGCCGCCCTGCGCCCCGACCTGTGGCTGCTGGCGATGTCGGCGACGCCGGAGGCGGACCGGTTCGCCGCGCTGCTCGGCACGGACCGGCCGGTCCCGGTGGTCCGGGCCGAGGCGGCGCTGCACCCGGTCACCCGGATCTGGGCGCCCCCACCCCGCCCGGTGACCCCACCCGGCGCCGGTCGGGTGGACCCGGCCCTGCTCGACCACGTCGCGGCCACCGTCCGGCGGGCGCTGCACGAGCGCGAGGGGGACCTGCTCGTCTTTCTGCCGGGGGCCGGCGAGATCGCCGGCGTCGCCCGGCGGCTGGCGGACCTGGCCGACCGGGTGGCCGTCCTGCCGCTGCACGGGCGGCTGCCAGGCGCCGCGCAGGACGCGGCGCTGCGGCCGGCCGACCGCCGCCGGGTGGTGCTGGCCACCTCGGTGGCCGAGAGCAGCCTCACCGTGCCCGGCGTCCGGGTGGTGGTGGACGCGGGGCTGAGCCGAGTGGCCCGCACCGACCTGTCCCGCGGCCTGGGCGCCCTGGTCACCGTCCCGGTCTCCCGGGCCGCCGCCACGCAACGCGCCGGCCGGGCCGGGCGGGAGGCACCCGGCCACGTCTACCGCTGCTGGTCGGCGGCCACCCACGAGCGGCTGGCGGCGCAGCCGGAGCCGGAGATCGCCACCGCCGACCTGACCGGCTTCGCCCTGGAGCTGGCGGCCTGGGGCAGCCCGGACGGCACGGGGCTGGCCCTGCCCGACCCGCCGCCGCCGGCGGCGCTGACGGTGGCCCGGGAGACGCTGGCCAGCCTCGGCGCCATCGACGCGGACGGCCGGATCACCGCGCGGGGCCGGGCGATCGCGGCCGCCGGCGCCCATCCCCGGCTGGGCCGGGCCCTGCTCGACGGCGCGCCCCGGGTCGGCGCCGACCGGGCGGCGGAGCTGGTCGCGCTGCTGGCCGAGGAGGGCCTGACCGGCCGGGACGACGACCTGGTCGCCGGCTGGCGGCGGCTGCGCGGCAACGCCGACCCGGGGGCCACCGCCCGCTGGCGGACCGAGGTACGCCGGCTGCGCGCCGCCCTGCCCACCGCTCCCGATGTCGGGGGCCGGGACCACCTGCCCGACGACCTGGCCGCCGGGCTGCTGGTGGGGCTGGCGTACCCGGAACGGCTGGCCCGGGTCCGCCGGGCCGGGGGGAGGTCGTACCTGATGGCGGGTGGGACCGCGGCGGAGCTGGCGCCCGGGTCGGGGCTGGCGGGCGTCGACTGGCTGGCCGTCGCGGTGGCCGACCGGTCACCCGGGGCGCCGACCGCCCGGGTGCGGCTGGCGGCGGGGTTGGACGAGGTCACCGCCCGGGAGGCGGGCGGACCGCTGCTGCGCGAGGCGCGGGAGGTCGGCTGGGTCGACGGTGACGTGGTGGCCCGGGAGGTGGTCCGGCTCGGTGCGATCGAGCTGCTGACCCGCCGGCTGGCCCGGCCGGAGCAGACGTTGCTGGCGGCGGCGCTGCGCGATGGGCTGCGCCAGGAAGGGCTGTCGGTGTTGAGCTGGACGCCGGCGGCCCGCGCGCTGCGGGAGCGGATGGCGTTCTGCCGGCGGGCGCTCGGCGAGCAGTGGCCCGAGGTCAGCGACGACGCGCTGCTCGCGGCCGTCGACGACTGGCTCGGCCCGGAGCTGGCCGCCGCGCGACGGCGGGCCGACCTGGCCCGGATCGACGTGGCCGCCGCGCTGCGCCGGCTGCTGCCGTGGCGGCAGGCTGCCCGGCTGGACGAGCTGGCGCCGGAGCGGATCGAGGTCCCCAGCGGCTCGAAGATCCGGGTCGACTACGCGGACCCGGCGGCGCCGGTGCTGGCGGTGAAGCTCCAGGAGACGTTCGGCTGGCCGGCCGCGCCCCGGATCGCCGACGGCCGGGTGCCGGTGCTGCTGCACCTGCTCTCCCCGGCCGGCCGGCCGGTGGCGGTCACCGCCGACCTGGCGTCGTTCTGGCGTACCGGGTACCCGCAGGTCCGCGCCGAGCTGCGCGGCCGCTACCCGCGCCACCCGTGGCCGGAGGACCCGGGCAGCGCCACGCCCACCCGGCACGCCACACCCCGGCGCCGCTGAACCGGCTCCGGCTCACTCCTCGACGATGTCGGCGATCAGCACGGTGACGTTGTCCGGGCCGCCGGCCCGCAGCGCGAGGTCGATCAGACGGCGGGCGCACAGCTCCCGGTCGGCGGTCTCGGCCAGCACCTCGGCGAGGGTGTCCGGGCGGACCACGTTGGAGAGGCCGTCGCTGCACAGCAGCCAGCGGTCCCCCGCCCAGGGGACCATGGTCGCGTACGTCGGGGAGACGTCCTCGCCCTGGAGCGCCTGGGTGACCACCGCCCGCCGGGGGTGGCTGGCGGCCTCCTCGGGGCTGATCACGCCCTGGTCGACGAGCATCTGCACGAAGGTGTCGTCCCGGGTGATCTGCTTGAGCGTGCCCTCACGGAACAGGTAGGCCCGGGAGTCGCCGATGTGGGCCAGGGCGAGGCAGCTGCCGGTCCGGGAGAAGAGCAGGGCGGTCAGTGTGGTGCCCATGCCCTGCCGTTCCGAATCCTCGGCGACCGCCTGGCGGATCCGCGCGGTGGCCAGCTCGATGCCGCTCTGCAGCGCCGCCACCAGAGCGTCCTCGGGGGTCTCCACGTCCAGGGGCGCGATCGCGTCGATGGCGATCCGGCTGGCCAGGTCGCCGGCCGCCATCCCGCCCATGCCGTCGGCGACGGCGACGAGCCAGGCACCGGCGTGCAGGGCGTCCTGGTTTCCGCTTCGGATCAGCCCACGGTCGCTCGTCCCGACGGAACGAAGCTTCAGGGTCATGGGAGGCAGCCTGCCAGGCGAAGGCCGCTGTTGTCTCTAGGAGATCAGGACGACGGGTCGTGGCGCGGCGAATCTCACTGTCCTTCACGTTCCCGGGGGCCGTCGACCGCGGCCGGAAGGTCATCCAGCCCGATCAATTGACACCGACGCGATGCGCTGGAAACATCGGGGCGACGTTGGGAGCGCTCCCAGGCATCGCTCCCTCCCCGACCCCCACCGCTCCCCCGCCCGGAAGGAATCCCCCGTGATCCCAATCCGACGCCGCCACCTCGCGTTGCTGGCGGCGACCGCCCTGGCCCTCACCGGCGCCGGCGCCGGCGTGGCCCACGCCGAGGTCCCGCCGGACGCCCCCGAACAGCTCAGCAACGGCGACTTCAGCGCCGGTGTCTCCCCCTGGTTCTCCTACGGCACCGGCGCGCTGGACGCGGCCGACGGCCGGCTCTGCACCACTGTCCCCGGCGGGTCGGCCAATCCCTGGGACGCCGGCATCGGCCAGGACGGGGTACGGCTCAACGCCGGCGCGGAGTACCGGCTGGGCTTCGACGTCTCCGCCACCCCCGGCGCCGCGATCAAGGCCGTCCTCCAGCTCGGCAGCGCCCCCTACACCACGTACGCGGCCGTGGGCGCCACCGCCGGCCCCGAGAGCACCCGGGTCGAGCAGACCTTCACCGTGCCCGACGACAACCCCGCCGCGCAGCTGATCTTCCAGGTCGGCGGGTCCGCCGCCGAGCAGCGGATCTGCCTCGACAACGTCTCGCTGCGCGGCGGCGAGGCGGCCCCGCCCTACCAGCCGGACACCGGCCCCCGGGTGCGGGTCAACCAGGTCGGCTACCTGCCGGGCGGGCCGAAGAACGCCACCGTGGTGACCGAGGCGACCGACCCGCTGCGCTGGGAGCTGCGGTCCGCGGCCGGCGCGGTGGTGGCCAGCGGCGAGAGCACCCCGCGCGGGGTGGACGCCGCCTCCGGGCAGCACGTGCAGACCGTCGACTTCTCCGCGTACCGCACGCCGGGCACCGGCTACACCCTGGTCGCCGACGGCGAGACCAGCCACCCGTTCGACATCTCCGGCGGCCGCTACGACCGGCTGCGCGCCGACTCGCTCCAGTTCTTCTACGCCCAGCGCAGCGGCACCCCCATCGACGGCGACCTGATCGGCGCCGAGTACGCCCGCCCGGCCGGCCACATGGGCGTCGCGCCCAACCAGGGCGACACCGAGGTGCCCTGCCAGCCCGGCGTCTGCGACTACCCCCTCGACGTGCGCGGCGGCTGGTACGACGCCGGCGACCACGGCAAGTACGTGGTCAACGGCGGCATCGCCACCTACCAGCTCCTGAACACCTTCGAGCGGACCAGGACGGCGGAGACCGCCGACGGCGGCGCGGCGCTGGGCGACGCGACCCTGCGGGTGCCCGAGCGCGGCAACGCGGTCCCCGACGTGCTCGACGAGGCCCGCTGGGAGCTCGAGTTCCTGCTGCGCATGCAGGTGCCGGCCGGCCGGCCGCTCGCCGGGATGGCCCACCACAAGATCCATGACCGGAACTGGACCGGGTTGCCGCTGGCCCCGCACGAGGACCCGCAGCCGCGCGAGCTGCACCCGCCGTCCACCGCGGCCACCCTCAACCTGGCCGCCGTCGCCGCCCAGTGCGCCCGCCTCTTCGCCCCCTACGACACGGCCTTCTCCGCCCACTGCGGCACCGCCGCGAGAACCGCGTACGCGGCCGCGAAAGCGCACCCGGCGAGCTACGCCAGCGCGGCCGACGGCACCGGCGGCGGGGCGTACGACGACACCACCGTCACCGACGAGTTCTACTGGGCCGCGGTCGAGCTGTACCTGACCACCGGGAAGAAGAGCTACCTGGACGACCTGACCGCCTCGCCGCACCACACCGGCGACGTCTTCGCCGCCGGCGGGGCCTTCGGCTGGCAGAGCGTGGCCGCCCTCGGCCGCCTCGACCTGGCCACCGTGCCGAACGGCCTGCCGGCCGCCGAGAAGACCCGGATCCGCGCCTCGGTGACCGAGGCCGCCGACCGGTACCTGGCGGCGCTGCGCGCCCAGGCGTACGGCCTGCCGCTGCCCGCTGACGCCGGCAACTACGTGTGGGGCAGCAACAGCAACGTCGTCAACAACGCGATCGTGCTGGCCACCGCCTTCGACCTCACCCGGAACGCGACCTACCGGGACGGGGCGGTGCAGGCGACGGACTACCTGCTCGGCCGCAACGCGCTCAACATGTCATACGTGACCGGCTGGGGCGAGCAGCACGCCCGCAACCAGCACAGCCGCATCTTCGGCCACCAGCTGAACCCCGACCTGCCGAAGCCGCCGGCCGGTTCGCTGGCCGGCGGTCCGAACGCCGCCCTCCAGGACCCGTACGCCGCCCAGCTGCTCGCCGGCTGCAAGCCGATGTTCTGCTACGTCGACGACATCAACTCGTACGCGACCAACGAGGTGGCGATCAACTGGAACTCGGCGCTGGCCTGGCTCGCCTCGTTCCTCGCCGACCAGGGCGACGCCGGGGCGGTACCCGCGCAGACCTGCGCCGCCACGTACCAGGTGCACGGCACCTGGCCGGACGGCTTCAACACCCAGGTGACCATCCGCAACACCGGCACGAGCGCGGTGAACGGCTGGACCGTCCGGTACGCCTTCACCGGTGACCAGAAGGTCGAGCAGGCGTGGACGGCCCAGGTCAGCCAGTCCGGGGCCACCGTGACGGCCCGGAACCTGTCGTACAACGGGAAGGTCCCGCCCGGCGGCAGCGTCACCTTCGGCCTGCTCGGCAAGGCCGGCACCCTCGCCAACCCCACCCCCAACCTGATCACCCTCAACGGCGCCGCCTGCACCCTGTCCTGACCCCTCATTCCGGCACCCCGCGCGCCGGTTCAAGATCCGCGCACGTCCACCGAAAGAGTGGCCTCCCCGAGCCGGGAAGCCACTCTTTCCGTGAAAATGCGGCCACTCGGGCCGGGGGCGGCGACCAACGGCCGGGGGCCCCGTCCGCTAGCGGGTGGCCCTGCGCATCGCGACCCGGTCGGTCATGTCGAGCCCCAGCGCCGCCTCGGCCGCCAACACCTCCGCCAGGCCGGGGCCGACCTGCGCCGCCGACAGCTCCACGAACCCGCACCGGGCGTAATACGGCGCGTTCCACGGCACGCTGCGGAAGGTGGTCAGCGTGAGCGCCGGCAGGCCCCGCTGCCCCGCCCAGCCGGCAACGTGGTCGAGCAGCCGCCGGCCGACGCCTCGGCGGGCGTGGCTGGGGTGGACGCTGAGCTGCTGGACGTGGGCGCAGCCGTCGACCAGGTGCGCCACGGCGAAGGCGATCGGCTGGTCGTCCGGCCCGAGGGCCACCCAGACCCGGCCGGCCCGCTGGCCCTCGCCGAGCACGTCCAAATCGAGCGGCGGCGCGTCAGCGATGTCGACCATGCCGATCTCCCGAAACGGCGCGCCGGAGGCCACCTCGATCCGTTGCAGGTCGGCGAGTTCGTCCGTCCGGGCCGTTCTGATCCGCTCCACGGCCCAGACCCAACCAGCTGCGGCGCGCGCCGCCCACCGAATTTCGGCCGCCCGGCCGACCCGGACCGTCCGACTCGGACCGGCAGCGGTCACACCGCCCGGCCGGCGGCGGTCAGGCCGACGAACCGGACCGCCGCGACCGCTTCCGGAAACGGCGGCGGTCGGGGCGGCCCGGTGGGGCGTCCGCGCCCGCTGCGGTAGGAACGGACGCCCCGGGTGTACGGGTCGCGCTCAGGCGGGCAGGCCGCCCACCTGGGTGTTGATCCAGGAGCGGATCGACGGCAGGTCGACGTAGATGGACGGGCCGGTGGCGCAGGTGGGGTTGTTGTTGCCGGCCCGGCTGGTGGCGCCGATCAGGTTCCACACCCCGTTGATCCGCCGCACCTGCGGGCCGCCGGAGTCGCCGTAGCAGGCCCCGGAGTTCCCGTTCGTGTTGTTGGTGCAGATCTCGTAGGTCGCGTTGATGCCGATGCAGCGGCTGTCGGCCACGATGGAGGTGTCGAGCTCGTTGGCGACCGCGGGTGCGGAGCCGCAGCCCCGCTGCGGGCAGGTCTGCCCCCAGCCGATGATCCGGGTGGCCGTGCCGACGGCGCCGGAGGTGCCCGGGATCGGTGCCGGGGCGTAGCCGACCGAGCTGGCCAGTTGCAGCAGCTTCACGTCCACGGACGGGTGGCTCACCGCCCTGGTCACCCGGACCACGGTCCCGCCGCTGGTGCGGTTGACGCTGCCCACCCGCACCGACGACGGGGTCGAGCAGTGCCGGGCGGTGACCGCCCAGTTCGCCTTGATCAGCGTCCCGGTGCAGCCGGAGACGTAGACCATCCACGGGTAGTTCTCGCTGGCCGGGCGACCACCGACCACGAACGGCCCGGGGTCCTCGGCGCCGGTCCAGGTGTAGCTGACCCCGGTGGTGGGCGCGGTGAGCGTGCCGCCGAACAGCGAGTTCACCCGGGACGCCTCGGCGGCGCTCGGGTACGCGTTCCGGCAGGACACCGGCGCGCTGCTGCCGGACATCAGGTCGGAGCAGAGCCCGGTACGCCGGTCGGGCAGGCCGAGGATGTGGCCCATCTCGTGGGTGGCGATCCTGGTCCGGTCGTACCCCTGGTTCACCGCCTGCCGGCCCATCCACACCCGGCCGGAGCCGAGCCCGGTCGGCTGCGCCCGGGGCCAGCCGTCGTCGACGTAGATGGTGACGTTGCCGGGGGTGCGCGGCGCGAGCCGGACGGTGCTCACCGAGCTGTTCCAGATCGTGGCGGCCTGGTCGAAGTTGGTGCGGAACTCGCCGGCCCGGCTGGCGTCGTAGTAGACGGTCCGGACGGCCGCCGAGGCCGCCGTCGCCTCGACCGCCACCAGGCCGAGCGCCGCCAGCACCAGCGCGAGCAGGGTGCCCGCGGTACGCGAGAAGCTTTGTCGTCGGAACATCCGACCTCCCATCGATAGATGTTCATTGATGCTAGACGTATCGATGGGCGTCTGTGGAATACCGGATTCGTCATATGCTGGTTATGGATGTGACCGGCGTCGCCCGCTTCGGGTCCCCGCCGGCGGCGGCCGGTCCATACGGTCGAGCCGATGACCGTTCACGGGCGCTGGTCGCCACTGCCGCCGCCCGGCCGGCTGCGCACCCTGGCCCTGGCCACGCTCGCCAACACCGTCGGCTCGGGGCTCTGGCTGGCCGGCGCGCCCCTCTACCTGACCCGGGACGTCGGGCTGAGTGCCGCCTCGGTCGGGCTGGGGCTCACCCTGGCCGGGCTGCTGGGGCTGACCGCCGCCGTCCCGCTCGGCGGCCTGGCCGACCGCCGCGACCCGCGTACGCTGCGCGCGCTGCTGCAACTGCTCCAGGCCGCGGTCGCCGGGGCGTACCTGCTGGTGGGGTCCTTCCCCGCGTTCCTGGTGGTGGCGATGCTGGACGCGCTGCTCACCGCCGGCAACCTGGCGGTCCGCGCCGCCCTGGTCGCCGCCGTCGGCGGGCCCGAGGGGCGGGTGCCCGCGTTCGCCACCCTGCGCGCGGTGGCGAACCTCGGCATCGCGCTCGGCGCCGGGCTGGCCGCGTTCGCGCTCGCGGCCGACACGCATCTGGCGTACCAGGTGCTGGTGGTCGGCAACGCGATCACCTATCTGGTGTCGGCGGCGCTGCTGATGCGGCTGCCCGGCTACCCGCCCCCGGCGCGGCCGGCGACGTCGGGTCGGGCGCGGGCGCTGCGGGACCGGCCGTTCCTGGCCGTCAGCGGGGCATCGGCGGTGCTGGCACTGCACGCCACGGTGCTCACCCTGGTCGTGCCGCTGTGGACGGTGAGCCGGACCGGGGCCCCGCCGGCCGTGGTGTCGGCGGTGCTGCTGGTCAACACGTCGCTCACGGTGCTGCTGGCGGTGCGGCTGGCCCGGGGCGCGGACACCGCCGTCCCGGCCGCCGCCGCGATGCGCCGGGCCGGCCTGGTGCTGGCGGTGGCGATGCTGCTGTACGCGGCCACCACCGGCACACCGGCCGGGCCGGCGACCGGGCTGCTGCTGCTCGCCACCGCCGTCTACACCGTCGGCGACCTGTGGCACGGCAGCGCCGGCGCGGGGCTCGCCTACGGGCTGGCCGCGCCGGAGTCGATCGGGGCGTACCTGGGGGTGGACGGGGTGCTCGCCGGCCTCGCCCGGGCCGTGGGACCCGCGCTGCTGACCTGGGCGGTCCTCGACGGCGGGGTCGCCGGGTGGTGCGCGCTGGCCCTGCTCTTCGCGCTCGTCGGGCTGCTCGTCCCGACCCTGACCCGGCGGGCTCTCGCCGGCGGTGCGGGGCAGCCGGCGGACGACCTGCCCGCACCGGCGCCCGGTGCTGCCGCTCGACGGAGAGCCGCCGGCCGCCACTGATCCGGGAAACCGGACCGGTCAGCCGATCTCCTCGTCGACGAAGCACCAGCGCCAGGTCTCCCCCGGCTGGATCGAGCGCATCACCGGGTGCCCGCTGGACTCGAAGTGCTTCGTCCCGTGCTGGTACGGCGAGGAGTCGCAGCAGCCCACGTGCCCGCAGGTCAGGCAGGCGCGCAGGTGCACCCAGTAGTCGTTGCCGATGGCGACGCAGTCCGGGCAGACGTCCTCGGCCTGCGGCTCGGCGTCGCCCGCCTCGGTCAGATGCTGGCAGCTCACTCGTCGGCCTCCCGGGTCAGCAAAGACTCCTCCAGGTCCAGGTCACGGTACGCCCGCACCAGCACCTCCTCCGGTATCCGGCCGGAGTCACGCGCGGCCCGGTACACCTCCCGCTCGGCGTCGATCATCTCCTGTCGCAGCCGGCCGTACGCCTGGGACGGGGTTTCCCGGCCCTCGCCGCCCAGCTGCTCCCAGGCCAGGTTGGTCCGCGCCTCCAGGAGCTGGCGCAGCCGCTCCACCACCGACGACGGCGCGCCGGGCGCCAGCTCGTACAGCCGGTCCCGGGCCGCCTTGCTGGCCTGCTGCTGCACCGCCGCGGCGGAGAGCGCGTCCTGCACCGGGTCGTCCGGCGGCAGCTTGAGGCGGCGGGCCACCATCGGCAGGGTGGCCCCCTGCGCCACCAGGGTCACCACGATCACCGCGAAGGCCAGCCAGATGAACAGCTCCCGCTGGTAGGGCCGGCCCCCGGCCAGGGTCAGCGGCAGGGCCAGCGCGGCGGCGAGCGTCACCACCCCGCGCATCCCGGCCCAGCCGATGATGATCGGCACCCGCGCCGGTGGGGCCGGGTCCCGGCGTCGCGCCCGGGGCATCAGCCGGGCCAGGTAGGTGGCGGGGAAGAGCCAGACGAACCGGGACAGGAAGACGGCGAGCAGCACCGCCAGGGTGACGCCGGCCAGCCGGCCGATCGGTTCGTCGAGGTCGCGGACCACCTCCCGTAGTTGGAGGCCGACCAGCAGGAAGACCAGCCCTTCCAGCAGGAACCGGGCCAGCCGCCAGAACGCGCCGACCTGCAGCCGCGAGGCCGCCGACATCAGCAGCGGCATCTTGTGGCCGATCCCGAGCCCGGTCACCACGACCGCGACCACCCCGGAGGCGTGGATCTCCTCGGCGGCGAAGACCACTGCGAACGGCACGATCAGCGACAGCGCGTTTTCCAGGAGCGCGTCACCGGTTCGCTTGTGCAGATAGCCGAAGACGGCCACGCCGAGCAGGCCGACCAGGACGCCGCCGCCGGTGGAGCGCAGCACCTCCCAGGCCACCTCCCCGAACTCCACCCGGCCGCCGCTCACGGTCGCGGCGATGATCGAGATACGGAGCAGCACCAGCGCGGTGGCGTCGTTGACCAGGCTCTCGCCCTCCAGGATGGTGACGATCCGGCGGGGCAGCCCAACCCGCCGGGCCACCGCCGTGGCGGCCACCGCGTCGGGCGGCGCCACCACCGCGCCGAGCGCCAGGCAGATCGCGTACGGCAGGCCCGGCATGAGCAGGTACACGACGGTGCCCACCACGAACGCGGTGAACAGCACCAGTCCCACCGCCAGCAGCAGGATCGGCCGCAGGTTCAGCCGGAACGCCGGCACCGACGTCTCCAGGGCCGCGACGTAGAGCAGCGGCGGCAGGATGCCGACCAAGACCAGGTCCGGGTCGAGCCGCACCTGCGGGAAGCCGGGCAGGAAGGACAGGCCGAGACCGAGGACCACCAGCAGGATGGGCGCGAGCACGCCCAGCCGCCGGGCCAGCGCCGCGCCGAACGTCGCGATCGCGAGGAAGACCACGACCTCGAACAGAGCCTCCATGGGTACGAGCCTAGGGGGCGCGCGGGCGCGACGAGATCAGGCCGTGGTCCGCAGCTTCGGCAGCACCTGCGCGCCGAACGTGTCGATGAAGGCGCGCTGCTCCTGCCCGACGTGGTGCAGGGCGATCTGGTCGAAGCCGAGTTCGACGTACTCCTCCAGCCAGCCGACGTGCCGGCCGGGGTCGGCCGAGATGTTGACGACCTCGACGACCTTCTCCATCGGCACCTGCTCGGAGACCGCGTCGAAGTGCTCGGCGGTGTCCAGGTCCCAGCAGACCGGCGGGGCGAAGACGTTGCTGCGCCACTGGTCATACGCGATCGCCTCGGCCTCGGCCTGCTCGGGCGCCCAGCTGACGTGCACCTGCAGGTGCAGCGGGCCGCGTCCGCCGGCGTCCCGGTAGGCGTCGATCATCTGCCGCAGGTGGGCGGTGGGGGCGTTGACGGTGATCAGGCCGTCCGCCCACTCGGCGCACCAGCGGGCGGTGGCGACGCTGACCGCCGCGCCGATCAGGGCCGGCGGCTGCTCCGGGCGGGTCCAGAGCCGGGCCCGGTCGACCCGGACCAGGCCGTCGTGGCTGACCTCCTCGCCGGCGAGCAGCGCCCGGATGACGTCGACGCACTCGCGCAGCCGGGCGGCGCGCACGTCCTTGCGCGGCCAGCCGTCGCCGGTGATGTGCTCGTTGCTCGCCTCGCCGGTGCCCAGCGCGGCCCAGAACCGGCCCGGGTACATCGCGCCGAGGGTGCCGATCGCCTGCGCGATGATCGCCGGGTGGTAGCGCTGGCCGGGCGCGTTGACCACGCCGAACGGCAGGCCGGTGGCCTGGAGGGCGGCGCCGAGCCAGGACCACGCGAAGCCGGACTGGCCCTGCCGGGCGCTCCACGGCGAGAAGTGGTCCGAGGACATGGCGGCGTCGAAGCCGGCCCGCTCGGCGTGGATCACCGCATCCAGCAGCCGGCTCGGGTGGATCTGCTCGTGGGAGGCGTGGAAGCCGAACACCGTCATGGGGTTCTTCCCTACCCATGACGGTGTCCGGCCAAAAGCGGCGCTACTCGGCGTGCGCGCCGGCGCCGGCCGATGCCGCGCCCTCGCCCACCCAGACGGTCTTGGTGTTGCAGAACTCCCGCATGCCGAGCGCGGACAGCTCCCGGCCGTAGCCGGAGTTCTTCACGCCGCCGAACGGCAACTCCGGGTACGAGGTGGTCATCCCGTTGATGAACACGCTGCCGGCGTCCAGGTCGACGGCGAAGCGCTCCTGCTCCTGCGGGTCGGTGGTCCAGGCATTCGAGCCGAGGCCGAAGGCGGTGCCGTTGGCGACCTCGATCGCCTCGGCGTAGGACGACACCCGGAACAGGCCGGCGACCGGCCCGAAGACCTCCTCCGACCACATCCGCATCTGCGGGTTCAGGTCGGTGACCACGGTCGGCGGGTAGAACCAGCCGGCGCCGGCGGGCTTCTCGCCGCCGCAGAGCACGGTGGCGCCGTGGTCGACCGCGTCCTGCACCTGGGCGTGGATCTCGTCCCGGCCGCGCTCGCTGGCCAGCGGCCCCACGTCGGTGTTCTCGTCCATCGGGTCGCCCACCCGCAGCGCGGACATGTTGGCCGCGAACGTGTCGGCGAAGGCGTCGAAGACGTCGGTGTGCACGATGAACCGCTTGGCGGCGATGCAGGACTGGCCGTTGTTCTGGCAGCGGGCCGTGGTGGCGACCTCGGCGGCGCGGTCCAGGTCGGCCGACGGCATCACCACGAACGGGTCGCTGCCGCCGAGTTCCAGCACCGTCTTCTTCAGCTCCCGCCCGGCGATCTGGCCGATCGAGCGGCCCGCCCCCTCGCTGCCGGTCAGCGTGGCGGCGCGGACCCGCGGGTCGCTGAGGATCGGGTCCACGGCCTCCGAGCCGACCAGCAGGGTGGTGAACGCGCCCTCGGGGAAGCCGGCCCGGCGGAACAACTCCTCCAAATAGAGGGCGGTCTGCGGCACGTTGGAGGCGTGCTTGAGCAGGCCGGTGTTGCCGGCCATCAGCGCCGGCGCGGCGAACCGCATCACCTGCCAGAGCGGGAAGTTCCACGGCATCACCGCGAGCACCGGCCCGATCGGCTGGTACCGCACGAAGGCCCGCCTGGCCTTGACCGCACCGGCGTCGGCCGGCTCGTCGGCGAGCATCCGCTCGGCGTTGGCGGCGTAGAACCGGCAGGCGGTGGCGCACTTGGTCACCTCGGCCTGCGCCGCGACGTACGTCTTGCCCATCTCGGTGGTCATCAGCCGGGCGGTGGCGTCCCGTTCCGCGTCGAGCAGGTCGGCCGCGGCGTTCATCCACTGCGCCCGCTGGGCGAGCGTGGTGCCGTGCAGGTCCCGGAACGCCACGTCGGCCCGGTCGATCGCGGCGTCGATCTGCTCGGCCGACATCGGCTCGTACGACTTGAGCAGCTGGCCGGTGGCGGGATTGGTGGTGGCGATGGGCATCTCGTACTCCTGTCACTCGAAGAGTGAGTGCCGCACGCCCGGCTCCTCACGGCGGCGCGCGGCGCGGCGGCGCTGGATGACGACCAGGTCGACCACGGCGACCACGGCGAAGACCGCGCACACCACCCCCAACCAGACCACGTCGGCCCAGAACGCCAGCACCGCGAAGACGGTCATGGTGACCAGGCCGAACAGGGCCAGCGCGAGCCGGAGGTTCAACGCGCTGTACGCGTGGCCGACCGTGCCACGGGCACGCCGGGGCTGCGATCTCGTCATTCCTCCGGCCTACCCCCGCAGGACGGGCCCTAACCGCCCGCCCCAGCCGCCGCACCGACCGCCGCCGTCCCATCCGCCGCCCGCCCGCGAACCGGACCTCGGGGCCCCGTTCGCGGCGTGTCGCGCCATCCCGTCGAGACGTCACCGCCACCCGCCGCAAACCGGGCCAGGGCCGACGGGCTCAGGGGTCCGGGGTGGCTCGGAACGGCGAGGCGGTGATGCCGGCCACGGAGCGGGTATGCCGCGGATGCGGCCGGCGGTGGGTTGCGTTACACCGACGCGCCACGACCGGGCCGACACCGGCGCGGGCGGGAAGGATGAGGGCATGACCATGACCCACGCGGTGCCGGTGACCGTCGCCATCGCCCGGCGCGCCGATCCCGCGCGCGCCCACGAAATGGTCGCCTGGATGCGGGCCGGCAGCGTGCTGGCCGAGAGCTTTCCGGGGTTCCTCGGCATGGGCTGGGTGCAGAGCGCGCCCGGCTCGCCGGAGTGGCACATGCTCTACCGGTTCGCCGACCACGAGACGCTGCGCCGCTGGGAGGAGTCCCCGCAGCGCAACTGGTGGCTCACCTCGGCGCAGGGCATCGTCGAGCACACCCGGGTCGAGCGGCGCACCGGCATCGAGGGCTGGTTCGACCCGCCGGTCGACCACGTGGTCGAGACCCTGGCGCCGGCCGTCGGCGAGCCGGCCGCGCCGGTGTCCCCGCCGCGCTGGAAGCAGGCGGTGACGATCTGGCTGGCCTTCTTTCCGCTGAGCCTGGCCGCCACCCTGCTCACCGCCCGGTTCATCGGCGGGGTGCCGCTGGCCGCGCGGACGCTGCTCATGACGCTCTGCCTGACGCCGCTGATGACGTACCTGGTGCTGCCCTGGATCACCCGGGCGCTGCACTGGTGGCTGCACGGGCAGCGGCCACCGTGGCGGGCGTCCCGCTGACCCGGCCTAACAAATCCATGTTTCTAAATATTTACTCTGCCTGAAAGTCGACACGAACGGCCCGACCCGGCCGGCCGCCCCCGTAGAGTTACCGCGCTGTCGCTCTGCGCCGCCGGACCGGGGGAACACAATGCCTCGACGCTGGGTCGCCGCCGTCGCCTGCCTGCTGGCGCTGGTCGCCCTCGCGTGCGAGGAGGGCGGCAACGCCTCGCCCCGGCCGACGCGGGAATCCGGCCAGTCCGGCCTGCCCACCACCATGGCCGCGCTCGGCGACTCGATCACCACCGGCTTCGGCTCCTGCCTCGTGCTCACCTCCTGCCAGCGCAACTCCTGGTCCACAGGGGACGGCATCCGGGTGGAGAGCCACTACCGCCGGCTGCTCGAGGCCAACCCGGACATCCGCGGCCGGGCTCACAACCATGCCGTGCCCGGGGCGCGCGCCGAGGCGCTCGCCGGGCAGGCGCAGGCGGCCGTACGCGACAAGGCCGACTACGTGACCGTGCTGATCGGCGCCAACGACGCCTGCCGCGACGACATCGACACGATGACGCCGGTGGCGACGTTCCGCACCCAGGTCGACCGTGGCCTGCGGGTGCTGCGCAAGGGGCGACCGAAGGCCCGCGTGCTGGTGGTGAGCATCCCCGACCTGTACCGGCTCTGGGAGGTCGGGCACACCGACTCGCGGGCCACCCGGATCTGGCGGGCCGGCATCTGCCCCTCGCTGCTGGCCAACCCGACCTCCACCGCCCCGGCCGACCGGGCCCGCCGGGCCAGGTTCCGGGACCGGATCGACGACTACAACGCCCAACTGAAGGCGGCCTGCCGGGCGTACGGGACGCGCTGCCGGCACGACGGCGGGGCGGTGCACCGGGTGCGCTTCACCCTGGACGAGGTGAACGGGCTCGACTGGTTCCACCCCAACGTGGCCGGGCAGAACCGGCTCGCCGACGTCAGCTTCTCCACCGCCGGCTGGCGACTCTGACGGGCATTCCGAGCGGGTCACCGGGACGCTCGGGCCGACCGGCAGAGCCTGAGATGGAACGGTCGGCCGCCGACCGCGCGCGGCGTGGACCGCTGTTGCCCAGCGGACACGCGAAACGGCGGCGCCCCGGAGACCGGGACACCGCCGTACTGCCGTGCGGGTCAGGAACGGCGGGGCTGCGGCACGCCGCCCCGACCGGCCCGGTAGAGCGCGCAGGCGCGCTCGGCGAGGTCCTTGGTGGCCGAGGAGTTGGCCCAGGTGCCGAGGATGATGGCGGCGCCCGGCACGACCTTGGCGAACATCCGCTTCGCCGCGCGGACCCCGGCCATCTGGGCCAGCCGCACGCCGAGGCGGAGCATCACCTTGCCGAGCGGGTTCTGCGCGCCGTGGCCGAACAGGGCTCCGGCGCGTTCCCGCCCCGCCGCCACGCCCAGGGCCAGCCGGGCGCTCTCGGCGACCTTGTGCACCTTCTGCAGCACCAGCAGGTCGGTGGCCCGGTCCGGGTGCACCGGGTCCACCCCGTACGCGGCGGCGATGTGCAGCACCAGCCGGGCCTGGGTCCAGGCCAGCACGCCGACGTCGATCACCGCGCCGGGGAGCCCGGCCACGCCGGAGACCGCTCCGGAGAGGCGGGCCTGGTTGACGAACTTGCGGACCGCCTGCTCGGCGAGGTCGTCGGCGGAGACGTCGGGGCGCGCGGCACGGGCCCGAGCCGCCCACTCGGCGGCCTCCGGCCCCAGCCGGCGCACCGCCTCCAGGGCGAGGTGCTCCGGCGCGTACTGCGGGTCCTCCCGCATCCGGTCCCAGAGCCGGGCGGGCGGCGCCTCGGGGGCGTCCGGCTCGCCCGTCCGGGCGGCCGGCGGGGTGACCGCCGCCGCCGGGCTGGCCGGCGGCGGGGTGGGGGCGGTGGGTTCGTCGTCGACGGGGGCGGAGTCGGTCACGGGGGCTCCCGGTGTCGAGGGCGAGCGGGGGACGATCAGCGGCGGCGGCTGGAGAACCGGTTGGCCACCTGCCTGAGCTTGGCCTGGTTCTCCGGCTTGGCCAACTCACGCCGGCCCCGGTCGACCAGCTGTTGCCCGCGCGGCGAGCGCAGGAACGCCCTGATCCGTTGCACCAGTGACATGTCGTCCTCCGTTCGGTGGTCGTGCATCATGTGTACCCCCAACGGACAACCGGCAACCGACAACCCGGGACGATCAGGCCAGGATGGCCTCGACCACCTCGGTCGCCCGCCACTCGTGCTGGGCGTAGGCCCACGGGAACGCCGAGACCTGCACGGCCTGGGCCGCGTCGGTCAGCGCCAGGTTCTGCCAGCCGGGGATCTCCAGCAGCGCGGAGAGGAACGCCTGGGTGGCGTACTCGGGGTCCATCAGGTCGCGGACCTCGCCCCAGCCGCTGCTGGGCCGCTGCTGGAACAGCCCGACCGAGTCGTGGTCCCAGCCGATGGCCTGGTGGGGGTAGTTCTGGGACTCGGGCAGCACGCCGCTGGCGTAGTTGTAGAGGTTGCTCTCCTGCATCGCGGTGGCCACCGCGATGATCAGGGCCTGCCGGGGCACGCCCATCTTCCGGCCGGCCTTGACGATGGCCGTGGCGTTGTCCATCTGGGCCCGGTCCAGGCCGGCGACGGGGGCGATCCGCGTCGGCTTCGGCTTCGGCTTGGGCTTGGGCTTGGCCTTCTTCGTCGCGGTCGGCGACGGCGAGGCGGACGGGCTGGCGGCGGGGGTCGGGGTCGCGGTGACCGGGGTACGCGCCTGGCCCCGGGAGGCGACACCCTCCTGCGCCCGCTCGGTGAGTGCCGGCTGGGCGGCGACCGGGTCGAGCCGGTCGGCCGGCAGGGCCTGCACGCCGGCGAAGGCCGCCACGCCGAGGCAGCAGACCACGCCGGAGGCGAGCGCCACCCGCGACGGGCGGCGGGTCAGGGGGTTAACGAGGGCGCCGAGGCGGGTACGGAGCGAGGGAGCGGCCTGGTCGCCACGGAGAACGCCGACCTGAACGGACGAGGGGGTATCGTCCGAACGGCCAGTCGGGCCCTCGTGGGCGTACTGGTCGTCGATGGTGTCGTCGTCACGCATCCGACGACGTTAGGCAGGCGTTTTACGGGTCACCCACCGTGAGCGAGTGGCCCTCGCCACAATCCGACGGGTCGAACCGGGACGCGTCGGTGGCGCCCCGTGGCCGCGGTGCGTAACCCCGCAGAACCGGCATCTCGGGAAGACGCCTGGGCGGCGGGAGTTTCGGAACGGCGGGGTCGAGATCGCCGCCCCGGCCCACATGATCGACCATATCCCCCGTTCGTATGAGCGATTGGTAGACCAACGGACAACCGCGCCTCGGATGATCGACAAAATGCGCGCTTCGTCCGTCTTTGCTCGCCAGGATCGCCGCGAACCGCCCGTTGCTGGAATGGATACCGGGGGCGGGTACGTTCGGCGAACCGGGAGCCGTGCGCGCACGGCGGCCCGTACGCGCGTTTCCTCAGGAGGTCCGACCGGTGCTCGACCCACACGAGCTGTACCAGCTCACCGACGATCTGCCCGACCTCGGGCAGCCGGTGCTGATCCAGGCCCTGACCGGCTTCGTCGACGCCGGCAGCGCGAGCCGCCTGGCCCGTGAGCAGCTGCTCACCTCGCTGGAATCGCGTCAGATCGCCACCTTCGACGTCGACCAGCTCTTCGACTACCGCTCCCGCCGCCCGGTGATGACCTTCGTCGAGGACCACTGGGAGCACTACGACGCGCCGGAGCTGGCGCTGCACCTGCTGCACGACGACGACGAGACCCCCTTCCTGCTGCTCACCGGCCCGGAGCCGGACCTGCAGTGGGAGCGGTTCGTCGCCGCGGTCGCCGCCCTGGCCACCCGACTCGGCGTCCGACTCACCGCCGGGCTGAACTCCATCCCGATGGCCGTGCCGCACACCCGCCCCACCGGGGTGACCGCGCACGCCACCCGGCGCGAGCTGATCGCCGGCTACGAGCCCTGGCTCCAGCGGGTGCAGGTCCCCGGCAGCGTCGGCCATCTGCTCGAGTACCGGCTCGGCGAGGCCGGCCGGGACGCGATCGGCTTCGCCGCGCACGTGCCGCACTACGTCGCCCAGACCGAGTACCCGGCCGCCGCCGAGGTGCTGCTCTCCTCGGTCTCCCGCAGCACCGGGCTGCTGCTGCCCAGCGACGGTCTGCGCACGGCCGCCGAGGTGGTGCGGGTCGAGATCGACCGGCAGGTCGCGCAGACCGACGAGGCCGCCGCGCTGGTCCAGGCCCTGGAGGAGCAGTACGACGCGTTCGCCCGTGGGCGCGGCGAGAAGAACCTGCTGGCCGCCGAGGCCGGGCCGCTGCCCACCGCCGACGAGCTCGGCGCCGAGCTGGAGCGGTTCCTCGCCGAACAGACCCGACCCGGTGACACCCCGAACGGCTGACCCGGCCGACCGCTGAACAACCGGCGGTCGGCGCCGACTCCAGAGCCGATCATGCGGCGCGCCGGGCCGGCGGGGCCCGGGCGCCGGGGGGGGGTACGTGCTGGTGGAGTGCATCCTGGGGCCGCCCGGTCCCGGAAAACCGTGTAGGGCCCCCGGCCCCCGCGCCGCCGATTGGCGGCCCCCACCC